>NZ_SNUI01000001.1:0-506361 GCF_012027375.1 Thermococcus sp. LS2 | reverse complement strand
CTCCTCGAACTCCAAGACCGCATTCCTACCTACAATGTCAGTGTTCAAGAAGTATATTGATGTTCTGCTCTTATCCCCCAAGTATGGGCGGATTGCATATCCGAAGAATGCTTCCAGCCTCGCTGGAGTCTCCTCATACAGCGGGAGTACTTTATCTATACCCACGATTACCCTCAGAGTGTAATCAGAGTGAACCTTCTTCAGCAGTTCATCGTAGTGCTTCTTCCAGACTGGAGTAGTCTCCTCCAAGTCAACTCTGCCAAGAACTTTTCCTGTCGTTATAATGCCTCCGAGTTTTATTACTTGGACTTCGTCAATCATCCTAGTATCAATTCCAGCCAGCTCGAGATGCGCCTTGAGGACATGGAGTTGATCCACGGCGTCAACTATTAACACGGGTATGTTATTCTGCTTTGCATACTTCAAGAGAATGTAAAATATCAAGTGTATCGGCTCGTTTGAGGTATACTCAACAAGAATATCCTCTCCCTTCTGTATTGCTTTGAGGTAATCAAACATACTCTGCTCAAATTTTTCGCTCATTCCCCCCCCACAGGGACATAGAAGAATATGTAGCATCCAAAATAAAAGGGTTTCTATAAAAATTTTCTCGTTAATTAGACATTCTCTAATTTTACAAAAACTCCAAGCTCTTCTCGAGCGGGATGAAAAGATTTTGCTTCAGCGCAAAATGCTTTCTGTTCACACTGCTCAAGCACTCCAGCTTGAAGAGAGCACCGCTTGAGTGAAGTAGCTTTTCGCGGATCTCACTTAATTCTCTCTCGGAGAACTTGCGAGCTTCATTCCCCGTGAAAGGGAGCGCTTCCACAGAGTTATACTCAGATAAGAAGTCTTCCCAAGGGTTCTTGACATAAAACTCTGTCAGAATGATTTTGTTTGCTGTAACAGGAGTGAGCTCAATTATCGAGAGTGCCTGCGAAAAACTTGCCCACTTCTCCAAGAGCTTTTCTACCTCAGCTTTGAAAACGTAAAAGGTTCTGTCGAAATGAATACAAACCGAGTCGTGGCTGAGAACTAGGATAGGGCGCTTATAGTAGGCATTTCTGAGAAAAACTTTGAGCATATCATTAATCATAACAGAGACAATTTTTCGCTTGAAGTCGTTCAAGCTACTCCTGTTTATAGCTGGGGGCGCAGTACGTGTCACTATGTTAGACGAAGTCACTTGGTATGAATTCACTTCCTTCATCATATACTAATGATTCACGTCCTATCTTAAGGTTTTTCCTTGTTCTCTGAAACATAGAAGCTTAGATGACATTTTTGTATGGAAGAAATTGGAAGAAATTGAAAATGGAGGGAAAGGATCTACATTTCCTCCTGTAGCCTGTAGTGCCCAGGCCTCAGTTCGTAAATTCTGCCCTCTTCCTTAAGCCTATCAAGAATCTTCTTCGCTTCTTCTTCACTTATCTTCCATACTCCAGCCTCATTAATTACTGCCGATTCAGGAGCCCCTTCCCCATTATCAAGTTGCTTGATAATCCACTCAATTCTTTCAATCTTGTTAATTTCACTGCTGCTCTTGCCGACTTCGATAATGCTAACATCCAGGACCCCGCTCTCGTCCATGGCAATTTGCTTGAGCGTGTATTCCATGAGTCTAATTGCTGCTTCTACATCCTCAGCAGTTACGGTATCACGTAAATGCAGCCTTGCATGGGCTTCACTTAATCGAATCAAGGCCTCTAGCTGTCTCGCTGTGATTGGAATTGGGCGAATTCCATCATCGTCCAACTGCTTTACCCTCTTTCTTAACTTCACAAAGTATTCTTCAAGAATCTGCTTTGCTTCCTCACTCAATTTCGGGTGAATGTACTTGCGGGCATACGCTACATACTTGCGGAGAAACTCTGGATCATAAGCTTCTCTGTAAGCCTCGAAGTCTTTACTGTCCCTGTTGAGAATATGCCTCGCCAGCTTTCTGTCCTCGTCCTCATCAGGGTCGTCAATGAGCACAAATATTAAGTCGAACCTGCTCAGTAGGGTAGGACCAAGGTTTATCTGCTCTGCGAAGGATTTCATCGGATTCCAGCGCCCATGCTTCGGATTTGCCGCTGCAATCACAGTGGCCCTAGCATTGAGTGTTGTCGAGATGCCCGCTTTATTAACCGTCACGATTCCCTGCTCCATTGCTGTGTGGATCGCTTTTCTGTCGCTGTCATTCATCTTGTCCAGCTCATCAATTATAGCAAGACCGCGGTCAGCCAAGACCATAACTCCCGCCTCAACAATCCATCCTCCCGTGAACTCGTCCTTGACTGCTGCAGCCGTCAATCCAACTTTCGAGGCTCCTTCCGCTGAGGCATAGACAGCTCTCGGTGCAACGTTTGAAAGAAAGCGAAGTAGCTGAGACTTGGCTTTGCCCGGGTCTCCGATGAGCAATATGTGCGTTTCTCCCCTGATTCTTGTGCCGTCTGGCAGGGGTTTCTCAACTCCACCGAACAGGGCGAGAGCAAGACCTTCCTTGACCTCCTTCATGCCATAAATGCTCGGGGCAATCGAGTTAATTATCCTTTCTTTTATATCTGGTTTCTTTGCCTCTTCCTTAATTTTCTGGATATCTATTTCAGTAAGCTCGACGTCCTCGATATCCCTGCTCATCTTGGTGATGTGGTTAACTATCATCACAGTTTTCAGGATTGGTTCCTTCTCGTTTCCTTCTTCAATTGTTCTCAAGACGCCAGTAACAATCACGCGATCACCGGGCACGACTGTTTCGCAGAGATCGTCAAGAACGATTGCGTCAATGAAGCGGGGCATTTCGCCGCCTTTGAGTTTTTCCGGAGCGTCTTGAATCCTGAGGTGCTGATAATCAATGAAAGTACTCTTTTCACGGTCAAGTACAATGTCTTTGCTGCCACATTCTTCGCACTTGCCTGGCTTCGCCATGAACTTGGCATGTGGTTTTTGCAGACGTATCATCTTGTGTCCGCAGTCACGACAGACGAAAACGGCCCTGCTAACATATGGTCTTATCTCGCTGATTCTTGAGACAACGCCCTCGACCTGGATGAACTTGTTGATTTGTGCGCTGCCCACGTTTCTTGGCAATAGTGTTGCGGGAAGGTTGTAGAAGCGGACATGATAACTTCCGGGTTCCTCTTGGAGAAAGTCTTCTTGCAACACAAGTCTCAGGGCATCTTCGGCTGCGGAGATAACTCTCTCCGGATCCTCAAGCAACCACTTGGCAAGATCGGGGCTCATACTGTTCAGGTGGCAATAATCAACCTCGAGGCTTCTTGAAGGCTTTTCTGTCAGCAAGGCAGCTATTTTGTCCATGTAGACTTTCCTGCCGCGGTCATCAACGTAAGACCTGAAGAAAGACACGAATGCCTTGATCAGATCCTCCATATCTCCAGAGACTGCAGAAAGCTCAGCTCTTGCCTGCTCCTGTTCATAGAGCTTAATGAGTTGCTCGGCAATGTCTTTTCTTATTCCGTCAATGAGAGAATAATACTCTACCCCGTTCTCTATTACTATCCTGACTATTGTTGAATCCTTGACAACGTTGCTGATCGAGTTCGACACGGACTTTTCCTTGTATGGCCTGCCGAGCAGTTTGTTAAGTTCTCTGACTTTTTCATTCAACTCAGCTCTGGTTAGTGGCTTGCTTGATGTATACAGCACAGCAATAGGTAGGGCATCATAAGGTTTCTTCAGCTCTACTGTACTGTGGATAGCTCTAATAAGCAGTTTGTAAAACTCTTCCCCCTGGTTCCCCTTCGGCTTCCCCTCTTCCCCTGTCTTCCCCCACGCCTCGGGGGAAGCGGAAATGCCTTCTTTTTCAATCCCCGGCTGGGGGAGAGCGGGGGAATCACTTCCCCCCACGACATCCTCTTCATCCAGTATCTTTTCCAACTCATGAACTATCACTGTGTCATCATCAGAATATCCGAGCTGATATAGCGTTTCCCTTACCTGCTCATTGCTTATCGCTCCAACTTGAACTTCCGTTGAGCCTGCAGACTTGAGCGTCTCGATGAACTCCTTGAGAACCTGATTCGCATGTACTTTTCCTTCAACGTCTCCGAAAAGCAATGCTGCAATTGTGTCTCTTTTCTTGAGCTCCCTTAATCGGCCGAAAATGTTATAAAAAGTTGAATCGAGAATAACTCTGAGCGTGCCTGCCCCTATCATTTTGACATCACCTTGTGTTTCTTTTGCTTTTTACAATCTCCTCGACCTTCGACTTCTCGAAGATGTAGAATTTCCCGCGGGAGTTTTTGATGAGATACTGCCTTCTCAGCAGTTCTTTCTGATTGAGGAGTCGCGTTAGATGGTTCAAAGGCAGGTTGAGCTCTTCGGCGAGCTCTTTCAGCACTTCGCCGGGGACTCTTATGTAATCCCCACAGTAGATCTCCCCTTCAGTCATAACTCTCTCGGCAACGACCTCAACTATGCTCATCCTATCACCTCCATCAGGGTGCATGCGGATGAGCGATATAGTTGTTACGCTTGCACATAGTAACAACCTCCAAGAAAAATAGAATCAGGAGGAAAACTTGAAGACCAGAGAATTATCTTTGAGCTCGCTCTCTGCCTCTCCTTCATTCTTCAATCCAAGAATCTCTGCTTCTTTTGTGATCGGCACAATGTGGCACAAGCTGTCCTCGTCAAAGAGCACCTTGCGTGCTTCTTCTCCGCCGCGGGGCTTTTTCAATACAATCTGTCTCTTTTTCGGGTTTGCGAGTACTACTACTCCCTCAACGCCCTCGAAGAACTCGAGCACTTCTTCCACTGGCGGCACAATAAGCAGGGCTGGGCTTTTCACAACATCGACATATATTTTGCCCGACATGTCAGCCCACCCCCAATTATAATTTGTTGCGTTCTTAACTTATAAATTTTCCGATAGGTAATATTTCTATTGCAAAAATATAACATATTGTGGTGAGATGTGGGGTGTTGTAGTGAGAAGTGGTGCGTTGCGGTGTGTTGTGGGGAGGGGTAGGTGAGGTGGTGCAGAAAAAACACTAGCCACGAAAAACGTTAATAGCGAAAAAGTACCAAAAATTAGTTGATGAACGCTCAACCCGATGATAAAGAAATTAGGGAAATTAAGGGTAGACTGAAGCAGTATTTCAACAAGTTGTCAGTCCTGGCAACTCAAGTGCCAGTAGCACTTAGGAGACTCTTGCTTCCACAATATATGCTCTACACGGGCTTCAAAGGTGTGGTCTATATTGACGATAACGGTAAGGTGGGATTCGAACTTCACCGAGAGCGAGCTAGTAGGATTTCTATAAAAGTCAGGAGAACAGGAAAACAAGTAGAGGAAGAGATATTCGGCATCTTAGGCACTAGTGCTGCGTTTGTAGTAAATGGAAGGTACACAGAGCTGTGGAGGCTTGTTTTTACTCATAAGGAGTTCAGTAAGAGATTCAGAAACCAGCTCCCTAAGGACGCAGCAGTTTTCATATTAGCTGATGAAATGATCCCAATGAAGGTGGGAAAAGAGGCAGAAGTAAAGGTAGTAGACTGCGGAATATACTGGATAATTGGGAGGCAACGATACGTCAAGCATATCCCCTTCGCGTGGATTTTTGGGGACGTTTCTATCCTCCTTAGAGAGATTGACCCACTGTCCCACGCCGAGTCTGACTTCTACTTCGCACTTTTCAGCAGCCTCTATGAGATAATCACAGATAGCTATCGGAGAATTGTAGATGAAAAAGCAAAACGTGAAGCCTTCGAAATGTACATGAAACTCATCACCAAGATAGAAGAGGAAGTCAGAAGTGCAGTACATATCACCGAAGCTGACGAGCAGGTGTTTCAGAACCTGCTCACAAGGTACAAGTTTTTCTTGTGGCCCGGTGCAAAGAGAATAGAGAAACAGCCAACGCTCCGGGGAAAAATCGTGAGAAGACCGGACTTTTATATTCAGACAAGAGAGGATAAAGAAATCTATGTTGAAATAGAACCTCCTGCATATAAGCCGTTTATAGGGAAGAGAAAGTCCAGCCGGTTGAAGGAGGCTTTGAAGCAGGTCTCGGAGTGGAAGGAGATACTGGGGGATAACAAGGATGTGCGGTACATGATAATTATAGGGCTTCTCGAAGACTTGAATGAGGAGGAAAAAAGAGCATTGAAGGCTTTCAATGAGGAACAGGATGATCTGATTGTTGTGACGTGGGATTATGTACTTGAAAATATTGAAAGAGTAAAAGCTGAAATCAGCAAACAATTTGCTGGAAATGCAAGTAGTTGAACCACTAGCTCTAGTCTCGTTTGTCTCTTGCTGTGCCAACAACCCTCTCGGGCTCTCGTGCAATTCTTGAATAGCCAATATTGGAATACATTACAGTTTTCAAAAATTTTTGCGTCACAATAGTTAATATGGTAAAAAAGTAAAGAAAGTTCACAGTTTCATTCCAATCATTTGTGCAATCGTCTCTGCGATCGCAGGATAATACCTATCGCAGAGACTTACTATGTTCAGAAATCGCTTCTCCTCGGTGGTGAGGTAGGAAAGCCTCCCCTGCATGTAGTTGATCGCACATTCTGGAACTCCTAATCTCAGAGCCAGCGTTGCAAACCACAATCTCAGCGACCTCGGTGCGACTTTCTTGTACCTAATCCTAGTCAGTGTATTTGGATTAATCTCTGCCGCGGCCTCAAGAACTTTTGTAGGAGCGTAGACGTAGAGTACCCTGCCGTTCGAGTAAAGAAAATATCGAGCAAAACCTTTTTGAAATTCATAGAGCATTTTTGAGTTGAAGCTTTCTAGCATCTCCCGTAAATCCGAAGCTCTCGCACCCGAGAAAGCTATTAGAAGGAAAGGAGCTTCGAGTGACTTTTGTGAGAAGAACTCGTAAGCTTCCCTGACCTCCTCACTAGAAATCATTTTCTCACCTCCAGAATCTTTTCGAGCTTTTCTGCAATCCTTGGATAATATTTGTCCGCGATGCGGGTCTTGTCGAGGTAGTGCTTTGCCCCGATGCTGCGGGCACTCCTGCCCTGGATGAAGTCTATGACCCCGTCCGGCACTCCAATCTCAATTGCAGTCGTGAAGAAGAACTTCCTTATGCTCCTGAACCTCAGCTTGTCCTTCACCTTCTTCTCGAGGGTCATCGTGTTGAGCCTGAGCTCGTCCTTGTGCTTTTTCAGCTCATCCGATAACCACTTCGGTAGATATACCCAGTAAGCCGCCTTGTTTCCCTTTTTCACGAACAACGGGTATCTTACACAGCCACTGCTGATATTGACCTCTGTCGAAGGGTCGAACTTGTTGAGGAACTCTATGACGTGGTTCCGCCTTAGGCCCGAGAAAAGGGCTGTAAGGAACAACAATTGATACTTCACCGACTTTCTCGTAGAGAAGTATTCGTATATTTTCCTTATATCGTCTTCCGAGTAGAAGTGCGTATCTACTCCCCCGCTGTAAAGAGGTATGTTCCTCTTCAGCCGCTCATAGTCTTCGAGGCCGATCTTTCCCGTCTCGTAGAGGTACCTCACGAAAGTCCTTAGAGCAACAGCCTTGTGACGGGTGTATTCCCTTTCTAGTAGGGTCCTTATGTTCCCGGTGGTCACGTGCGGGTGGGCGGCGAAGAATCTCTCGAGATTGGAGAGATATGACTTGTATGTCCTCTCATCGTGGCTGGCTTGGAGCCACGCTGCGTAATCCTCTTTGTAGTGTTGCCACGCCCTCCGGACGTCAATCAGAGAATGGAGCGCTCCGTCAGCTCTGTTCTGTAGATCCGCAGGTCCCCGGTTCAAATCCGGGCCGCGGGACCACCAGAACTCTATTAGTATAGTACTCATTTCTTCTCCTAGGAAAGCCATTCTGGGTAAATTTGTTAATGAATTTCGACTTATTGAGCGCAAGCTCTCCGTAACTATGGGATAATATCGGGTGTTATGTCCCACTGTTCATTTTCCCTGCACGTAAAATTATGCTAGAATTCAATCCAAGGTTTTAATAAAGAAAAGCGCTACGGCTTTCGTATTTTAAATGTAAATACCCCATTTTTTCTAGCTCCCACTATTGCGTAGTATTTCTTATCGGACTTCAGTTCATCTGCAAGATCCTCATACCTCTTTGTTACCCTTAAATATAGCTCGTCTATATCCTTAATGTTCCTAATAACAGGTCTCCCTCCTTTAGGCGAGGTTTTTATCTTGACTATGGTTTTAGAACGCAGAATACCCCTCCTCTTTTCAGCTGCAAGCTTCCCCTGATAGACACGCCCTTCTTTGTCTACCATTATGAAACTCACACCTCTTGGAAGTGCTCCATCCTCATAGTACTCCACCGCAGTTTTAACTTTCACCCTCACAGCATGTTTAACGAGAACCTTGGTGTTCCGACGGTCTTTAGGAGTGATGTTGTAGCCAAAGTCTGAGAAAGGCATTTTGATAAAGTTTACACCTTTTCCAAGCTTGATGTCCCTCTCAAACTCTTTTTGAAACCATGTTGAAAACTCCTTCACCGCTACATAGAAAGCTGGTGCTCCAAACAACATTGCAGTAAATGGATCTGGCATCTGCCAACCACCAGATAGAAAATATTTCTTAATCAAGTTATAAATCTAACGAACGAAATAAAAAGTAAAATGAAGATGCTCCCAACACTATTTTCATCACTGCCAAAAATTTTTTAATAGCTATTGTGATGTTAAATTAAGGTGTTTAAAATGAAGAGCTTCCTCACTGAACAACAGATTAGAATATTACAGCTTAGAGCCAAAGGCTTAAAGCAGAGTGAAATAGCCGAGCTTTTAGGCACAAGTAGAGCTAATGTCAGCATTCTTGAGCACAGAGCCTTGGAAAAGATTGAGAAAGCTAGAAACACCCTTATCATCTGGGAGCAGATAAATTCAAAGATTAGCATCGAAGTGAAAAAAGGCGAAGACATCTTCACAATCCCAGATAAGCTGTTCAAGAAAGCTGATGAGCTTAAAATCAAAGTTCCTTACAGCACAGCTGAAATAATAGCTTTTCTTGTTGAGCATGCTCCCATAGACGACAGAATTGCGAAGAGGGACTTCACACTTTTCTTGGATGCCCAAGACAGGCTTAAAATAAGTGAGTGCCTACTTGAGGATATTGATGAGATACGGAAGAACTACAGAAGTGAAAATCCCATTTAATGCCATCGCCAATCCGCTGACTGCTCCAGCAAGCTCATCATCAAGGATTATCCTAGCAGTTCCCAAGCCATGAGAAGTAACCCCCATGGCCAATCCTCTCGCCACCTTATCTTTAACCCTAGCCAGATTTAACACTTCAACACCAATAGCATTCCCCATTATTCCAGTCAAAATAACGAGAACAGCTGTTAAAGCTGGTATGCCTCCTATTTTCTCACTAACTCCAATCGCTATTGCTGTAGTTATGCTCTTAGGAGCAATGCTGAGCAGAACTATTTCTTCTGCTCCCAAAAGCTTTGCAACATAAAATGCGCTCAAAATTGCTAGAGTTCCTCCAAAGGCTATCCCAATTCCTATCTCACGAGCATAAGCTTTAATAATGTCTCTCTGCTTGTATAAGGGAATAGCTAAGCTAACAACCGCTGGGCCAAGAAGAAAACTCAGTATTTGTGCGCTTTCCATGTAAGTCTGATAGCTTATGTTAAAAGTCTTTAAAATTATAGCAATTGAGAGTATCGAGAGAAGAACGGGATTCAAGTAGAAAGCCCTCTTTTTCTGGTAGAGCTTTGAGAATAAGTAGAATAAGGCTAGAGTTAGAAAGATTCCAAAGCTGTTCATTTTCTTTCCCTCCTTAAGAATTCAACAAGCTTAGCTGTCAGAACCATTGTTACGAAGAAGCTCACTATTAAAGCTACAAAAATTGGCACTGCTTGGCTTTTGATTAACCCCCAATATAAAACTATACCGACTCCGGGAGGAATGAACATTATGCTCATGTTCCTCACTAACAGCTCCGCCTCTTTCTCAACATCTTCAAGCCTAACAACGTTGAAAACCAACGCTAAAGTGAGGAGAATCATCCCTACAACGTTGCCAGGAATCGGGAGACTTAAGATCCTAACCAAGACTTCGCCTAGAAAGAGAAAGCCAAAAATTATAGCTAATCCCTTATACATGGCTCATCAGAATAAATTAAGAAAGGGGATATAAAAATCATACCTTTTCCAAAAGCTCTTTGACATCTTTCTCGTCTGCTAAGTTAACAGCTTTGATTCCCCAAAGCTTAGCTATGAATCTAAGCTCGGTAGTGTAGTCTCCCGGAACAGCAGAGAGGTGATTTGCACCCATAACTGCAATGAATTTCTCCTTGTCAAGAGGGTTTTTCACAGCTGTGTGAGGCCACTGCTTGCCCCATTTAAGCTTTTTCTCAATTTCTTCAGTTATTTCGATCCCTTCACCTAGGAAGTAAAGCAGGTAATATTCCCCATCAATCCTAACAAGTCTTGCAATCGTAAGAGTTGTCTTCGGAGTTCTGTATGTCAAAGCACCTCCGCTCTTTCCCTGGCACTGTCCTTGTATTGTCGTTGCATTTAGATTTTCCTCCGGATTTTCGCTCAGCTTTGCATAATAAAGCGAAGAGGCTCCACAGTTTGCTATCAAAATGAGCTCATCATCCACATACTTTATGTCCCCAAAAAGAGGTGGCTTTCCGCTCAAGTAGAACAGCAGAATTGAGCTTATGGTCCCCTTAATGTCCCCTTCACAAGTGGCTGGAATCACTGGCTTCTCCCCTTTTGCATCCAAGCTGAATGGAAACAGTGCTGGAATTAAACAAGCTGTAACTCCATAAATCTCACTCAGCTCTGGCTGACATTTAATTGAAACTCCCGCAACCTCATTTTTATATTGCTCCCAAATGTCTTTTGCTGCCAAATAGATAGCTATCTGCCTCCTCAGAGCTTCTGGAGTCAACATAACGTTGTCAAACTTTACTTTAGCTTTTGAAGTGAGCCAGTCGTAGAACTCCTCTACTTTAACCCTAAGTTTTTCGTCGCTCAGCATCTCGTCAGCTTTTCTGACAATTAAGTACTGGTCAATCATCAAGAAATCTCCGATGAAGCGCTTTAGTCTTGGCAAATCGTCCATTAGGTGTTCCATTCCCAATGTATATGGTGCCCCCCAGATGAGGAGAGACTTCTTGGAGAGCTTTGATACTGCCTCAACTGCTCTAACCCATGCCTTGACTTTCTCAACATCGCCTTTCAGTCTCGTGTGATGAAGAGCATAGTAGTTTACAGCACTTTCCCAGAGTGAGGCTCCAACAGAGGTTATGCAAGTCGTTCCAGCCCATGCTGGATCATCATCCGCATACAAAAGCAAAGGCTTGTTCGTCTCTTTAGCCAAAAGGGTTATGAGATTACTCTCGGTCCAGTGCCACAAGCCGAGAATTATTCCGCTCACACCTTTTGAGCTTATAATTCTCGCCGCTTCAAGCACTTCCTCTTTATCATCAATTCCAAAGTTTTCTCCTTTTTCAAGTGCCTCGTACTTTCTCAGCTCTGCATTGACATCCAATACTTCAAATTCTTTCAAAGCTTCAATCAAAGCTTTGTGCTTTTCCATCAAAGCCTTCTCACGTTCTTCTGAAAGAGCCGTCGGCCGAGGGTCAGTAAAAGTTGCAATCGCTATCATATAAACCACCTTACGTCAATATAAGCTTAATTCTTGTAGTTTCATAATCCTCTAAAACTGCAAACATCCCACCAATCTTGAATATTCCCTTATCAGTCTCCAAATCAAAATTATCTATGCCCTCCTCCATTGCCACGGTATAGCCTACTACCCTTCCTTTAAGATCCTCAATCTCCCCTGTTGTCAAATTTCTAGCAATAATCTCTGCATAAATGTTGCTATCGCTTAAATGCCGTCTTATCACGTCCACAGCATGAAAAGTCGTGAAAAAGCGTAAATCATCCTTGCGGTTTATATCTTCAAGTATCAAGGTGGATTCCTTAAACGCCTCTCTGATAAAACTGTATTGTGAGAATATGATTTCTGGATAAGTTGCCTTAAAGCTCGGCGGATTTCTGGGCCTAAAGCCTATATTTTGGATATCTATGACCTCTCTACCGTCAAACATTCCAATAAAGTGATTAAGCTTGTGGAATTTCCTTACAAACAGATTCCCAAGTTTGCTGAAATCGGACAAATCTATCTTTTCCTCAGTGTAGAGAGATACTGTAACGCCTCTTTTTAGAGCATTTTTAATATTGCCCTCAATCTCTTCTAAGAATTTTTCAGGAGCCACAAGAATTACCTCGTACTCTGAAATGTCCAGCGATTCTTTAACCATCTCCACGGCTTCGTCTAAATCCTTAGTCCTCCAGATGCCAGGTCTTTCCTCTTCCTTTACTTTGACTTTTTTTAGTTCCTCTTCGAGCTGTTTTTTGATGTCATCAACTTCTTTTTTGAACTTAAGAAAGGCTATTGAAGGTGAAAAAGCAACGTAAACTCTTGGAGAGCTCTCTATTTCACTCACAAATCCCCTTGCTTTTAATGAGGCTATTGTATCATAAACTCTGTTATATGGAATTCCACTTCTCTCTGAAATTTCCTTTGCAGTACTTGGACCATAGACCAATAGTGTCCAGTAAGTTAAAACTTCATATTTTGTGAAGCCAAGCCTTGTGAGCATTGTCAAGACCTTTTCACTTATCTCCATTTCTCATCACTGTTGAATAAATGAGCTAAAAAGGTCTAAATACCTTTCTAAATGCTTTGTTATTAGGAAGTTCTCCTTAACCCTTTCCTTAGCTTTCTTACCCATTTTCTCTGCAACTTCTGGATGTTTAAGCAAATAAAGTGCTTTTTCTGCTGCTTCGTCAACTGTCTTAATTAAAAATCCCGTTTCACCATCAACTACTTGTAGCCTAATTCCACCTACTGCCCTGCCTATCACTGGCTTCTCTTTCCACATTGCCTCGCTGACTGTTAATCCAAAGCCCTCTCTTGTTGACATCTGAAGAACAACGTCACTTGCTCTCTGGAAGGCGTTTACTTCCTTAGCATGAACGCCAATGAGATTTGTGAGGATTTTTACATCATAATCCTCTCCAACTTTTCTGAGAACTTTCTCAAAATATATCCATCCTTCTGGATCATCATGTGCCATTGCACTGACAAGTAAAAGTTGAACGTCAGGTATTTTCTCCTTAACTTTTCTGTAAACTTCAATTGCATCAAATACTCCCTTCCATGGATCAAATCTTGCAACTTGGGTTATCTTGGGTCTGTCTGGGTCTACATCAAACTTTTCCAAGATTTTTAGAATTTCGCTCTCCTTTAGTTCAATGTTCTTTTCACTAAGAGGGTCTATTGAAGGCGGCATTATAACAACTTTGTTTTTATCGAGGTCGCTCTGTGCATATTCCGGCATATGAAAGATATAGCGATCGTATTTTTCAACAAACTGTCTTAGGAAGCCCCAGAATTCTATGTTTGGATCGCTTAAATCAATATGACAGCGCCAAATCCAGGGCTTCTTTTTCTCATAGAACTCTATTAAAGGAGCTGGCTGTGGATCGTGAACAACAACATAGTCAAAAACACTCAAATCAAAATCCTTTGAGTTCTTTTCATTGACGCTAAGGTAAAGCTTCTTCATTTCCTCTGTGAGCTTAAGCTCTTTATTTCCCTGCAAAGCATTGTGGAAAGACTTGGTAACTTTGAAAAATTCATCTGTTCCTTCAATCACAAACCATCTGGCATCAATCCCAAGACTTCTCATCAAAGGTATCAAGTTATGAAGTATCTCAGCAACTCCTCCACCATAAGCTGTTGAATTTACATTCGCAATAGATGATCCTTCAAGTTTCTCAGCTTTTCTCTTTATCATTTCTATTACATTTCCTCCAACAATACTAGAGTACTCATCAATTGTTTTTTCCTTAAGCTCCTTGACTTCGAACATAAGCTACCACCTTTTACTTTTAGTATATAATATTCCAGACATTTTTGGCACTGATTATATAAAAAGTTTTTTGCAAAATCTATTTTTATTAAATTGCATACTTGAATTATATACATTCTAGAAAAATTTGACAGCATTTTCTTGATATTTACCAAGAATATTTTTGCTCTTATCTTTTATAAATAAGAGAGCATTGCTCCGAAAAATATAAATATACTAAGAGTAAACAACACTGATGAACAAACATTAAAGAGGTGCCATACATGAGACGTAATGTTAAAAAATTGGCATTGTTGTTGAGTTTGCTTTTGCTTGGTGTAGTCATTGCAGGGTGTATTTCCCAAAAGGAGACAACTTCACCAAGCCCTACAACAACAGAAAAACCCACAGAGGTTAAGCCTGTTGAAGTAATAGTCTATGGTCAGTGGGGTGGTAGTGAAGGAGAGGCATTTATGAAAGCTGTTGAAGAGTTTAACAAAGCTCATAAAGACATACAAATTAAATATGTTCAGCAATCAAAACTTAGAGATGCTGTTTTAAGCGAATTAGCTGCTGGTTCACCTAACTTTGATATTGCAATTCTCCCATGGCCCGCCTTGATAAAGGAACTTGGCCAAAAAGGCCAGCTTGAGGATCTAACTCCAATCGTAAACAAGTATTCTGGACAAATTATGCAAAACCTCCTTGATCCAGTTAATCTGAATGGCGTTTACTATGGAATCCCAATTAAAGCATGGGCAAAGCCCGGAATTTGGTACAATGTTCATGTCTTTAAGGACAACAACCTTGAGCCTCCAAAGACTCTAGACGAACTCAAACAAGTATGTGATGTATTGAAGAGCAAAGGAATCCAACCTCTGGCAAGCGGTGCCGCTGATAAGTGGCCATTGAGTGATGTCTTTGAAGCTGTTCTCCTTAGAGTTGGTGGTCCAGAACTTCACCAAAAGCTCATGAAGCACGAGGTTTCTTGGACAGATCCACAGGTTCTCGAGGTATTTAAGATTATAAGCGACCTCCTCAAGCAAGGTTGCTATGGCGACCCCAAAGTTGCAATTGGTGAGAAGTGGGAAGCTCAAGTGGCAAGATTAGGAAAGGGAGAAGTTGCCATGTACTTCATGGGCAACTGGATCAACTTAATGCTCCAGAGCGAAGGATATAAGCCTGGTGTTGATTATGACTTAATACCATTCCCGAAGATTAATGACGTTCCACAAGCAATTGTTGCTGGTGGTGACTGGGTTATAGTTCCAAAGAATGCTCCGCACAAAGAGGCAGCATTGAAGGTTGCAGAATGGTTTGCAGGACCAGAATACCAAGAGATAATGGTAAGGGGAAAGGCTACCTTGCTCCAAACTTAGCAGTTCCAAAAGAGGCATATGATCCAGCAGACTACAGAGTAGTTGAGATTATGAAAGATTCTATAGTGGTTCCTGATCTAGACGACAACGTACCGAGTGGATTCCAGCCGGTCATTTGGGACGCACTCTTTAGGTTATGGGCAAATCCCGATGACTACCAGAAGATTGCTGAAGAGTTAGAGAAGCAGGCAAAAGATTATTATACGAGCTGAGGTGAAGTAAATGGGCGGACGGAAGGATTATCTAACTAAAGATTTTTTTATCCTGATGACGCCCGCCTTTATACTCCTTTTTATTTTTATCGTGTATCCAATATTGAATACATTTTACCTAGGCTTCTTTAAGTGGGATGGATTTACACCTCCTGAGTTTGTTGGCTTACAGAATTATGAAAAGATGCTCGATTATGAGCTGTTCCGGACTTCAATCAAGAATAATGCTTTCTTATTCATAACTTTCTTACCACTCACAACCCTCTCAGGTTTGGGATTCTCAATACTCCTTCACAATAAAGAAGTCGTTGGGAGAAATGTTCTGAGAGGTATTGTTATGCTCGGAATGGTCATGCCTTTAACCGTTGTTGGTATAGTTTGGATGCTACTCTTGGATCCACGTTCTGGAATTGTTAACAAAGTCCTTGAACTTCTGGGGGGCTCTCCAAGAGCATGGATACAAGACCCCTCAACTGCAATATATTTTGTTCTGTTAGGTTCTCTCTGGGCTTGGTTAGGTTTTTCAACTACGGTATTTCTTGCTGGACTTGAGGGAATTGACAGAGAAATACTCGAAGCAGCCATAATTGATGGTGCAAATCCATGGCAGAAATTCAGATATGTCATTTTACCTCTTTTAAAGCCAGCTCTAATAGTAGTTACCACAATGAGCTCAATATATATCTTAAAGGTCTTCGATTTGATATTCGTTCTCTCAGGTGAATCTATACCACTCTATCTATCGGTGTTGGCATATTTAGTATACTACGAAGCATTCTTCAGATATAGATGGGGCTTTGCAGCCGCTGTAGCGACTTTCCTAACAGTAGCAGTCTTCGTATTTTCAATTGGAATGCTTAAGAGAATGATACAAGAGAGGAGGGAAGTTTAATGACTAAAGTCAGCAGAAAGTATAAGATAACGATAAACATGATTGCATGGACAATTGGCATATTGCTTTTGATTCCTCTTTTTGGTCTGATCATGGCATCGATTAGGCCTTTCAGCGAAGTTGTCACCGGATGGTGGATTCTAAAGAATGCCCACTTCACGATAGAAAACTATGTAGATGTGCTGACTAAAGGCTTCTCACGAAACATCCTAAACTCCATAATAATAGCAACTTTTGCCACTGTTCTGCCACTACTGATAGCAGGCATGGCAGCTTACGGCTTTACCTCCTTCAGCTTTCCGATTAAAACGATGCTCTTTCTAACTTTAGTTGCAATCCAAGTTGTTCCTCAGCAGGCAGTCATAATTCCCCTCCTAAAGCTCTTCAGAGATTTAGGACTTTACAACCACTTCTACGGGATAATCTTAGTACACTCTGCCTTTGCCCTTCCATGGACAATATTCTTCCTGAGAAACTTTTTCATGTCCGTACCTAAGGATTATGAAGAGGCAGCAAAGATTGATGGCTTAAGCAACGTTGGAATTTACTTTAAGATAATCCTTCCAATAGCCCTACCAGCTATCATAAGCGTTGCAGTTGTTCAGTTTATCTTCGTATGGCAAGACTTGTTCTTTGCGATTACACTGCTGAGACCAGAGAACTGGCCAGCCTCTGCTGGAATAACAAGGTTCGTGAGCAGATACAATCCAAACTGGGGAGAGCTAACAGCAGCAGGCGTTTTGACAATATTGGTACCAATAATTGTTTACGTTGCACTTCAGAAGTATTACATGAAAGGTGTTTCAGGAGGAATAAAGGGCTGATTTCTTCTTAAACTTTATTTGGAGGGATAAAAATGGACTTTATTTTAGGAGTCAACTACTGGCCCAGAAAGAAGGCTATGTTCTGGTGGAAAGAGTTTGACGAAAAAGAAGTAAGAGAAGAGTTTTCAGTTATTAAAGAACTCAACCTCGACGTTGTGAGAATTTTTCTACTCTGGGAAGATTTTCAACCAAAAATTGACAAAATTGACAAAAAAAGCCTAAAAAATCTTGGAAAAGTTCTTGATATCGCCAACGAACTAGATCTCAAACTAATTCCAACTTTCTTCATAGGACACATGAGCGGCATAAATTGGCTTCCGGAATGGTTGCTGGATGACAAGCCCCACGAGAGATTCCTTACATATTCAAATGGCAAAGTTGTTGATAGAAGAGCAAGGGATATTTATGAAGACAAAGAAATTCTGAAAGCTGAGGAATTGTTATTGAACACAGTCACATCAGAATTCAGTGATTCCTCTCAAATATATGCTTGGGACATCTCAAATGAAATAGATAACGTTAGAATACCAAGAACACCGGAAGTTGCAAAAAGATGGCTGAAATTTGTTTACGAAACAATAAAATCTAATGATAGTAGACCAGTGACTTTTGGCATTCATCAGGAGGATATAGATAGGAATAAAAACTTTAGAGTTCAAGATGTTGCTCTTTACAACGATTTCCTCTGTATGCATGCTTATTCTGTTTATACAGATTTTACAGATCCCCTTGATCCATATTTTGTACCATTTGCTTGTATTTTAACAAAAGCTCTTGGCAAAAAAAATATTTTAATGGAAGAGTTTGGAATGCCAACTACTCAAGGAGAAACTAGAAAGATAAAATCTGCTACTGGAAAAGATATCCTAGAACACTATCTCATAAATGAAGAAGAGGCAGCAAAATGGCTCGAAAAGACATTAAAGCACCTTTATGAATTTGGAACAATTGGTGCTTTATACTGGAACTTCTCAGATTATCACGAGAGTCTCTGGGACAAGCCTCCATTTGATAAGGCAATACATGAAAGATTCTTTGGACTTCTAAGAAGTGACGGAAGTCTAAAGCCAACGGCATTTGTTCTCAAGGACTTTAAAAACAAAATAAAAGGGTTAAAAAGAAGAGAAATTTACATTAATGTTCCTCCAGACTATTACGAAAAACCTAAAGAGAACTTAGTCAAATTATATAGTGAATTCCTCAAGAAAATCGGGTGATTATTATGATCTTTGCAATAGGTGAAGTATTAATTGACTTCATAGCAAAAGAAGAATGGCCGTTAAAGGACGTTAAGACTTTTGAAAAACATGCTGGGGGAGCTCCAGCCAATGTAACTGTTGGGTTGGCAAGATTGGGAACACCTTCAGCACTAATAAGTAAAGTTGGAGCAGATCCTTTTGGAGAATTCCTAGTTGAAAAGCTCAAGGAAGAGGGAGTAAACACAGACTACATAAAACTTGACAGAGAAAAGCATACTGGTGTCGTTTTTGTCCAGCTGATTGGAGCTAAGCCAGAATTCATCCTCTATGATGGAGTTGCCTATTTCAATCTGAAGATTGAGGACATAGATTTCTCTTTTCTCGAGAAAGCTTCTCTGCTTCACTTCGGAAGTGTTCTCTTTGCAAGAGAGCCGAGCAGAAGCACAGTTTTTGAAGTCCTCAAAAAAGCGAAAGGAAGAATTCCAATAAGCTATGATGTGAACATAAGGCTTGACTTGTGGAAGGGAAGAGAGGATAAGATGCTTAGGGATATACAAAAGGGACTGGAATTTGCTGACATAATAAAAATTGGTGATGGAGAGCTTGAATTTTTAAGGAAACATGGAGTAGAGGTGGAAAATTTTGACTTCAAGCTTTTGGCTGTAACCAAGGGAGAGAGGGGGAGTGAAATAATTCACAGTGGCTTAAGAGTTCAAATTCCGGCTCACAAAGTTAAGCCCGTGGATACAACGGGGGCTGGAGACGCTTTTATGGCAGCCCTTCTCACATCGTTCTGGTACATGGACAAGCTTAACAGCCTAGAATTCACCAAAGAAGAGCTCTTAAAAATTGGCAGGTTTGCCAACCTCGTTGCTGCTCTTTCAACGCTTAAAAGAGGAGCATGGAGCATTCCAAGGATTGAAGAATTAAAGGAGTATGAAGAAGCGAAAGAAATATTCACTGCGATAAAATTTCTCCCATGACATTCCTCCAGCTCATGCTTGAGTTTACAAGCTCTTCCAGTGTTATTTCTCTTTCTTCTGCAATCTCTGGCTCATAATCACTTAGCGTCTTTAGAATTTCCTCTTTTGAAAGCTTCCCCTCATCAAACACTATCACTCCCGTTTTTGAATATCCATTAATGAAAACCCTATAAGTTGCTGGATTAATGCTCAGCTTGTACTGTAAATCCATCGCTTCATGAGGGGCAATTTTGCCAAATTTAAGTTTAATAAACTTAAGCTTTCTCTTCATTGGCATCACCTCACTCGAAGTAGTTCTTTATGTCAATGTATGTCTTCCTGTAAAGCTCGCTCTTCTTCATCTTTTCAACAAACTCTTTAGTTCTGATGTACTTGTCTTTCTTGTACTCCCAATCTGGGTGGAGTTTCTTCCACTCCTCCCAGCTGTAGCTGAACTGTGCCTGCACCTTATCTCTATAAAGTTCTGGGAGCACGTTGAAGGTACAGAAGGGCACTATTCTTCCGTCTGGTAGGGCATAGTGGATTACACATCTCTCGACTCTCTCAACATCATAGTTGTACTCATCCATGAAGTGCATCATTCCAAGGAATAAAGTTTTGTAGTGGAACTCTCCGAGAGCATCGTATGTTCCACGGGCAAAGGCATTCTTTATTACGTCAAGGACATCAAAGCTCTTTGGAGCGTATTTTTCATCGTAGAAGCTCTTGAACTTGAGGAATATCTCAGCACCAACTTTAAGCTTCTCAAGCCTGCCGAGCTTCTTCCATTTTTCAAGCTCTTCTGCTTTTTCTTCAAGGAACTCCACGAAGCCCTCAACATCGAGGAACCTTGATATCGGAATTACTCTGTCCTCATCAAGGAAGACGTAAGTTGCAGCACCGCAGCCAAAGTGAGAGGTCATGTAGTATCTGTGTCCCGTGAATGCTTCAAAGAATCTTGCTATATGCCCAGCTATTGGAATGGGATACCAGTCTTCTCTTGCTATTGCACCGTTTGTCTGCTCTTCAATCTTCTTTATTGCCCCAGGAATTGTGATCCTAAACCTCTGCCTCTCCTTCTTTGGAACCCTACCAACGAGGGAAATCGGCTGGAAGTTTACTCCTCTAACAATGTCAAGATGGTTAAGACCAAAGTTAATTATAGCTCCAAGCTCGTGGTCGTTCACATTCCTTATTGTTGTTGGGACTAAGACGATTCCAGGCCCACCTGCTTTTCTGACGTTCTCAAAGATGAGCGGAATCTCCCAGTGGTTCTTCCAGTTTGTCTGTGGGGTCATGCCATCATAGCTTAGATAGAGAGTATTAACTCCAGCCTCCCTAATCTTCTTAACCAGCTCTGGCTCAAAAGCTAATCTGATTCCATCGGTGTTGAGCTGAATATGATCATAGCCCTCTTCCTTTGCGATCTTGATTATCTCAATTAGGTCTTCTCTAAGTGTTGGCTCTCCACCGGTGAACTGAACAGCTGTTGCTCCAATGGGGATCTCTTTTTTAGCGTTGCGGAGCATCAGTCTAATCTGTTCAAGCGTAGGCTCGTAAATTGGCTGTCCTTCTTTAGCATAGAAGAAACAGTACCAACAGCTCAAATTACAGCGGTTAGTCAGGACTATATTGAGCAGATTAGTGTGTGAGCGGTGCCTCGGACAGAGACCACAGTCAAAAGGACAATTAACACCACTGTTTTCTACATTAAAGCTCGCTAATTTCTTTTCCTCGAATCTCCACTCCTTAAAGCGATAATACATCTCAACATCTTCATAATAAACTTCAGTGATTAAACCTTCAGGACATTTCTTTGTTATCCAAACTTTTCCGTCTTTTTCCCAGACAACTGCTGGAACAACTTTCCTGGTTTCTGGACAGAGGGAGTAAGTTCTGTGAGGTAAAGGACCACCGTACCCTCTACTTGCCTTTTTAAGCAGATCTTGGAATTCCTCCTCACTTAATTCAGGATATTCAATGAGATCGCGAACTTTCCTAGTTAGCTCGCTAAACTCCTTCTCACCGCTTGGAATTTCACCTATGACTTCAGCCATTTTATCACCCCTGGTATTGGATTACCCGAAATGGTATAAAAACTTTTGCGTAAATATGCAGATTTACTTGCATAGGTATGGCAGGCTAAGAGTTAAATACACTCAGAGGCAGTTAAAGTTGGTGAGCGAAATGCCAGCCAGAGAGATGAGAATGGAAATGTTCCTAAGGGCCCTGATGCGGAGGGACTTCAATAAAGCAAAGTCACATCTCGAAAAGCTCAAAAAGATGGTAGGCGACGATGAGTGGGGAAGGGGGTACTCAAAAGCAATAAACGGCTTCATATCTGCCCTAAAGGACAACGATTCCGATGCACTAATAGTTCAGCTCGTAAAAGAGGTTGATCACGAGAAAGCTGAGCAGCTCTTAGAGCATTTTGAAGGAATCCTAAAGCATGAGTTTAGGGATGAATATGAAAAAGGCTATTATACAGCATGGGTTGAGCTCTTAAAGGCTTATCTCTCACAAAAGACTCTAGGTGTTAAACGTGGCAAAAGAGGAGCTGATGAAAAAGCTTGAGGAGAAGATAAAGAATTGCACAAAATGCCCATTAGGTATGCTGAGAACAAACGCTGTCCCCGGTAGCGGGAGTTATGATGCAAAAATAATGTTTGTTGGCGAAGCTCCCGGGTATTGGGAAGATCAAAAAGGACTGCCGTTTGTAGGAAGAGCAGGAAAAGTCTTAGATGAACTTTTAGCTGAAATTGGTCTAAAAAGGGAGGATGTATACATAACGAATATAGTAAAATGCCGTCCCCCCAACAACAGGGACCCAACTGAGGATGAGATAAAAGCCTGCTGCCCATATCTAGACAGACAGATTGACATAATTAGACCTAAGGTTATTGTCCCATTAGGGAGACACTCTATGAGCTACATTCTCAAAAAATTTGGCTTTGAAGTGGAACCAATAAGCAAAATCCACGGAAAAACATTTGAAGCAAGAACGCTCTTCGGAAAGATTATCATAATGCCAATGTACCACCCAGCAGTTGCTTTGTATAAGCCCCAGCTCAAAGAAGAGCTTAGGAAGGACTTCAAAAAGCTGAAGGAAATTCTGGATAACGTTTAGGGTTTGCTTTTGTCAAATCTTCCCGAATAATTTTCTTCGTTAAACACTTGCTTTAAACTTTTTTCGTTATTTGTCTAATTGGATATAGACTTTTAGAGAAAGATTTTTATAAAAGGAGACCGTTAACGTTACCGATAC
Source organism: Thermococcus sp. LS2 (assembly GCF_012027375.1). Lineage (NCBI taxonomy): Archaea > Methanobacteriati > Methanobacteriota > Thermococci > Thermococcales > Thermococcaceae > Thermococcus > Thermococcus sp. LS2. Next base: position 483,786 of record NZ_SNUI01000001.1, on the reverse strand, counting down.
TACATCATACTACATAGACATTCATAAACGTCCAAGAAAGTTCACCATAGAACATTCGAAAATCTTAAATAATTTTCGATAAAATTTCGGCAATAATCAGAACGACAAAAATATTTCCAAAAACTTTATAAGCATGCCAAATAACGAATGTCTACAAATTTAGGTAGGAGGTGTTAGTTGATGGCAGACTTTGGAGTTTTGTCCCTGCTACCACCACTTGTGGCTATCATATTGGCTATTTGGACAAAAAGAGTATTGTTAGCTCTATTTGCAGGTGTCTGGATTGGTGGAGTGATGGTTTCGGGATGGAATCCAATAACGGGAACCACTCAAACTTTGGACTGGATAGTCGGAAACGCCATTGACGACTGGAACGCAAAAATCCTACTGTTCGACTTTTTAATTGGTGCAGGTGTGGGATTAATTTACAAATCTGGTGGCGCCATGGCAATTGCAAAAGCTCTAACTAAAACAGTAAGAACAAGCAGGGCTGCATCACTTATGGGCTGGCTTTTAGGTATTCTAGTGTTCTTCGATGATTATACAAACACAATTATCGTTGGTAACACTATGAGACCAATAACTGATAAAACAAGGGTTTCAAGAGAAATGTTAGCTTATATCGATGATTCTACTGCTGCTCCAGTAGCAGGTTTAGCGCTTGTTTCAACATGGATTGGTTATGAAGTTGGTCTAATCGGGGATTCATTCAAAGACCTCGGGATAACTTTAGGACCTTATGCCGCTTGGCTTTCAAGTGTTCCATACAGATTCTACTCAATATTTGCAATAATCTTAGTGTTCCTCGTTGCCTACACTCAAAGGCACTATGGAGCAATGCTCCACGCCGAATACAGAGCAAGAACAACTGGAAAAGTTCTCCGCGATGGTGCAAAACCATTGATGACTACTGAAATTGACTTAGGAGCGCCAAAAGAAGGTGGAAATGTTCACACATTCATATGGCCAATACTAACACTCGTCTTTGTCACACTCTACGGGATGTGGGTTACTGGCGGAGGTAGTGAGACTTTTGCTTCAGATGGACTAATGGGTGTACTTTCAAACTCTGACCCAGCTTTAGCCTTGCTTTGGGGTTCATTTGCAATGGTCGTTGTAGCGTTCTTCCTCGTCGTTGGAATGAAAATAATGACAGTAGAAGAAGCAGAAACAGCAATAGTTCAAGGTATGAAGCAGATGATTATTGCAAACACCATATTGCTCTTAGCCTGGAGCATTAAGAGCGCAACTGATGCAGTAGGAACAGCAAATTACGTAGTTGGAATTGCCTCTGGAGTGCTCTCACCAGGAATAGTGCCGCTAGTTATATTCCTAATTGCAATGTTCATCTCATTCACAACTGGAACATCATGGGGAACCTTCTCAATTATGATGCCAATAGCTATTCCACTAGCTTACCACATAAGTGGGGAAGCAGGACCAGTACTTTGGGCTTCAATTGGTGCAGTCTTCGCTGGAGGTATCTTCGGTGATCACTGTTCACCAATCAGCGATACGACAATCATGAGTTCAATGTTCTCCGGAAGCGACCACATTGACCACGTTACAACCCAAATCCCATATGCAGCAACAGCAGCAAGCGTTGGAATTATACTGTACATTCTCTTCGCTATAGGAATTAGGACTTGGATAGTCCTCCTTCCAATAGGTCTTGTACTGCTAGTAGCAGCACACTGGTTCCTCAGCGAATGGTATGGAAAGAAGTACGGTATTCCACATGGAAAAGTGCCAGTATATGTAGTTGAGGAGTGATCTTCTCTTTTCTTTTTGTCTTTCCATCAAGTTTTAAAGGGAGTTCTTTAATTCTTTTTGGAGGTGAAGTAATGCTAATTAGAGCTTTCATTCCAGCACATATAACAGCGTTCTTTGTGCCTAAGTTCAATGAAAATCCCCTTCTAGCCGGCTCTCTTGGAGCAGGGATTAACTTGACAAAAGGCACCAATGTTTTTGTGAGCATCGAAAGCGGATTAGAGAGGCATATTCACATTGCATTCAATGGGGAACCAATAAAGAGAGAGGAAGCAGTCATCAGCTATTCTGTTGCTGAAGAGATAATCCCCCAAGAATTCAAGGGAGAGGTGGAAATCTGGCAGTACTTTGACTTCCCAAATGGATATGGCTTCGGCAATAGTGCCGGTGGAGCTTTGGGAACAGCTTTAGCTTTAGGATACTATTTTAAGAATAAAACATTCCTTCAAGCAGCGCAAATAGCTCACAAGCACGAAGTCCTTAACAAAGGTGGCTTAGGGGATGTAATTGCTCAAGTACACGGAGGAATTGAGATTAGGATAAAAGCTGGAGCTCCTGGAATTGGTGTTGTCGATAATATATTTTCCGAGGAATACAAAGTTCTTGCAATACCTCTAGGAAGATTATCCACAAAGGAAGTCCTTGACAGCGACGTTATAAAAGCAATAGAAAGGGAAGGGCAAAAAGCCTTAGAAAAGCTCCTTAAAAATCCAACTCCCGAAAACCTCATGCATCTCGCAAGAGATTTTGCCGAGAACACAGAGCTTTTGAACGGGGAACTGTTAGAGATTGCAAGAGAAATTGACAAATTAATAAAACTTCCCTCCTCTATGGTTATGCTTGGAAGAAGTCTTTTTGCCCTTTTAAGGGAAGAAGAACTGCCTAAAGTTCAAGAAAGACTTAGAGATTTAGGCATAGATAGCTATCATATCTGCGGAATTTACGATGAAAAGCCAAAGGTTGGGAGATGGATAGGCTGACCTCCTCCTTGCCCTGAAGGGAGGGGGTTCCTCTTGGGCGTCATAACCTCCTCCCTTAAGGCGTTTCATCGGTTCGGGGGCTCATCCCCTACTTCCCCGTTGCCGGGTTTTCGGTTCAACCCGAGGGCCCGGTCTTGAGCCCGTTACCCTACCAGCCCAAGCTGGCTCGGGGTTATCGTCCCAAAGCCCCCCTCAAGGGTTTCCAACCATCCAACCGGGCATCAATTGAAAGCTCCCTTCGGGGCCATCCCTCAACGGGACACGAGCAAGCGAAAGCCTTTCCAAGGACAACCCGTTCGGAAACCCCTTCAAGGTTCAATTACTACGGCAAGGCTTATAAGGCTTTCGATGCTCCAAAAGCCAATCCTGAATTACTGCATCCCTGCCTTAAAGGGCGAGACTTCCAGAAGAAAAAGGTAAGCTTTTATCCATTAACTCCCTATTTTTTATGGTGGTGAGTTATGCTGTACAAAGAGTTAGCCGAGTTATATAGAAGACTGGAAAAAACAACACTCAAGACTTTAAAAACAAGGTTTGTCGCTGATTTTCTCAAGAAAGTTGAGGATGAGGAGCTTTTGGAAATTGTACCCTATCTCATTCTGGGAAAGGTCTTCCCAGATTGGGATGAAAGAGAATTGGGCGTTGGTGAAAAGCTCCTTATTAAAGCAGTTGCAATGGCAACCGGTATTAATGCAGAGTGGATAGAGAATTCGGTAAAAGACACTGGTGATTTGGGTGAGAGTGTCGCATTAGCTCTTCAAAAAAGAAGACAGAAGAGCTTTTTTGGGCAGCCTTTGACAATAAAGAGAGTTTACAAAACTCTTGTAAAAGTTGCAGAAACTACAGGGGAAGGAAGCCAAGATAGGAAGCTTAAATATCTTGCAAACCTCTTCATGGATGCTGAACCAATTGAAGGGAAGTATTTGGCAAGAACAATCCTCGGAACAATGAGAACAGGAGTTGCAGAGGGACTTTTGAGAGATGCAATAGCTGAGGCATTTAGAGTAAAGCCAGAGCTCGTTGAGAGAGCTTATATGCTAACAAGCGACTTTGGGTTTGTTACAAAAATAGCCAAGCTTGAGGGAAATGAAGGATTATCAAAGGTCACAATCCAGATTGGAAAGCCAATAAAGCCGATGCTTGCCCAGATGGCTGCTAGTGTTAGAGAAGCTTTAGTCGAAATGGGCGGCGAAGCAGAGTTTGAAATTAAATATGACGGCGCGAGAGTTCAAGTTCACAAAGATGGAGATAAAGTGATTATCTATTCCAGAAGACTAGAGAACGTTACAAAGTCCATTCCAGAGGTCGTTGAGAGGATAAGGAAGAGCATAAAACCAGAAAAAGCCATAGTTGAAGGAGAGCTCGTAGCAGTTGGAGAAGGAGGAAGGCCGAGACCATTCCAATATGTCTTGAGGAGATTTAGGAGAAAATACAACATCCAAGAGATGATTGAAAAAATACCTTTGGAGCTTAATTTATTTGATGTCCTCTACGTTGACGGGGAGAACTTAATTGATACTCCTTTTATCGAGCGCCGTAAGAAATTAGAGAGCATAGTTGAAGCTAATCAGTGGATTAAAGTTGCAGAGAACTTGATAACCAAAAGCCCAGAGGAAGCTGAGGAATTTTATCATAAAGCCCTCGACATGGGACATGAAGGCTTGATGGCTAAGCGTTTAGATGCTGTTTACGAGCCAGGTAACAGAGGTAAAAAGTGGCTCAAGATCAAGCCAACGATGGAGAACCTCGATTTAGTAATCATTGGAGCAGAATGGGGAGAAGGAAGGAGAGCGCATGTCTTAAGCTCTTTCCTACTTGGTGCTTACGACCCTGGCACTGGGACTTTCGTCCCAGTTGGAAAAGTGGGCAGCGGATTTACAGATGAAGACTTAATTGAGTTCACAAAAATGCTTAAGCCTCTCATAAAGAAAGAGAAAGGAAAATTCGTAGAAATAGAGCCCAAGGTAGTAATTGAAGTTACATATCAAGAGATTCAAAAGAGTCCAAAGTACGAGAGCGGCTTTGCACTGAGATTCCCAAGATATGTGACTTTAAGAGATGATAAAAGTCCAGAAGATGCTGACACCGTAGAGAGGATTGCACAGCTGTATGAGTTGCAAGAGAGAATGAAAGCTGGAAAGCGTTAGGTTTTTAAACGCTTTTTTGTGTACTTCTTTTCAAAAGTTTTTTCAATTTGACATCTTGGTGATAAAAATGAAGGATGAGCTAATCAACATGATATTTGAAGAGGGATGCATAAAGTTTGGGCATTTCATTTTGACCTCTGGAAAAGAGAGTAGCTATTACATTGATATTAAAAAGCTCATAACCAACCCCAAAGCCCTAAAGCTAATTGCAGAGCTTATGAAAAGCGAAGCTGAAAAGAAGAAGATTGAATTTGACAAAGTTGCTGGCCCTGAACTTGGCGCAGTCCCAATTGCAACAGCTTTAGCTTTAGAAACAGAAAAGCCTCTCTTGATAGTAAGAAAGAAAAAGAAAGAACACGGGACTGGAAAGCAAATTGAGGGGGAAGTGAAAGCTGGAGATAAAGTACTTCTAGTTGAGGATGTAACGACAACAGGTGGGAGCGTTTTAAGAGCAGCGAAGATTCTTGAAAAAGAGGGGGCAAAGATTGTAGGAATTATAGTTGTAGTTGACAGGGAAGAGGGAGCCAAAGAAAACATTGAAAAAGAAGGCTACACACTGATTCCGCTTGTGAGAGTCAGCGAGCTGTTTGAGTACAAAGAAAAATCTAAAACCTAAAAGTTCAACAGTCTCTCAGTTATTATCTCATCAACAATTTTCTCCACTTTTGCTTTACCAAACATCCACTCCTCCAGAATTTCCCCACATTCCTTTAATCGCATCGCTTTGATACAGAAGCTCTTGGTTTGTATTTCAGTATCGGCACGCCTATATTCACTGAGTGAGGAACACGATTATCAAATGGTATTACTCCTATAACTGGCACACCCATATCACCTTCAAGGAATTCAATTATTCCACTAATATCCCTCGAAGATTCCCTTACCTTATTCAGCACGACAGCAACGTTTAATCCAAATAAATCACCCAATGTTTTAAGCTTGATAACCTCATTCTTCACCATAGTCTCAAAAGAGTAAATCGGGGAACGCTCTACCTCAATCACAATAATTTGATAATCAGCAAGCTCGAAGATATGGAGCGTGTCAAAGGGTATTCCAGTTGGAGAATCTACAATGGTAACACTAAACTCATTCATAACATCCCCTATAACTCTCCTCAAACGAGATGCTGGGACGTTTATGATATCCTGAAGCTTTGTGCTACCCGGAATTAAATGAACACCGGTTTTATGTCTGTAGATAGCATTTTCAACTTTAAGTGCAGGGTCTCTAAGAAGACTATGAATGTTATACCTAGGGAAATCAATCCCAAAATGAAGACCTAGCTTTGGAAGGTACAAGTCCCCATCGACAGCTAAAGTTCTGTACTTATTTTTGGCAAAATAAACACTGAGATTTGAGGTCAAAGTCGTTTTTCCTGCCCCTCCTCTTCCAGTAACAACAATCACAACCATTTTAATTTTCACTTCCACACAACAACTTACTTGTTTTAATATTACCACGTCGTCATTATATATAAAAGTGCTGTTTGTTGAAAGAATGAACACAAATCCAAAAATAATTTTAAAAAGCAGAAATGAGACCAGATTAAGTTTCAATGTAATCATCAAGGGTTTTAGCTCTAACCATGATTGTAGCTTTTTCTTGACCATAGAAAACCTCAACCAAGCCATCAGATTCTAAACTTTTAAGAGTCTGAAGAAGTTTGGGCATGGGTGTTTCCAGCTCTTCACTCAATTTCTGCAAAGTTACGGCTTTTTTCTTTACAACTAAAAGCTTGTATATATAATCCCTCCTACGCATACAGAAACACCATTATTGTTTTCTGCACACCATTCTAATAAAGATTACTGGACAAAATTTGCCTTCTGAACTGTTCTTTTTGAGCGGAATGTTTAAAAGTTTTTGTGATTAAATGTGAGTGTATGGTAGTGAAGGAAAAGCTTTACACGGTCAAACAGGCGAGTGAGATACTCGGAGTTCATCCAAAAACAATCCAGAAATGGGATAGGGAAGGGAAAATCAAAACAGTCAGAACCCCGGGAGGGCGGAGGAGAATTCCAGAAAGCGAAATAAAACGCCTACTCGGAGAAACATCGAACAATGGTTTAATCATTGGCTACGCCAGAGTCTCCAGTCACACGCAAAAAGACGATTTAGAAAGACAAATTGAAACCATCAAACAATATGCGAAAGAACGAGGATGGGAAGTCCAAATACTCAAGGACATTGGTTCAGGATTGAACGAGAACAGGAAAAACTATCGGAAACTCCTCGAACTTGTAGCAAAAGGAGAAGTCTCAAAAGTCATCATCACTTACCCCGACAGACTCACCCGTTTCGGGTTTAAAACACTCGAATTCTTCTTCCAACAGAATGGAACAGAAATAATAGTCCTCAACGAGAAGGACAAGACTCCAAAAGAAGAACTCATTGAGGATTTAATAACCATAATCAGCCACTTTGCGGGCAAACTCTACGGAGCTCGTTCCCACAAATACAAGAAACTCAAGGAGGGCGTGAAAAAACTAATCGAGGAGGTTGAGGAGTGAAAATCATCCTCACATACAAGATGAACCACAACTGGCAAATAGACGACCTCCTCACCGCATACCAGCAAACACTCCAGCGAGCGATAGATGAGATTTGGAGCAAAACTGTCTGGAAAGAAAAGAAAGTGAAACACTACTATTCTATTGGAAACGGAAAACGAAAACACTATGAAACCACCAGACTAATCCCCCACTTCCCAAAATCAAATGAATTCAAAAGGAAACTAAGGAACGAACTCCTCCAGAACTGGCCTTTTGCCAAACACTACGTTGATTCTGCAATAAAGACCGCCTACTCGATTTTGGAGAGCTGGAGGCAAAATTACCTCAAAGGGAGACGGAAGAGAAAGAAACCAGCCTTGAGGAGAAAGTTTATTCGAGTGAAAACAACGCTAATGAAAATTAATGACTCAAAAATCAGGATTACCGTAAAACCACGTGAGGAATACCTTGAACTCGATTACTCCAACGAATGGTTTTACGAGCGGATTAAAGGCTGGAAGGTTGGTGAACTGATAATCAGGGAAAACGACGTTCTCCTAACCTTTTCAAAAGAAATTGAATTTTCTGGAGAAGTTAAAATAGGGATTGACAGTAACTTAATGAGCCTCGACGTTTACCATCCGAAGAAGGGCTGGATAAAAGTGGATTTGAGCGAACTCCACAGAATTGCAGAAACTTACGATAGGATTATTGACGGATTGAAGAGTATTCAGCGGAAGGCTTCAAAGAGGATTGGAAAACTCCTCAAGAAGTATTCTGCAAGGAGAAAGAACCGTATTGAGGACTATCTGAACAAGTTGGCCGTTCAACTGTCGAGAGAGTTTCCCAATGCAGTTTTTGTCTTCGAGGATTTGAACAAGTTCAACATGCTGAAGAACGGTTCGAAGAAGTTTAACCGGAAACTCTCCCGCTCAACTTGGGGTAAAATCATCCGAAAACTCTCCTACCGTGTTCCAATTGAGTTTATTAATCCTGCTCACACTTCATCCACCTGCCCGAAATGTGGGAGTAGGTTAGAGTCCCGAAACGGGCTGGTGGAGTGTCCTAATTGTAGTTTTGTTGGTGATAGACAGTTTGTTGGGGCGTTCAACATTTGGATGCGGGGACTTGGGGTCGCCCTGAGCGGGGTTGAGGCTAATGACTTACTCCCCAATGAACCCAGAGGGGAGTTGAGGCTAATGAGACCCAAGTCCGTCGTGAGAGTAAATTTAAACGGGAAGGTTTTCACTCACAAACCTCCTAAAAACTCACGACGGACAGACCCCAATCCTTCAAAAACAAAAGTTTATAAAACTGCTCAACCGAGCCACATTTATGAGAACAGAAATCAAAAAGCTGAGTGAAGAAGGATTTGGAGTTGCAAAAGTTGGTAGAAGGAAAATTTACGTTCCATTTACGGCTATTGGTGATGTAGTTGAGATCAAAAAATGGCATAGAGAAAAAAAGATACTTGTTGCTCATGATTATGATATAATTGAATTTTCCCCTTTAAGAGTTGAACCAAAATGTGAGTACTTTGGAAAATGTGGGGGCTGTATATTACAGCACTTGCCATATGAGGAGCAAGTAAGGTTCAAAGAAGAAAAATTAGAGAAAATTCTCGGATTTCACATTGACGTGCTTCCTTCTCCAAAGATTTACGGGCACAGAAACAGGATTGATGTTATCATTTCTACAAGGGGGATAGGATTTAGGAGAAGGGGCACTTGGTGGGATGTTGTTAACATAGAGAAGTGCGAGGTCTTTGGTGACAGAAGTAAAAGAGCATTAAAAGCATTGAGAGAGTTCATGGAGGATTATAACCTTGAACCATGGGATTTGGAGAAAAGTGAAGGATTCATGAGGTACATCGTTATGAGAGAGGGCAAATTCACGGGCGAATTCATGATAAACCTAGTCACAAATGAAGGGCCTCTTCCAGAAGAAGTGTCAGAGTATTTTGACTTCGCAGATTCAATATACTGGAGCATTAATGCGTCAAAAAGCGATGTTTCCTATGGGGAACCAAGAAAGTTCTGGGGCAGTGAGTTCATAAGAGAGAAGCTCGATGATGTTGTGTATCTCATCCATCCAAACAGCTTTTTCCAGACGAATTCCTATCAGGCTGTAACTCTTGTAAAAAAGGTAGCTGAGTTTGCAGAGGGTGAAAAAGTTCTTGATTTGTATTCTGGCGTTGGAACGTTTGGAATCTATCTAGCAAAGAGGGGCTTTAAGGTTGAGGGAATTGAAGTTAATCCCTTCGCAGTTGAAATGGCAAAGAGAAACGCTGAGATTAACAATGTTGATGCTAGGTTTTATGTTGGTGAAGACAAAGATGTTGAGAATCTCAAGGAATACGACACCCTCATAGTTGATCCTCCAAGGGCCGGACTTCATCCAAAGCTCATACGGAGAATACTCAGAGATAAACCCGAGACAGTTGTCTACGTTTCATGCAATCCAAAAACACTCTCCAAGAACTTAGAAGAGCTTAAAAGCATTTATAAAATCGAAGAAATAATTGGGCTTGATATGTTCCCCCATACTCCTCACATAGAGGTAGTAACGAAATTAAAATTAAAAGTTTGATTTTAAAACCAAAAAGTTCAAAACGTTAATATAATAGATTTGCCAAATTAATTATGAGGTGAGGAAAGTTGATAGACGAAAGAGATAGGATTATAATAGAAATGCTCACCAAAGATGCAAGAACACCATTTACCGAGATTGCAAAAGTCCTTGGGATTAGCGAGACTGCTGTGAGAAAAAGGGTTAAGGCTTTGGAAGAAGCCGGAATAATAAAAGGCTACACAGTTAAAGTTGATCCTGCTAAGCTGGGATACAACTTGGTCAGCATAACTGGAGTAGATACACGCCCCGAAAAGATATTTGAGGTTGCACACAAGCTCAAAGAATTTGACTTCATCAAAGAGCTCTACTTAACCAGCGGAGACCACATGATAATGGCAGAAATATGGGCAAAGGATGGCGAGGACTTAGCAGACATAATTTCAAACAAAATAGGTAAAATCGAGGGTGTTATAAAAGTCTGTCCTGCGATTATTTTAGAGAAGCTGAAGTAAAGCTTTTAAATACACTCTTCTTTATTTATTGTTGAGCGGTGGTAGTCTAGCCTGGTCTAGGACACCGGCCTCCCAAGCCGGTGACCCGGGTTCAAATCCCGGCCACCGCACCATTCTAATATTATAATAATTTCTGGAATTTCTTCACCCAAAAACACCCATCTCGCAACGCTGTTAAAGAATTTTCTCTCGTGTGAGAGCCTCTATTTTTAATGGAGTTTGCGGAGATTCCTCCATAGTTTTGCACCAAATTCTGTATTATTCATAAACTATATTATGAGCACTGGATCACCTTCTTTGCGGGCTGGAAATCTATCTTTTAGGGTGGGGGGAGAGTCTGCAATCCAATTTTTGCAATATTTATGGAGGCATTATAATCTCTATCGGTCCCAAAACCACATTTTGGGCATTTAAACACTCTTTCGTCTTTGAAGTTTTTAACGTAATGACCACAGTTCGAGCATGTTTTTGAAGTACCTCTTGGGCTTACAAAGATAACTGGGACACCGTACAGCTTTGCTTTGTAAGTTATTTTTGATATTAGATCGGCATAACTCCAGCGGTGCAAAATCTTCCTTAGTGGTTTTGATCTCTTTTGCCTCTTTAAACCCTTCAGCTTTTCCAAAACAATCATCCTATTTAACTGTCTTGCCTTTAAAACAAGCTCTTTAGCAATTTTATGGTTTAAATCATTAACAAACCTTCTATCTTTGTGGTTTGTCTTAGCATAAATGCCAAACTTTTTCATAAGCCTCTGTTGCCTTCTTGTAGTTAGCTTTTCTAAGTGTTCCTTGTGTTTTATCAACGTGTCTCCTTGGACTCTCATGACTTCTCTTCCTTTCTCATCGCTTGCCACCAACAAGTTATAGTATCCCAAATCCACGCCAATCGTTCCAACAGGTTTTATTGGCTCTTTCTCTGGAACATTGATTGAGATAAATGCGTACCAGTCCCTACCAATGCGCTTTATGATAACTCTACCGTGCTTGTATTGAAGATACTTTTTATACTTCTTTGGAACGTATAGAGGTAAGTAAACCCTTTTACCCATAAGTGGAACAACTAGTCCATTGTTTTCTACCTTAACATCAACACCTTTAAAGTAAATAACATCAGAGTGAAACTCCGGAAATTCTCCCCCGTTCTTGAGCCAAGAGCGGTAAATCTCAATTGCCAAGTTCATAGCATCTTGAACCACATTACTGTGTAGTTGTGAATATTTCTCTCTAATTTTCTTGTAAGCGAAAGTGTGGAGATTGCCCCTATTAGGTTTTTCTCCGAGTTGAGCAATTGCGCTAAGCCAATCGTTTACACAGTTTCTAAAAGCATCAATAGATTGTTCTAACATCCACTCCTTGTTCCTCGTTAGCTGTCTTATTTTCATCTTTAGCGTGAGTTTCATCTCACGCACCTGTTGTATTCTTGCATAAGGTTTTTAAATACTTTTTGCTTATGTTGTTGTGAGGGTGCCTCTGACCGTGCCCGATGACACCAACCTGCCCAATGAACCCGTCGCGAGACGGTAGAGGGTGTTCCCTGTGGGAACCCTCGCCGTTCACGGCGAGGAGGAGGTCAGTCTCTGCTGTAAACCCACTTCAACAGCGGTGGGGTTATTATGGTCGTCACAAACACCATAAAGATTGCAACTGTTAATGCATCGGCACCAATTACACCGCTCGCCATTGCTATTGCCAACATAGCCAGCTCAACACCTAATCTTGGAATCATGCCAACTCCGATTCTTAAAGAAGCCTTCAGGTCAAAGCCGCCTAAATACGCACCGAGGCCACATCCAAGGATTTTGCTAAGAATAGCTGCAACCGCATAAATTACAGCAAAAAATCCAGCGTGAATTATATAGCTCAGCTCAATTCTCATACCAACCTCTACAAAGAATAAAGGTATGAACAAGGAGTATCCTAGGGTATTAATTGGATTTTCCACTTGTTTTCTATAATTGGTCTGTCCAATCGTGAGGCCAACCATATACGCTCCGAGGATAGAGGCCAAATTCAAATGCTCAGCTAAATAAGCGAAGAGTATCAAGAAAACGATTGCAAAAGTTGTCGTGGCCTCTGGCAAGTCTATGCGAGAAATCTTTCTAAAAGCTTTTTCTGCCAGCACAGGCCCCAAATATAAGAAAACTGCAAGAAATCCAGCAACTTCAATGAGAATCTCAACGATTGCACTATAATGAATGCTACCTTCTCTCAATAGGGAGATAATAATGGTTAAAATTAGTATGCCCAAAACGTCATCAACGACAGCGGCAGCTAAAATTGTGGTTCCTTCTTTTGTTCTCAGTCTTCTCAGCTCCATTAAGACTCTAACCGTTATGCTAACGCTAGTAGGGGTCATTATTGCACCGTATAAAAGAGCTTCATGAAACTCAACAAAGGGAAGAGCCACAAGAAATCCAAATAGGAATGCAATAGCCACCCCTATTCCCGCAACAAACATGCTTGGCTTGCCAACTCTTTTGAATTCACTCAAATCGCTTTCAATACCAGCCAAAAACAGCAGGAGAAGTACACCGAGGTTTGCAAATTCACGAATTATTTCATTGCTCTCAGCAAAGATTCCAATTATAAGGCCCCCAAGAATCTGGCCAAGTACAACAGGCTGGCCAAGCTTTTCAAATATCCAGCCGAGAAGTTTTGCAGCAGCAAGCATTAGTGCTATCATCAATAGCGTTTCCATTTTAATCCCTCGCAAATGTCCATTTGAGAAGAGGCGGCGTTATTATTGTTGTTATGATTACCATAGTTACTGGGATCGAGAAAATTCCTTGGTCAAAAACACCTTCCGTTAAAGCAACGTTGGCCATAATCAAAGCAACTTCCATCCTTGGTATCATGCCAACACCAACACGGAGAGCTTCTTTGGGCTTGAACTTAGCCAGTAATGCTCCAGCTCCACATCCCACAATCTTACCAAAAATACCCACTAAAGAATAAACAAGGGCAAAAGTTCCCGCATGGAGGAGTATTCTGATGTCACTCTTTATGCCTATGCTGACCAAAAACACAGGAACAAAGAGGGAATACGCTATTGTCATTGTCTTAGTTGTTATTCTCCTAGCTTCATCTGTTTGAGCTATTATCAGACCGGCCAAGTAAGCTCCAGTAATGCCAGCTATTTGGAACTTCTCAGCTATATATGCAAATATCAAAGTTATAGAGAGGGCAAAAGCGGTAACAGTTTCTGGCAATTCGATTTTTGAAGATAATTTCAGGGCTTCTTTTATAGCACGGGTTCCAATGAGAATGCTGATAACAAAGAAAAACGCTACTTCTCCAAGGAGGATAAGCAAATCATCAATGTAAACATGGCCTTTTGTATTCAGCGCGACTAGAATCGTGAGAACAATAATGCCGAGAACGTCATCAACAACGGCAGCAGCCAATATAGTTGTTCCCTCTTTCCCTCTAAGCTTTTTCATCTCCATTAAAATGCTCGCCGTTAGTCCAACACTTGTAGCAGTTAAAACCCCGCCAAGAAAGAGGGCTTGAACTTTTGAATACCCAAAGAACAGCGCAGAGGCATAGCCAAAGAGGAAAGGCACAGCGACGCCACCAATGGCAACGAGAAAAGCCGGAACACCAACACGCTTAAATTCCTCAACATCTGTTTCAAGACCTGCAAGAAAGAGGAGCAGAACAATGCCGAGCTCACTTATCAAGTGTACATCCTCAGAATAGCTCACAAAATGGAGAATAGAAGGGCCGATAATGATTCCTCCAACGAGCTGACCCAGTGCTGCGGGCATCCTTATCCTAGTCGCTAAATATCCAAAGATCTTTGCGGCTATCAGTATCGTCGCAAGTTCAAGGAATACATCCAATTTTATCCTCCCCAACTAAAGCGATACTATTCTAATGAGCCTTATAATATCCTTCACTTCTAAGATTCCATGAACATGTTTTTCATCATCAACAACTGGGAGATGATGCTTTCCAGTCTCAATCATCAATTTTATTGCATGACCCAAGTTGTCGCTAATATGGATTGTTATGGGCTTTGTAATCATTATGTCCTCAACGCGCGATGCTCTGTTGATTGTGTACTTCTTCAAAAGTCCTAGACCAACAATAGAGTATCTCCTTGGTGGGCTGAAGAAATGAAGCAAGTCCTTCATTGTAATGAATCCCAGAAGCTTGCCCTCATCGTCAACAACAACTGCAGAAGTTTCCTCTCCCCTAAGGTTCTCAATTAGGGTTATGAGGGAATCTTCGGGATGAACTTTTAGAAATTCCCTATCCATGACAAGTTTCACAGGAACTTTCGATATATAGCGAATGTTATGACTTAACTCTTGCTTTCTCTGCATCTGGATGTGTTTTCTCTTTCCAACCACAATACACATCTTCTTTTCCTTCAGCTTGTCAGCTCTCTCCACCCATGCCACCATATTATTTTATACAAACTCGTGTTTAAACCTTTCTCTAATAGAGCACAAATTTTATAAGTATGCACATGGCAAACCTTGGTAAGGGATATATGGTTTCTTTTGAGGAAAAATTTGACGTTGTCATTATAGGGGCAGGCCCAGCAGGTCTTTTTGCCGCTTATGAGCTTGCAGAGAAGAGCAATTTTAAGATAGCAGTAATAGACGAGGGAGGTGACATTGACCAGAGAGTATGCCCAATGTATGAGCTCGGCTACTGTGTTGGATGCAAACCGTGCCACATAATGAGCGGCGTTGGAGGGGCCGGAGGCTTAAGCGACGGAACAATAAACCTAAGACCAGACATCGGCGGCGATTTAACTGAACTCACCCACGATGAAAACTACTCTTGGCAGCTTGTCTGGGAGGTTGACCAAATTTTTCTAAAACATGGAGCACCAAGAAGGCTTTACAAAGGAAACGAGGAACAAATACGAGAATGGGAGAGGAGAGCTGCTCAGGCAGGAGTGAAGTTCATTCCAATAATTCAGAGACACATTGGTTCAGACCATACGAAGGAAGTGATAAAATCAATCAAGGAATACCTTGAAAGCAAAGGAGTGAAGTTCATCCTCTGGACAAAAGTTGAAGAATTTAGGCAAGGTGAAGTCATAGCGAGAAGAGGGAATAGAATCTTCACAATTAAAGCCAGATACATAATTGTTGCTCCCGGAAGAGGAGGGGCTGACTGGTTCCACGAGGTAGCCCAAAAAATTGGACTAAAAGCCAGACACGGTCCAATAGATGTGGGAGTTAGAGTTGAAGTTCCCGCTATAGTGATGGAGCCCATAACGAGCATAAACCATGACCCGAAGTTCCACATTTACACGGACACATACGACGACTTCGTTAGAACATTCTGCACAAATCCCTACGGTTTCGTTGTTGAAGAGCGTTATGATGGCTATGTCGGTGTAAACGGACACTCCATGAGGGATAAAAAGAGTAACAACACGAACTTTGCTTTTCTGAGCAGAATAGAGCTTACAGAGCCAGTTGAGGATACCACAGCCTATGGAAAGAGCATTGCCCAGCTGGCAACGACGATTGGGGGAGGAAAGCCAATTCTACAGCGTTTAGGAGACTTAAGGAGAGGGAGAAGAAGCACGTGGGCAAGGATAAGGAAGAGCAATGTTGAGCCAACATTAAAACATGTCACACCCGGAGATATAGCCATGGCTCTACCTCACAGAGTCGTTACAAACATAATAGAGGGTCTTGAAAAGCTAGATAAAGTAATTCCAGGAGTTGCAAGCGACCATACTCTGCTTTACGCTCCAGAAATCAAATACTATGCAATGAGAGCTGAAGTAAATGAGGACTTAGAGACAAGCATAGAAAACATATTCGCTGCTGGTGATGGTGCAGGCCTTTCAAGGGATATAGTGAATGCAGCTGCAACAGGACTTTTAGCCGCGAGGGGAATACTAAAGAAGGAAGGATTATATACTACTAAAGATTTCAAGAAACCAGGCAACTGGAAAAAGAGAATTGAAAGTTTAGAGAGCTAAATATAAATAACTAGAGTACAGGCTAAACTTTTTCATTTTTGTTCAATTTATTCCTTAGTTTTTGAACAAACACTCATTTTTTGCATAGATTCCAACTAACTAATCAAAGTTAGAAGGAATAAAATTTATATAGGCCAGATGGTACCCTTCACTCTTGAACACTAATATACACCATAGCTTGAATATGGACGGTGGTACACAATGAGAAACAAGAGTAGAATTATTTTGGTACTATTGTTGATAGGCTTGATGTTTGGAGTTGCCATGGCTGCTCCAACAGCTCCAAAGAAAGTAACAGTCAGTTACACTCCAAAGCTCTACGGTAAAGCAAAGCCAACTCTCTACGCAAAGCTCCAGTCACTTCCCGATGACGCAGATATAAGCACCATAGTGATGCTTAAGGACTACTCTTACATGCCAAAGGCAAAAGAAGTTCTCGAAAAGTTCGGCAAAATCAAATATGAGTATCGCATAATTCCAGCTTTTGCTGTTGAAATGAAAGTTAAAGATGTTAAAAAGCTTGCAACTCCAAGCAAGCTTGACAAGATTCTTGCATATCTCGGATTGGCTCCTAAAATTGAAGGTTTAGCGTTTATTGAAGATGACTTTAAAGTCAAGATTGCACTTGATTACTCAACCACCCAAGTTCTTGCTACGACAATGTGGCAACTTGGCTATGATGGAAGCGGCATAACTGTTGCTGTTATTGATACTGGTATTGACGCAAGCCATCCAGACCTTCAAGGCAAAGTTATTGGATGGTACGATGTTGTTAACGGAAAGACAACTCCATATGATGATAATGGACACGGAACACACGTTGCTAGCATAATAGCTGGAACTGGTGCTGCATCAAATGGAAAATACAAAGGCGTTGCCCCAGGAGCAAAGCTCGTTGGTGTTAAGGTTTTAGCCGCTGATGGAAGTGGTTCAATCTCAGATATAATAGCTGGTGTTGATTGGGTCGTTCAAAACAAGGATACCTATGGAATAAGGGTTATCAACCTCAGTTTAGGTTCATCACAGAGTTCCGATGGTACGGACTCACTTTCACAAGCAGTTAACAACGCTTGGGATGCTGGACTTGTTGTATGTGTTGCTGCTGGAAACAGCGGGCCAGATACATACACAATTGGCTCACCAGCAGCAGCTTCAAAGGTCATAACTGTGGGTGCCGTTGACGACAATGATGTGATTGCAGACTTCTCATCAAGAGGTCCAACAGCAGATGGAAGATTAAAGCCAGAGGTAGTTGCCCCAGGTGTAAACATAATAGCAGCAAGGGCTGCTGGAACCAGCATGGGGACTCCAATTGATGACTACTACACCTCAGCCTCAGGTACTTCAATGGCAACACCACACGTTGCTGGAATTGCTGCTCTGTTATTGCAGGCCCATCCAAGCTGGACCCCAGACCAAGTTAAGAAGGCATTAGTAGAAACTGCAGACATCGTTGCCCCAACTGAGATTGCAGACATAGCTTATGGTGCTGGTAGAGTAAATGCCTACAAAGCCTACCTCTATGGGGACAGTAACTATGAGACCATCCTCACTTTCACGGGATATGTTGCTGACAAAGGTTCACAAACACACACCGTCGACGTCGGAAGCGGGGCTGAAAGAATAATCGCATACCTAACATGGGACACATCATCAAGCGATATTGACCTCTACCTATACGACCCCAACGGAAATCAAGTTGACTACTCATACACAGCCTATTATGGATTTGAAAAAGTCGGTTACACAAGCCCAGCGGCAGGAACATGGACAATAAAAGTACAGAGCTACAGCGGAGCCGCAAACTACAATTTGGAGGTCATAGTCGAGGGGGCTTCAGCAGATTCCGGAACAACACCAACTGAACCTACACCAACCGAGCCAACCGTTGACGAGCAGACTTTCACAGGATATGTGCATGATATCTATGACAGATATGATACATTCACTGTTACAGTAAACAGCGGTGCTACACTCATAACAGGAGATCTTTCAGCCTCATCATCACATGACCTTGATCTTTACCTCTATGATCCCAACGGAAACATTGTTGACAGATCAACCAGCTACACAAGCACAGAGCATGTTGAATACAGCAATCCGATCCCAGGAGATTGGACATTCCTTGTCTATGCATACAACACAGTAGGCTGGGCATATTACGAGCTCTTGACCAGAGTCTACTACGGCTGATTCCAAATCTTTTTATTTCTCTTTACCTCCTTTCTTTGGAGGGTGCAGAATGAAAAAAATAGCATTTATTTTTATTCTTTTAATAATATCAACGAATCTCACTCTCGCAATCGAGGTCCCTAATGTCTGGGAGCCAACGACACTTGAAACATCTTTTGCAGTGATTGGTTTGTATGAGTATGGGGATTATCCAAGAGCACTTGAAGGATGTGAGTGGCTCAATAAAATCAAAACACCTGAATTTGCATGGGGTTCTAATTCTCATTCCCCCCCAGAAGCAAAGTACACTGCTCCAGCTTTAATGGCTCTTCTGAGGTGTGAGAGCTTAGCTAACGGGAGGTACTCTGAAACTATAAATTCTGCTGCATATTGGCTGATTTATATTCAAAAAGATGATGGCTCTTTTGGAGATATTATCGATACCTCCTTAGCTGTCCTTGCCCTAAAGGAGTATTCAAAAACCAAAGTCGCCGAAATTGATGTTGGTGAAGCTATTACACGCGGAGAATTTTGGCTTGAAAATGTCAAATCACAAAATGAGCTTGAAAAATTGTTAAAGTTCCTTGCTTTAGGAGAAGAAGTGGCTGTAAACAGTGTACAAATTAAGGGGGAAAACAAGGCCTTCAAGTATTTCGCTCTTTCCTATCTTGGAGAAAAAGCTGACGTGAAAGAGGATTTTAACTCAACTTTAGGGATAGCTTTAGCACTCTATGCATCAAAAAGCGAAAAATACCATCAAAAACTGCTTGAGAGACAACATTTCGGTTTCTGGGGAGTTAAGAGATTCAACACAGTAGAAATTCTTGATGCTTCAAAAGTTAAGGGGTTTGAAGATTTAAAAAACGTAGGATGTCAGTATATAGACATGATAAAACCCAAAAATGACATGGAAAAGGTAATCTTTGCAAGGTACTTTTTGATGTGCAACAAAAAGCCAGATTTAAACGTCAATTTAACAAAAATTCTCCCTTGGATGGTTGCTGAAATCATGATGATAAAAGCAGAGGAAGGAGAAGATTATTCAAAAGAGCTCAATTTCCTACTTTCAGCCCAAAAAGATGGAATCTGGAAAGAATTTTACAACACTGCCTATGTAATCTGGGCAATGAAGAAGCTCAACGTAGATTTTGACTACAACAAAAGTCTTGAATATTTAAGAGACAACTTGAGAGCTGGATATCCAACGTATTATTATGCTCAAGCTCTGAAAACGTTTTATGCCTTCAACATGACAGAAGAAGTTCAAAAAACCCTCAAAATACTCTCAGAATACCAGAACCCAAACGGAGGGTTCGGATATTCCAACGGAAACCCAAGCGGTATTAGAAGCACAGCCTTAGTCCTTCAAGCTCTTCAAGATATTAGAATAGAAAACGAGATGTATAAAAAGGGTTGGAGATTTCTAAGAGTAATCCTCTACCTTGACATTCCAGAAATCAAAAAGGAAGGGGATGAGCTGGTTTTAAACAATTCAACAATTCTAATGATAAAGGATTCAAAATTTACCGGAATTAGCTTAAACAAAGTTAATCTCGATAATCTCGACGGTGTTCTCGTGCTATACAAACCCAAAGTATTGATTTCTGTAAAAGCTATAGAAAATAAGGGATTTTCACCCATGAGCATCAGAAAGCTACCATATATCTACATTGGTGCAGGAATACTTGCTTTAATCATAACCCTAATTTTCCTCAAGAAGAGGTAGCAACAAGCTTTTAAACTGCTCTCCTCTCCTTCTTTTAGGTGAGAATATGAGATGCAAATTCTGTGAGAAAAAAGCCTATATTAAGCTACACTACCCAAAAATGTATCTCTGCAGGGAGCACTTCATAGAGTATTTTGAGAGAAAGGTTAAGAGAACCATCGAGAAGTACAAGCTCTTGAGAAAGGATGAGAGAATTTTGGTAGTTGTAAGCGGAGGCAAAGATTCAGCTGTTGTTTCTTACGTGCTCAAAAAACTCGGCTATGATATTGAGTGCCTCCATATCAATCTCGGGATTGGAGAATATTCAGCTAAAAGTGAGGAATATGCCAAAAAGCAGCGCGAGATGATAAACGCCCCTCTCCATATAGTTAGAGTTAAAGAACTATTAGGAGCTGGAATTGGTGAGCTCAAAACTTCCCGCCCCACGTGCTCCTACTGTGGAATAACCAAAAGGTACATCTTCAACAAATTTGCTTATGATAATGGCTTTGATGTTATCGTTACAGGACACAACTTAGATGACGAGGCATCGTTCATTTTCAGCAACATGATGAACTGGAATACCCAGTATTTGGCCAAGCAAGGCCCTTTATTACCCGGGGAAGGCAAATTTGTGAAGAAAGTTAAGCCCCTTTATGAGGTTACAGAGAGGGAAGTTGTTGCATATGCCTTAGCAGTTGGCATAGAGTACATGATTGAAGAATGCCCACATGCGAGAGGAGCAACCACTTTGGGCTATAAAGAAGTTCTGAACCAAATGGAAGAAAAAAGACCAGGGACAAAAATAAACTTCGTGAAAGGCTACCTAAGGAAAAGATACCTCTTTGAGCAGGAAATTGAAGAAGTAGAACTCAAGGAGTGCAAAGTATGTGGAATGCCAGCTTTAGGTGAGAAGTGCTCCTTCTGTAAGGTTTGGCGTCTTGAAAAGCCAATAGACTTTAAAATAAAGCCTCAGATAGGAGGGCCCTCATCATAAGGTCAGGGCCCGAAAGACAGCCATCATCGGCAATTTATCCTCGGTTTTAAAATTTAAAAATTTTAAAAATCAGAGCTCCTTAAACCTAATCTCAAATTCAAGCTCCTTCTCTATTGGGAACAGCAGGGTATAGCTTACTCCTTGCTGAATGAAGTCCCAGCCACTCTCTGACTGTGAGAGCGTCTTAATTGGGAACTTCCAGACTCTAACTCTTCTGTCTAGACTTATCTCAACTTTTCCAATGCTATATGTGTCGTTCACAAGTATTCTATCGGCTTCAAACTCTTCTGGACTCTCCATGACGCTGTGAACAGCTAAATTTATTTCAACTCCGAAGAGAGCTTTGTAAGGTTCACCAAGTGAAACCTTGTATTTTGCAAGGAAGCCGTCATTTGCAAGCTCAATTCTTTTCTCAACTTTTGCTGGAACTTTTTTCTCAGCATAAATTCCCCCATTGCGCCAAAGCTTTACTCCGCTGTCATAAAGCTCAAATTCATAGGGCTGGTTAACAAAATCCCCTAATTCGTGATATTTGACCAGGCGGTAAGTGTCAAGGGTCTCTGTGGTTGGTATGAAGTGATCTTGCAAAATAGCCCTAAGCTGCCAATCATAAGCCAATTCTCGCTTAATCTTCTCGGGAATTTCCTTACCAAGTTCATGAATGCTCGCAACGCCCTCTTCATTCTCCTCTTCTTCTGGAGTTGCCGCTTCGGAAACTTCGTGATAGTGCTCCCATCTCCTTGCTAAAACATCGTTATAGTTAACTGCTTTTTTCTTTGAGCTCAGCTCAAAAATTGAACCACCATAGTGTGGCTTAATAGTTGCGATGAAGCTGTCATTTTCAAGCATAATTTCATTTCTCCCATCAAAATCAACATCAAAAACTTTATTTCCAATTGAAACGAAACTCTGTGCTCTTATTATGTTCTCCCAAACTGCTCTCCTCAAGTGAGGCAGATAGATTCCGCCAAAGACGCCGTGCCAGTAAGCATCGTTGCACTGAGCCTTGAGTATGTATTTTCTTGCCTCTGGGATGTTTCTAACTAGTTTACTGACGTAGAGCATTCTCTTGTGCATGAAATTGCCCTCTGGATACTTGTAGAAGAAGTTCTTCCAGATGCCACCTCTAACGAATACTCTATACTTTTCAAACTCCCCCCTTTCTTTCAGCGTTTCAACGAACTCAACGAAGAGCTTTGCCTGCTTTGCTGGAAGTGACCACTCGCTCATCTCGAAGTAAGAAGCTATTGGCAGATAAACCAATCCTCTCGGAGTAAACTTTGATAGATACTCGGAATAGAGCATGAGGTTTATTTTTTCGTTACTTGTAATGGCATCAAAGAACTTCCTAAGCCAGCCTCTTTGATAAACCCACTCATAAGTCCCGGGCCAAACTCCAAATTTTTCACCATCGTCATGAAAGACAGCGACCTTTGAAGGGTCACTATCAGCTAAGCTTTCCAAGTACTCGATTGTTTTCTCAACGGGACGGAAGGGAATTAAATATCTGAGCTTTTCGTCAATCGGGAACACCGCTATAACTTCCCCGTCATCTTCTGTATAGTACGGCCAGTAAAGCTCTTCCTTGCTGAGTCCAGCACTCATAAAGTGATAGTCATCAACAATCACATAGTCAATTCCGCTTTCCCTGAGGGTTTTTACCAATTCTGGCTGCCAAACTCTTTCTGTAAGCCATACACCCTTTGCATCATAGCCAAGCTTTTTGGCAAATTCTTTGAGGAGTTTTATCTGCTCAATTCTATCCTCCTTTGGTATTGCTGCCAAAACTGGCTCATAAAATCCTGCAACGACTATTTCAAGCTGACCTCTCTTCACAAGCTTTCTCAAAAGATCAATGTATTCTGGATGGTTTTCATTTATCCATTCGAGTAAAGGACCACTGAAATGAACAGCAACCTTCATTGAGGGAAACTCTTCAAGAATTTCCATAAATGGTCTGTACGATTTGTTGTAGGCATCTTCAAAAACCCATCCAAAGTTTCCAAGGGGCTGATGATTGTGAATGCCAAAGATGAAGTTTATCATCGCTGCACCTCCATTGTTATTATCACTAACAGTGATATTCAAAAAGGTATATAAATATTTTATGCTCATATATCAACAAGGGTGAACACTTATCACCCGGGGTGAATCAAGATGAAAAAAGGCTTGAGTTTGGCTATTATTGTATTACCTTATTCTTTTTCAAGCCTCGCCCTTTAGGACGGGGAGGAGGTCAGCCAGGACAAGAGTGGACAGACGAAGATACAATCAGTACATTTGCTGAAGTGACAATTAGCTGATTTTTCTTTTCTTTAATCTCTTATCCCCAGAATGCAAATTTTCTAAAAATGTAGAGCGTCACAGCAACTGCCAATTGATTTGAAAAATTATCATCTGGCGGCAGTTCGTAAAATTCTGCCAGAGTTCCAGCAAATGCTCCGATTACTGCGTGAGGAACATCTATTAGAGGGATTAAAATCAGCAAAGCCGTTATGAAGTAGGCCAAACTTCCTTCAACGCTTTTGCCGTTTTTAAATCGGTGTTTTCCAAAGGGCTTTCCGATTATTGCAGCCATAGCATCTCCCAAAGTTGCAACAGCAATTGAACCAATGGCAATATCCTTTGGGAAGAAGTAGACAATTGTGAACGCCGCTAGGGTGAAGTAGATATGAGCACCAATGCTCCTCTTTTCATGTTCTCTCGCTATTGTGTCTATTTCTCTCTCAACGATCTTAATCAGCTGCTTATCAACATAGAGGCCAAGCTTTTTCTTTAATTTATCTCTTAAATGCTCCACTATTCTAAGAGGCTCAAGGGCTATGAAGGCTGCAAAAGACAAACCAACAAAGATCAACGCAACTTCCTTTCCGAAGAGAATGTAAACGAGCGGAACTGTTAAGCCTGTGAGATGAAGAGCTTTTCTCTTAAGCTCGCTTTTCATGCTCACGCTTAATCACCTCTAGTGCCTCAGTTAAATCTTTGACAATGTAATCTGCATACTTCGCTCTCCTGCCCTTAAAATAGCCTCTCTTCACTAGTATCGTCGTTGCTCCAACGGCTTTGCCTCCTTTCATATCAGTATCATCTCTATCTCCAACCATGTAAACTTCATCCTCATTTGGAAACATCCTTCTCGCAAGTAAGAAGTTGTGGGGGTCAAGTTTGCTGTGTCCTGTTTCCCCGCTGATTATTATTCCATCAAAGTAATCTTTTATGCCAAGATACTCGAGCTTTTTCCTTTGCCAGTATGTTGATGAATCAGTTACAAGAACTATTTTTGCACCCATTCTTTTCAGCTCTTCCAAGAAAGGTTTAGCATCGGGAAAGAGCTTGAGGTTTGAGAAAAATGTTCTATCAACTAGCTCGACCATTTCTTCCAAATCCTTATCTTTTATCTTCTGGTAAACTCTCTCCATAATCTTCTGAAGCATTTTATCCAAATCCAAAACTAAAAGTTCTCTTGACTGCTCCAGCTCTCTATAACGGGCAGTTAAGATGTAGAACATTGCTTTGAATTTTCGTTTTCTAATAAGGTGGGGAAGAAGCCTCAAGATGGTATATTTCCCAGCTTCCCAAGTGTTGCAGAGAGTATCATCAAGGTCAACCATTACCAGCATAATAGAGCTTTCAAGCTTTGCTTTAATAATTTTTAGGTTAAGCTTTAAAAAGTTGCAAAAATACAATTCCATGATGGCCATGAAAGGAGAGCTTCTAATAATAGCCGGAATAGCGATGATATTCGTAGGATTCCTCCTGGTGTTCATAGGAACCTTAATGGCAGCAACAGGCGGAGAGGCTGAAGTTGAAAGTGGCGGAGTCATAATGATAGGGCCAATCCCAATAGTCTTTGGAACTCAGAGAGGTGCAACTTTAGCCATGATCCTTGCAATAATCCTAATGCTCCTCTGGATTTTCATGGCTCTGCTGAGCAGGAGGGTCTAAGTTGGAGTACATTCTTGATCTATCCATTCTTTTAGTAACAGCAAAAACCTTAGAGTGGCTCTTTGAAAAGAAGGAAATCCATCCAATAATAGCACACATTTTAACGGGAATAATTCTAGGTCCCTTTGTTCTCAACATAATTTCTCCGTCTGAGCCTCTCAAGGTTCTTTCAGAGTTTGGACTTTTGATGATGATGTTATACATGGGTTTGACAAGCAGCTTTTCTGCTATAGCTACAAATAAATTAAAAGCCACAGTCGTTGCAATTTTAGGTGTAGCTTTCTCGTTTATCTTTGGCTTTCTAACAGTGATGGCTTTTGGAAAGGGTTTAGCAGCTGCTGTATTCGTAGGTGTGACCTTGGGGAATACTGCAATTGAAGTTACAAGCGGCGTAATTGTTAGAGAAAGAGTCAAGAGGGAGATATCCTCAATTCTCATGGGAGCCGCGTTTGCTGATGACATCATAGCTGTTTATCTGATCGGTATCATTACAGCGCTTGCAAGAGGGGAGCTTAGTCCCATACCTCTTGCAATTTTGACAATCAAGATAGCTGCGTTTATAGTTGTTGTATTGTTAATTTCCGAGTTTATATTTAAGCGCTCCAAGAGATTTTACGGAATACTGCGCAACCTAAATGTTTTCTTCACCTTCACACTTGTCTTAACTTTCCTCCTCGCAATCATAGCTGAAGAAGTGGGTCTTCATCAGATAATTGGGGCGTATTTAGCTGGATTAACAATAAGCCGCCTAAGAGAAAGAAAAGACCCCCTAGTTATAAGCAGAATAAAGCTTAATGAGCTGATTGAAGACCTACAAGTTGTGCTGACAGAATTCTTCATTCCGCTCTTCTTTATCTTTGTTGGATTGATGTTTAATCCAACAATGAGCGAAATAAGCTTAATCATGATTGCACTTCTCTACATGGCAGCAGTTCTTGGAAAGCTCATAGGCTGCTCTTTAGGTATGAAAATCTTTGGATTTGATTGGAAAAAAGCATTCCTAGTTGGAATCGGAATGGGAGGAAGAGGAAGCTTGGAATTTGCAATCCTAAAATTCGGACTGGAAAAAGGACTAATTGATCAAAGCCTGTTCGCAAGCATAGTCATTGTTTCAATGCTCACAGCAATAACCACACCCCAGTTCTTCAAGCTGTATTTAGAAAAAACTAGAGAGGATAAAGCTTAAACGCATAATGAACAACTATCTGCAGGTGAGAGTAATGACAGCTTTTCCAGAAAAAGGAATGAGTGAAGAGGAAGTGCTCAGCGAACTTGAAAAGCGGTTAAGTGAGGATTTAACTTTTGATTCGGGTAAAATTCTTGGATCAATGTGCACCTATCCACATCCCCTTGCTCAAAAGATAATATCCCTCTATATTGATAGAAATCTTGGAGATCCCGGACTACACGTTGGAAGCAGAAAAATTGAGGAAGAAACTGTGCAGATGCTCGGGGATTTGCTGCACCTAAACAAAGCTTACGGAAACATAGTCTCTGGAGGGACAGAGGCAAACATCTTAGCAGTGAGAGCATTTCGTAATATAGCTGATGTTGAAAATCCAGAGCTGATTCTGCCAGAGAGCGCACACTTCTCATTTCTTAAAGCGAGTGAAATGTTGAAGGTCAAATTAGTTTGGGCTGAGCTGAATGAGGATTACTCCGTCAATGTTAGGGACGTTGAGAGTAAAATTACAGATAACACAATAGGAATTGTAGGCATAGCAGGGACAACTGGTCTGGGAGTTGTAGATGACATTCCAGCTCTTTCAGATTTAGCTCAAGATTACGGACTTCCTCTTCACGTTGACGCCGCATTTGGAGGCTTTGTAATACCATTTGCCAAAGCTTTAGGTTATGATCTGCCGGATTTTGACTTTAAGCTCAAAGGAGTGCAGAGCGTAACAATTGACCCTCACAAAATGGGCATGGCGCCAATTCCCGCTGGAGGAATAATCTTCAGAAAAAAGAAGTTCATCGATGCAATAAGCGTTCCCGCTCCATACTTAGCGGGAGGACAGATATTCCAAGCGACAATAACCGGAACAAGACCGGGAGCAAATGCTCTGGCAGTATGGGCTCTCCTAAAACACTTGGGCTTTGAAGGATACAAGAGGATTGTAAAAGAAGCAATGGAGCTTTCGAGATGGTTTGCTAAGCAGATAAAGACGTTGGACGGAGCGTATTTAATAAGGGAGCCGATGCTTAACATCGTGTCCTTCGGAACTAAAGAGCTAGAAAAAGTCGAAGAGGAACTTAAAAAGAGAGGTTGGGGAATCAGTGCCCACAGAGGTTTCATCAGGATTGTCATGATGCCCCATGTTAAAAAAGAGCACTTAGAGAGGTTTTTAAAAGATTTAAGAGAAATCTTAAAAGCCCTCTGATTATTTGGTAACCCCCTTAATATCCACATGCACAAAAGCCCTCTCAACCTCTTCAAGTTTTTTCTATGCGCTTCTTCACTTCTTCACTAATATCGTGGGCCTCTTTAAGCGTCAAATTTGGTGGAACCTCAATATGAAGCTCAACGTGAAGCTTAGGGCCTACGTAGTGGGCTCTTAAATCATGAACACCCATAACATTCTCGACACTCAAAGCTGTTTCCTTAATCTTTTCACAAACTTCAAATGGCGGGGCAGTTCCAGTAAGGTAGTTTACATTTTGAAGAATAATTTCAATAGCAACCTTTCCTATAAACAGCGCCACTATAAACCCAGCGAGAGCATCTCCATAAGTAAAACTAAACTTCTGGAGCAAGAGACCAGCCAAAACAGCTAAACTACTCAAAACATCACTCCGGTGATGGTATGCATCTGCAATCAGAATCTGATTATTAAGTGCCTTTCCGACTCTTAAAGTGTACTGAGTCATAGCTTCTTTAGACAAGATTGAAAGTATTGTAACTCCCAGCATTAAGGCGTTGACTTCTATAATCTGTTTTGAAAGAATTCTAGCCAGAGAATCCCTTGCGATCTCGTAGGCAACTAAAAACAGAGCTAAGCCAATAAAGAATGCAAAGAGCGGCTCAAAACGAGAGTGTCCAAAAGGATGGCTCCTGTCGGGAGGCTTTGATGCTATCCTAATCCCTACAAATCCGATAACGCTCGTAATGGTATCAGAAAGAGAATGAATACCATCTGAAATTAGAGCTAAGCTTGAATAGGCAACTCCAATGACAACCTTTACAACTGCAAGAAGCAAATTACCTAAAATGCTTATAACCATAGGCTTGTAAACTTTCTGCATAATAGAAAGAGGAAGTAGAGGTTTAAAAAGTTAATCAAATCAGTCCGTCACTCCCTCATCACAACTCAGATAAGGCTGAAATCATCATCTTTCAAATGTGCTTTTAGAGTTGAACTTATAATATTTGTGCTCAGCGATCACCTTACCTTCATCACAACTCGGTTCGCCCATCAATCATCATCGCACAATGAAGATTCACAGCAAAGACTTCTTAAACCTATGCCAAAGAGAATTACATAACTGGTGATTGATGTGAGTGATGAAGTAAGCCAAGCATTGCAAAAAATTGCAAGGGGAACCGGAATAGTTTTTGCCGGAACTGTCATCTCAATGCTCCTTGGATTTTTCAGCAGAGCTGTCATAGCCAGGTATTTCAAAACTTCCCAGTATGGAGTGTACTCTCTTGCATTAACTATCATAAGCATTGACATTACCCTAGCAACTTTAGGATTCCAAATTTCAGATTTTTGATTACTTTTTAATTTCCCCAGTTTCCTTCTTTTCAAATTTTTAAGTATCTGTTTTTGTCTCCCTATCCAGATCTTTTGAATGGTGTTTTCCTTTTAGCCCCAAAAGTTTCTACATGATTAGCAGTGACAACAATTATTCCTGGCACACTTTTACTATCTCTCTACAATAAAATTAAAATAAAACTATTTTAAAAAGAAAATCTCCAAGAAAAATGTAATGTTGAGCTAAGAGATATACACACTAAATAATAAGGGGGATAAGTATGAAAAAGATGCCTAGAGTTTCCATAATTATTCTTAATTGGAATGGATGGAAAGATACCATAGAATGTTTAGAGTCCCTATATCGAATTAATTATCCCAACTATGATGTAATTGTTGTAGATAATGGTTCCCAAGACGACTCTGTTCAAAAAATCAAAGAATATTGTGCTGGAAAAATTGAAGTTAATTCGAAGTTCTTTGAGTATTCTCCGTATAACAAGCCGATTAAAGTTTTTGAAATAAGTGAAGATGATGCAAGGCAAGGAAAGTTTAATCGATCACTTTACGAAAAATACGATGTTAATAGAAGGTTAATTCTAATTAGGAACAAAGGCAATTATGGTTTTGCTGGCGGAAACAATATTGGAATTAAGTTCGCTTTGAGTGTCTTAAATCCAGAGTATATCCTGCTTTTGAATAATGATACTGTTGTAGATAGGAATTTTTTGATAGAAATGGTTAAAGTTGCTGAGAGTGATGAAAAAATTGGAGTTGTAGGGCCAAAAATTTATTATTATGACATGGATAGTAGGATAGCATTTACTATATCGAAGTTAATTTTATGGAAAGGAAAAGAAAAACGATATGGAGCAGGTGAAATAGATAAAGGACAATGGAATAAGATAACGGAGGGTGATAAGATTGAAGGTTCCTGTATGCTAATCAAAAAAGAGGTTTTCAGTAAAATTGGCTTTTTTGACGAAAAGTTCTTTTGTTATTGGGAAGAAACTGACTTATGCTTCAGAGCTAAGAGAAATAATTACAAATTAATTTATGTTCCCACTGCAAAGATTTGGCATAAGATAGCAGCATCAAGTGGAGGAAAGTTTAGCCCATTTTATATTTATTACATGACAAGGAATCGACTTTGGTTTTTGAGGAAACATACTTTACGGAACTTTAAAATTAATTTGTTATATACTATGTTCTTTGAAATATGGTTTAAAACTGCAATTTATCTTATCTATAAAAAATATCCTCCAGCATTTATTAATTATTTTCGTGGTATCTTAGATGGTATTTTAAAACATCCTTGAAAATTATGTGTGTCTACTTCTCAATTTGAAACTTCTTAGTTATTATTGTTTTTAATTTGTTAACGTATTTGTTAATGTATATATATGTAGTCATGGTGTTGATGTATTTACTTTTGACTAACTTCTGTGCATTATACCCTAGTTTTCTTCTGAGTTTTGGATTTTCAATCAAATGGTCAATTGCTTTAATAAACTCTTCATTCACATCATCAAAAATCAATGCATGCTTCCCATTTATAAGCTCAATTCCCTCAGCACCTTTTTTGGTCGAAACAATAGGTAAACCAACAGACATATAATCAAAAATCTTCACCCTGCTCCCTCCACCTTTCAATATTGGAACAACAGCAATATCTCCAGATGCTAAAAAAGTCGTTAAATCTTCAATAAACCCCAAAAATACCAATTCTTTCTCCCTTCCTTTTGGAGTGCCTTTGCCTGCAATCACAAACATTACATTTTTGTATTTTTTACGAATTTTTGGATTAATGTACTTCTTTATAAGCTCCACAGCTTCCCTATTTGGGTAATATGTAAATACTCCATGGAAAAGCAGAACAATAGTCTCTTTATCTAGCCCCAATTTCAGTTTGCTCTCAATTTTCTTGTGATTGATGGAGCTAATCATGAATGAACCAATAGGAACCACGACAATTATATTGCTGTTGATATAATATCTCTCACAAAATCTTCTTTTATCTTCCCTGCTTACTGCTATTATAATATCAGAAACCCTAACAGCAATGTGTTCAATTATGCTTTCGTATAAGCATCTCAAAAACACTAGTGGCTTTAATATTCCATGACTTGGGTCTTTTAAAACTACTTCATAACACCTTTGAGCTTCAACATCATGAGCATCATAAACTAAAAGAAATTTCAACTTTAGAATCTTGCGTAAAAGAGCAGCAATTGGTATTCCCCATGGGTAAGAGAGCTGTACTACTGTAGGTTGTTCTCTTTTTAGGGTTCTAAAAAGCGAAAAAATGTAACTCGGGTTAAAATCTATTAAAAACGCCCTAAGAAATTTATATCTAAAGAAGTACCTCCGTTTTGATAGGAGACTTGGTTCATCTTTATATTCATCCGATTCAAGTGTCACAATATCCCCAAATGCAGATAAAGCTCTTACAAGGTTGTTAACTCGTCTCTCTTTTCCCGACTTCGGATTATAAATATTTCGAGGAAAAATTATTAGGATTTTCATATGTCATATCACCTAAACCTTTCTAAGCCTTCCTAACCGAATTCTTACTTTAGACATCTCAATTTTCCTCAAATGCTCTTTAATTTTCTCCTTCATATATAAAGCAACTTTTTGATAATCTGGTTCATTAATCAAATTCTTTCTCTCTTCTGGGTCTTCCTCAAAATTGTAGAGCTGATAGCTGTTATCTCCCTCATAGTAGATTAGCTTGTAGGGATATTCAATATATGCAATTGCTTTCTTCCTCTCTTTCATCACATTCCCAACAATCTCGCTCTCCTGATATTCATGCTCCGAGTAGAATGCTCTGTGCTCACTTTCCTCTTTGCTCATCAAAGGGACCAAACTTCTGCCCATAAACTTCTTAACTTTTTGAGAAGCCACGAGATCAACAATGGTTGGTGCTAAGTCAATTAAGGATACATTTTTGTCCACGTCATCATACTCCCAGTTGCCAGAGTAGAAAATCAGAGGTACATGAATATGAACATTATATAATGTTGGTTTGTCTCTATCAACTCTATGTGTAAAGTCTCCATGCTCTCCAAATTCTTCACCATGATCTGCTGTGATTACAATTAGTGTTTCATCGAGCATTCCGTTTTCATCGAGATATTCAAAGATTTTCTTAATTTCTTGGTCTATTGTGTAAATCTGCGCATCGTACAAGTTAATTAAAATCTGAGCCTCTTCTGGAGTGACTTTTTCGGGACTGTTCAGCATCTTTGTGAAAAGTCTTGCCTTCTTGAAATCATTAACATCTTTGAAGCCAAGCTCTTCCATCGTCTCTCTACTCGGTAAATAAGGATAATGAGCATCCATGAAATGAGCCCACAAAAAGAGTTTTTCATCTTTGTATCTCTCCAAATAATCAATAACTCTACTCCTAAGTTCATCTGCTGTTATGTAAGGAGTCTTTTGATTCTTTATAGCCATGTATTTATCAACAAACTGAAGGAATCTGTAAATTATACTGCCCTTCGGGATTTTCTTTCTCAAGTTTACAGCAATAGAACTCTTTTTCTTGGCCTCTTCTCCACTTAAAAAGTCATTAAAAACATCAAAACCCTTTCCATAACCAAAATATTCAGACAAAAATGGATTGGAGTTCAATCCCACAGTTTTAAATCCAAGCATTTTCATGACTTCGGCTAAAGTAATTCGTCCAGCCCCTATTTTTGGACCTTCAAACATCAGAGGATACGTTGATGTTAAAATTGAAGGAAAAGAGTAATGAGTATGTGGACCATTTGAGAATGCCATGAAGAAGTTAGAACCTTCTTTGGCAAGCTTATCCATTGTTGGAGTTATTTTTCTCTCATAACCATTGTAATGAAGGTGATCTCCACGAAAGCAGTCAATAGTTATCAGCAAAACTTTCTTTATTTCACCATTAGCCATATTTTCACCCTCTGAACTACTCTCAAGTAATAAACTTATATGTCTTGCGAATTTAAAGTGAATCATAAACCTGCTTTATCCTTTTTCCATATTCCTCCCAAGTGTAGCCAAGTTTAAACAGCAGTTTCCTGCTCTCTTTCTTCATACTCTCCAGTTCTTGTTCATTTTCAAGGAGATAGATGATTTTTCTTGCTAATCCCTTCATATCATTTGGATTTACAAGGAATCCATTAACACTATCAAAAACTTGCTCTGGAATACCATTAACATTAGACGCAACAACTGCACATTCACTACTCATAGCTTCATATATTGCCACAGGTTTTCCTTCAGATAAGCTTGGGAGCACAAAGATATCAGCAACACCATACCACTCTTTTAGTTCTTCAAAAGAGACCCTACCCGTGAAAATTACATAACTACTAATCTTTAACTCGTGTGTTAATTTCTGTAAAGCGTTCTTCTCTGGCCCATCTCCAACAATGACAAACTTAACATTCTTTTTAATGTCTTCGGGGAGTTCACGTAAAACCAAGGAAATTGCCTTTAGGAGGGTTTTAAGATTCTTCCTAGGTATCAGCTGTCCTACATAGAGAACTATTTTGTCATTAGCCGATAGTTTGTACTTTGGCACTACAATTTTCGAAGCTTCCCTGTTTAGAGGTTTAAATTCTTCCGGATTGACACCTAAGCTTATGTACTCAACTTTCTCCTCGGGGATTCCCATCTCAATGAGTTCATTAGCAAGGAATTTAGCAATTACAACAACCTTGTCTGCACTCTTGAGAGCTGAAAGTACTTTTTTAGAGCATATCTTCAGATTGTTAGGACTGTGGACTGTTATCACAAGAGGAGTCTTAAGTTTCTTTGCAATTGGAACACCACCATAACCATCAAGATAAGGATGCAATGCATGAATGACATCTGGCTTTTGAATTTTTCCTTGTTCTATGGCCTTCAGAGCGTATCTTCCAACAAAATACCTGTAAGATTTGCCTGTTAGACAATAAAACAAGGATTTTGGGAGTAAATACAAAAATCTAGGATAGTGAACTGAATAACCATAGCCTTCATCATACTTAGGTATCTTTGAAAACTTGGAAAAGGGAGGTGCAAAAGGTCTGGGTACTATCACAGTTGGCTCTGCAAAGTCCAAAACACTATCAACTGCACTCTTGTTCCAAGGTGCCCATGTTTTGTTCACTGGGTCCGGAAAGTTAGATGCAAGGAAGATAATCTTCATTGTTTTTCACCTTCCAAAAATGTTAACGCATAACTTAAACAATCCAAGACTTCAGACGTCATGAACATGTCAGGGAAGTTCTTAGAAGGCTCAACTGTTGAGGCCTTTATTCCAAAAAGCTTTGTTACAAGTTTGAAGATCATATCTTCCTTAACATCTTCAGAGAACCTTCTCCTTGCAATCTGCCTATAAACAGCATAGCCAAGTCTAAACAGCTTGTGTTTTACAGGATAATCTCCGAGCCAAGCACTCTTAAATGAAACAACCACATCTCTTGGGAAATCTCTCCACTTTCCTTTCTCCCATCTGAGGACTATATTTGGAGTGTTCTCATTCAGAATTGGCAATAGCTTTGCTGCGTTCTCTAAATATCTCTCATCCCATTGAGATGCGTACACAAAAGAGGCAATTCCAAATGCATAAGCTCCAGTAAGATAATAAGCAAACATCAAGCCGCTCTTTGACCAATCAAATTTTCCATTATTTCTTTGAACGTCCGAGAGCCATTGCGTTCCCTTGAGCATACACTCCTTAAGCCGCTCTTCCTGAATAACTTCTTGAATCTTTGAGAGATAATAAAGCGTAACACCTTGGTAGTGAATGCACGGAACATTCAATGGATACTTCTCATTTCCTCTATTCACTGTATACGGAAATGCCCCATCTCTTTCTTGAAATGTGCACACTCTTCTTGCAGCTCTTTTTGCACCTTCTAATGCTTCTTTATCTCCAAAAACTTTGTAATACTGAGCTAAGAAAGCCCCACAAGTTGCATCAACATTAAGATAGTCAGCTGTGTAGAGCTTAGACTTAAGAAAATACCCCTGCTCAATCTCACTTGATAGGACATAATCTCTCGCCTTCCGCAGAGCATTTTCTGTTCTTTCTTTCAGTTCACCCTCTAAATATGGCAAAGCTAGAAGCAGAGCTTCTCCAACAAAAGATGTTACGAGAGCCGATTCTTGGTTGTAATTGGGATGAATTTCATTCCAAGAGCCGTTTAAATTCTGCCTCGAAAGAAGGAAACGCACAAGTTTTTTGATAATATCTCTCTCAGACTCCCCGTATAACCGAATTATAGATTTCAGATACTCAGCGCTAACTCTATTTCTCACTATTCCAAAAACAGGATCTTTTATGTAGGCGATTTCATCTTTAATTACTAAGTACTGCTCAGTATTTTTCAGCAAAGCATCCAAGTATTCAGACATTTTCGCCTTCATTTTTGTCCCCTCAGCGAATTCAGTACATTAAGGAACTTTTCGGCGGAGCTTTCTCTGCTGAACCTCTTAACATATCTGAGAGCTTGAACCCTCAGCTTTTCAAGATTGGAGTTTAAAAGTTTCCTAATGCACTCAGCAACTTCTTCTGGAGTTTTTCCTACGCATCCAGCTCTGCTTTCCTCTGCAATCCTCTCTATCTCTCCAATACCTACTCCAATGAATGGCAAACCACATGCTAAATACTCATAGATTTTTGATGGAATTGCATATTTCAGACTTTCATCCACTTTTATTGGGGCAACGCCAATGGAGGAGGAGCACAGCAACTTAACAACTTCTCTCCTAGATAGCATCCCAACATAGTTTATCCATTTAGCAATTCCAAGCTTCTCAGCGTTTTTCAACACATCTTCAAGTGTTTCTCCGCCACCTGCCAAGATTAGAGGCACTCTCTCATTTTCTTTCAAAAGTGCGTATCCTTTCAAAAATGTGTCAAAATCCTGAGCATGTCCAAAGTAGCCAGCATAAACCATTTGAAGTTTTCTTTTTAATTTGTCGCACTTAAATGTCTCCAAATCCACACCATTAGGAACTACATAACATTTGGCAGAATCTATTCCGTATTCCTCAACTAATTGGCGTCTTATCTTTAGAGTAACAAGAGTTACGGCATCTGCCTTTTGAAGAGCTTTCGATTCCAAGAATCTAAAAGCTCTCTCAACTAAGCTCCCTTTCTTTATGAATCCCAAATTAACGCTGACATCCAAAAACAAGTCTCTAATGTCGATGATAACTTTCTTTCTCAGGAGTTTACCAATGAGAGCGACCAAATACATTTGGGGTGGTGGTGAAGTGATTAAAATAACATCTGAAGATTTTCTATTGAAAATCAGCCATATGCTTGCCAAAACTGGAAAAATAGTGTAATACAAAACTCTCTCAATGCTAGAAGCATCTTTTTTAGGCTGATACGTAAACAGCCGAATAACGTCGCCATCTTTTTTAATTAGTCTAAATTCCCGGGGGAATGTTCCAAAGGGATAAGTTTCAAGTGCAGAAACAACAATAACTTTGATTCCAAATTTGGTAAGATATTTATATAAATCACCAATTCTTGATGCGTTGCCTCCTTTTTCCGGAGGAAACGCTTGAGAGAATATTATGAGGTCTGCTTTTACATCCATAGATTATACCTCACATAACTTAGCTGAACAATGCTTTTATAATTTAGGTTGTCAATACCTTGTGGTGTTCAAAGTGCCTCAAAAGTATTTCGTTCATCCGACGGCTGTTGTTGAAGAGGGAGTTGATATTGGTGAAGGGACTAGGATTTGGCACTTCGCACACATAAGGAAAGGCGCTAAAATCGGGAAAAACTGCAACATTGGAAAGGACGTTTACATTGACGTTGGAGTTGAGATAGGAAACAACGTAAAAATCCAAAATGGCGTAAGCGTTTATCGTGGAGTAAAAGTCGAAGACGACGTCTTCCTCGGCCCACACATGACCTTCACAAACGACCTTTATCCGAGAGCCTTTAACGAGGATTGGGAGCTTGTACCCACTTTGGTTAAGAAGGGAGCAAGCATTGGAGCTCACGCGACAATAGTTTGTGGAGTAACAATCGGCGAATATGCCATGGTTGGTGCCGGAGCAGTAGTGACAAAAGACGTTCCACCCTTTGGATTAGTTTACGGCAACCCCGCAAGATTAAAAGGCTTCGTCTGCTACTGCGGCAGAAAATTAAAAGAGAAAATTGGCGAGGATGAGAATCACATAATCTTCAAATGCTCCCACTGTGGGAGAGAAGTTAAGATAAGGAAAAAAGATTATGAACGATACTTGAAAGAAAAAGACTTGTGAGGCGGTTAAAATGAGACAAATCCCAATAGCCAAGCCCTTAATCGGAAATGAGGAGATAAATGCTGTTGTTGAAGTTTTGAAAAGCGGAATGCTTGCGCACGGAAAAGAAGTCGAAGAATTCGAAAAAGAATTTGCCGAGTATTTAGGTGCAAAATACGGAATTGCAACTTGCAACGGAACAACTGCTCTAGATGTCGCATTTAAAGCTTTGAAAATTAAGGAGGGAGATGAGGTAATTACAACACCCTTCACTTTCATCGCCTCTGCTAACTCAATACTCTTCCAAGGTGCAAAGCCAGTTTTTGCCGATATTGATCCAAAGACTTTCAACCTCGACCCTAATGACGTTTTGGAGAAAATCAACAATAAGACGAGGGCAATCCTCGTGGTTCACCTTTATGGACAGCCTGCTGACATGAAGGCTTTCAAAGAAATTGCCGAGGATTACAAGCTTTACCTCATTGAGGATTGTGCTCAAGCTCACGGTGCTGAGTTTGAAGGCCAAAAAGTCGGAACCTTCGGAGATATTGCAGCCTTCAGCTTCTACCCAACCAAAAACATGACTACCGGAGAAGGGGGAATTGTGGTTACAAACAACGAAGAACTAGCTAGGAGAGCCAAGCTTTTGATAAATCATGGGCAAACAAAGAAATATTATCATGAAGAACTTGGTTATAACTACAAAATGACTAATATTGCTGCTGCAATTGGAAGAGCTCAGCTCAAAAAGCTTGAGGAATGGAATGCCAAGAGGATTGAAAATGCCAAGCTTTTAACTGAAGAAATCAGCAAGATCAAAGGATTAACTCCACCTTATGTCGATCCTAGAGTTAAACATGTCTTCCATCAGTATGTCATCAGAGTTGAAGACGAGTTCCCACTTACCAGAAATGAGTTAATGGAGCAGATTAGGGAGAAGGGTATTGGGACCGCCATTCATTACCCAATTCCCATTCACTGGCAACCGTTATATCAAAAGCTCGGCTATCCAAAGGACTGTTGTCCAAATGCAATTGAGGCTTCAAGAAGAGTGTTAAGTTTACCCGTGCACCCAGCAGTGAGCAGAGAGGACATAGCTTATATAATCCAAACACTCAAAGAGCTTTCCTCTTAATCTCACCTTTTAAGGTGGTTGGGATGCTTAGGGTTGGCGTTGTTGGCGTCGGAAACATGGGGAGGCACCATGCGAGAGTTTACAGTGAATTAGCAAAAGACGGGAGAGTTGAGTTCATAGGAGTTGCTGATACAAACTTTGAGAGGGCAAGAGAAATCGCAAAGCAGTACAAGGTCGAAGCGTTTCAAGATTATAGAGAGTTGATGAGTAAAGTTGATGCCGTAAGTATTGTTGTGCCAACTTCTCTCCACAAGCAAGTTGCCTTGGACTTTATTGAGAATGGAGTTAATGTTTTGGTTGAAAAGCCTATAGCGGAGAGCATTGAGAGTGCTGAGGAAATTATTAGAGCAGCAGAAAAAAAGGATATAACTTTAATGGTTGGGCACATTGAGAGATTTAATCCCGCAGTGCTTAAGCTGAAGGAAATTATTGAGAGTAATTCCCTTGGGGAGATCGTTACTTTAACTGCAAAACGAGTTGGACCTTTTCCTCCTCAGATTAAAGATGTTGGCGTAATAGTAGACTTAGCAGTTCATGATATTGATGTCATGAGCTTTTTGCTGGGAGAACAGGTTAAGGAAGTTTATGCAAAAGCTGGAAGCGCTAAAAATCCTCTCGAGTTGGAAGATTATGCTGTAATAGTACTGACTTTTGAATCAGCAACTGGAGTTGTTGAGACAAACTGGCTGACTCCCCATAAAGTTAGAAAACTCAGTGTTGTAGGAACAGAAGGAATTGCAGAGCTTGATTATATTAACCAAGAGCTGATCCTCTATAATCATGAGTGGATTAGAAAAGCGAAAATCCAGAAAAGAGAGCCTTTGAGAAATGAGATAGAGCATTTTGTTGAGTGCGTTGAAAAGGGCATACAGCCAATTGTTTCTGGGAGCGATGGTTTACATGCATTAAAAGTCGCAATAATGGCATTAAAAAGTGCAAAAGAGGGGAAAATTATCAGGGGTTAAGCTCTCCTAAACTTTATAAATAGAACAAAAGAGTGTGGTTAAAGAGGTGTTAAAGATGAACCTTTGGACAGTCCTGATTATCCTCCTTGCATTCTGGGGAATTCTCTACGTTCTCTTTGGGAGAAAAAAAGAGGAGGAAGAGGAAGGATTAGTTGTTGATTTGTTCATAATAATGTGGCGTACAAAGAAGCTTCTTGGATTTATAGATAAATTTGCTCAGAAGTATACGCGTTTCTGGAAAGTTTATGGGACAATTGGGATTATTGTAGGATTTGGAGGAATGGTGTTTGTCTTCTACATGTTGATAAGATCTGCCCTTATTGCAATAAGGGCCAAAGCTCAAGTTGCTGGAGTTCAGCTCGTAATTCCCGGTGTTACAATACCTCTGTGGTACGGTTTGATTGGTTTAATTGTTGTGATGGTTGTTCATGAGTTGAGCCATGGAGTTGTTGCGAGAGCTGAAGGTCTTCCTTTAAAATCAGTGGGTTTGATATTGTTCTTTGTAATTCCTGGAGCTTTTGTTGAACCAGACGAAGATGAGTTAAGAAAAGCTCCGCTCATTAAAAGGCTCAGAGTCTATGCTGCTGGTTCAATGGCTAACATTGTTACCGCTTTACTCGCTGCAGTGTTGATCCTTTCAGTATTTGCCCCGCTTATACAATATGCTGGAGTTGAGATTGTAAGTTTTGACCCAAATGGACCAGCCATTCATTACTTAAAAGAAGGAGATATCATAGTTGGCATTGATGGGGTTCAAATAAAAACAATTGAGGATTTTCTTAACTTCATGAACAAGACAAAAGCTGGACAAGTTGTTACTTTGGAAGTCATTAGGAATGGGGAAAAGCTTTCTGTAAAGGTTCCTCTCGGAGAACATCCCAATAATCCCGGAAAAGGATACCTTGGAGTTTATCCCTCACAATATGTAGCATCTACTATAGGGCATGAAAATGTAGTATTACCAATATACTTTGCTCTCAACTGGATATATATCCTAAACCTCGGAATCGGTCTGATGAACCTCTTCCCACTGATACCACTAGATGGTGGCAGAATGCTTGATGAAACCCTTAAGGAGTTCCTCCCAGAAAAAATTGCAAAGCCAATAAGCTTTGCTTTCATTGGCATTGGAGTTTTGCTGCTTGCAATAAATCTAATTCCAGCTATAAGGAATCTGATAGGGTGATCCTATGATTCAAATAGCAATAGCAGGTTCAAGTGATGAAAAACCGCTGGAAAAAGCAGAGAGAAAGGCAAGAGAGTTTGCAAGGGAGCTTGGGAAGTATAAAGATGAAGTTATCCTTTTGACTGGAGGCAGAAGCGGAATCATGAAGATTGTCAGCGAAGAATTCAGAAAAGCCGGAGGGATTGTAGTTGGAATACTTCCAGAGAGACAAGAAGGTAATGAATTCAACACGATAAGGATAAAAACCGGAATGGACTTTGCAGAGAGGAGTGCTGTAATGATAAACTCAGCTGATGTTTTAGTTGTTTTAGGTGGTGGAATCGGAACTATGGTTGAAGCATTGATGGCCTATGACTATGGAAAACCTCTGATAATTCTTACAGACACTGGATATGCAAGCGATAGGCTCGAATTATTGGCCAAAGACGGCTACTTTGACCACAAGAAGATTGTAAAGGTGTACTTTGTAGAAAATCCAAAGGAAGCAGTGAAGTTGGCATTAAGCTTTAAAAATATGGATAAGAAAAGCAGATAAAAGGACAAGACTGTCAAAGACTAGACTAAAAGATTTCCACTTGACCTTTTTTCAATTTGAAGCGATAAGTTTTGGGCTCAAATTCTGGAAGAGGGGATTTCCTCACAATCATTTTCTCTTCATTTCCTTCTTCCAAGGAGTAGAACTCGACAATATACTGGCTATACAGAGCAAGCCAAGAGATAAATCTCTTTGAGACTCTGTCTCTGTTAAGCAGAAATATGTTCAGCGGTCTTTTCCTTTTCTCAGTAAGCCTAGCGGTTTCTTTTATAGCTAAATTCTTCTGGAGTATCTTAATGTACTGCTCTTCTCCTAACAAGAATGCAAGACCGTCCATGGTGACAGTAAGCCCAATAGGCCTTCTATCTTTAATCATATCATTGAGCATCTTTCTGTACATCGTTGTGAACTTGGGCAGAAAAGTTGAAGTATCCATGTTGGTGTAATATATAAAGGGCTCAATGTACTTTATCCCAGTAAAGGAGGCAAATATATCAATTATGCCTAAATTGCCCTCCCTGGCTGATTTTTCTATTCCAAAACTTGCAATTTTAAATTCCATCGAGAGGGACGATAGGGGAAGGACAGAGTTTATTATAACACCGAAGTCTCCTTGTTCTATTCTATTCTGCAGAATCTTAACACCCAGAGACCACCCTATGGAATAGGTGTCATAGATTATCAATAAGATACTATCTTCAATTAAGCCTCCGCCAATAGCCTCATCTAATTTCCTAATCCCCGTCTTAAGGAGTTCCACAGGCATCCCCCGTGTATAAAGGAATCTTCATTCATAAAAAAGTTTTCGATAATGGACGTTTATGATCGGAGTAATTCTCTGCTGCTCAACCTAAACCCTTTTAA
The DNA here is from genome assembly GCF_012027375.1 of Thermococcus sp. LS2. Lineage (NCBI taxonomy): Archaea > Methanobacteriati > Methanobacteriota > Thermococci > Thermococcales > Thermococcaceae > Thermococcus > Thermococcus sp. LS2. The sequence goes on along the minus strand of NZ_SNUI01000001.1, from coordinate 441,919 downwards.
AATCAAGCTTCTTCTGAAAGTTAGGTGAGGTCATGAAGTGTTCAAAATGTGGGAGAGAAGCTGTTTATCACGCTCGTTATGAAGGCAAATATTACTGCCACAAACACTTCAACGAAATGGTTGAGAAAAAAGTAAAGCAGACTGTGAGAAAGTATAAAATGATTAAGCGCGGTGAGAGGATAGCTGTTGGGGTAAGTGGTGGAAAGGACAGCGTTGTTCTGCTTCATCTTTTAGCCAAGCTTAGGAAAAAATTCCCCTTTGAAATTGTTGCCATAACAATAGATGAAGGAATAGCCGGGTATCGTCCAGCAAGTGTTGAGATAGCGAAGAAGAATGCAGAGCTTTTGGGAATAGAGCACCACGTCTATTCCTTCAAGGAATATATCGGCTTCACCCTTGATGAGACAGTCCAAATCATGGGGAGCTTCGAGAAAGGCGAGAGGGTTGGGGCTTGTTCCTACTGCGGCGTATGGAGGAGATGGCTGTTAAATTATGCCGCTCAAGATGTTGGGGCAGATAAATTAGCTATTGGCTTAAATTTAGATGATGAAGCACAAGTGTTTTTGATGAACATAATGCGCGGAGACATTGCGAGATTGGGAAGGACGGGGCCGTACTATGAGGTCATTCACGAGGACTTAGTCCCAAGAATTAAGCCTTTAAGAGAGGTGCCAGAGAAGGAAATCGTTCTTTATGCTGTTCTCAACAACATTGAGGTTGATTTGAGCGAATGTCCCTATGTTGTCGAGGCATTCAGAGCTGAAATAAGGGACTGGTTGAATGAGATGGAAGAAAAACATCCGGGAACAAAATATCAAATTTTGAGGAGCTATGACAAGCTCTTCCCGATTTTAGCAAAGCACTATGCGAAGAGAAAGCTGAACCGCTGTAAGATTTGCGGACAGCCGACGACTGGAGAGATATGCAAGGCATGTCAGTTCAAACTGCAGGTGCAGAAGAAAGCTAAAGAGCTAGGGCTGACGTTTAGGGTAAAGTGAAAGCCGATGAGGAGAGAGCTGTTAGCTGAGCTGTGATGAGAGGATGGCTGGCCGAGGCATTCAAAACCTTATGTTAAGCTTTCCATAAATCGGAATTTTCTCTCCACATCTTGGACATCTGTTATCTTTTGTCAGATTCCATTCAACAACCCTATAACCAAAGCGAATGATGAGCTTTTTACCACATTTTGGACAGTATGTTGTTTCATGATCTATCGAACCAATGTTACCAACATAAACGTAGTTGATATTGTACTCTTTCTGAGCAATTTCTTTGAGGGCTAAAAGCGTTCTAACAGAAGTTGGCTTTTCCCTCCAGTAGTTCATCGGATAATAGCGGTTTATGTGGAGGGGGACATTTTCGCCAAGCATTTCGGAGTGCATCTTAAAGATCCAGCTATAGCATTCTTTAAAATCGTTGGCATTCGTAACAACGAGATAAACCATCTCAACGTGGGCATTCAAATCCAAGGCTTTCTTTGCATTTCTGAACACTTTCTTGTGGTCAATCGTTGTAAGAACTTTCATCTCCGGGCAGCCCTTGATGTCAATGCTGAAGCCAGAAACACCGCTTTCGATCAGCCTTTTCAAAGCTTTAATTGTGAAATAGCCATTTGTGACAAGGCAACCATAGAGTCCTCTCTCCTTTCCGAGTTCAAAGACATCTAGGAGATATGAGTAAAGCGTTGCAGGTTCGTTAAAGCTTGCGCACAAGCCTTCATCACCAGCCCTCAAGGCTAAATCCACAAGTTCTTGTGGAGAAATTGCCCCCAATTCCTGAGGAGGTCCAGAAAAGCTCAGGTGATAGTTCTGACACCAAGGACAGTAGAAGTTGCAGCCAAATCCAGAAAAAGTCAAAGCCGTGCTGTTCGGGTAGTAATGAAAGAATGGCTTTATCTCAATTGGCCTGCTTTCAACTGCACTCAGCTTTCCGTAACCGACGTGGATCAATTTGCCATCTAAGTTAGCATAGTTCTTGCACACTCCTCCCTTTCCTTCAGCAATCAAACACTGCCTCTCACAAACAAGGCATCTAATTTTGTTGCCTTCTTTTTGATAAAGTTCTTCAATCTTCATCATTCTGAGTTGGACTCTTGAGAGCTTAAGGTTTTCTCTGAATTTCAGAAACTCTTATTGGGTTAAATACTTCAAAATCATATTTAGTATCGGTGAGAGCCATGGAAGAAGTTAGGGAGCTTAAGAATGTGCTTGAGAGGGTTGAGAAAAAGCTGATAGCCGCTAGTAAGATGTACGCCGCAATGAACTTTGCATTCTGGCTTGTCGTAATGCTACTCTATTATATTCTCATTAACATCGTTGAAATGCCTGGTTGGGCCGACGGAATCTATTGGGGCGGAGCAATTGGGGTTGCCATCTGGTTCACCGGGAAGATATGGAGAAAGTTTGCAGAGCTTGTAGCAGCAACCGGAAGAAAAGCAAGTATAGGTACACTTCCTGGAATTCTCATACTTGCCTCCTGGATAGTCGGCTCAACAGTTGGATGGATTATAATACCAAGGACATCAATAGCAGTAAACGAAGGAGCGAGACTAGCTGTAGGCTTTTTAACTTTCATAGGACTCTCCGTCTTTGGGCAGTGGTTAGTATTCTTCAAGTATGGGGAAGCCGAGAAGGAAATGATCCCTGCTTTCTTAGTCCCGTTCCTTGGAATTGCTATAGCATGGAACATGAAGAGTGGTGCAATGACTTGGGCAGGCTTTGTTGTCGCCCTTGGATTCTCGGTAACAGTGCTCTGGTATCTCTACTCGGCATTTAAGACCCTAGGGTGAGCTTATGCTAAGGGAACTCGTGAAAAACCATGTGCTTGGAAATCCCATTAGGTTAGGTATCATGCTTTATCTCTTGCCAAGAGGAAAGGTTCTGTTTAAGGAACTACAAAAAGTTTTAGATGTAACTCCAGGCAACTTGGATTCCCATCTAAAGACATTGGAAAAAGCTGGCTATGTAAAGCTGACAAAAGTCTTCGCAGACAGGCCAAGAACTGCTATTGAGATAACAAATAGAGGGGCGGAAGAAACTGGAAAATACCTGAGAATGCTGAAGGATCTGCTGAATCAGATTTAGCTTTCCTCCTCAGCCTTCTTTTTAAGCTCCTTAATCCTCTCAATTCTATATTCCTCAACCAGCCTTAAAAATTCTTGAATTCCCCTCTCCTTATCCTCCTCTTCCCACTCCTTTAGCCTCTGCTCTATTGCTCTTTCAAGCTCTTCTCTATCAACTATTGCAAACTCATCAACCCGCTTGACTTCAATTTCATCCTCGTAGAATACCGGAATCTTATTCTCTCTAAGCACTTCATAGACGTTATTCGGCAGAGTTTTTGCACTTATCAACGCTTTAATCCCCTTCTCGACCAAATACTCAGCTATGCTCTTCCCAGCCCCCGAAGGATTAACAACATAAATTACATCATCTTTTTTAATCCTTGCAGAGCGCTCAAGCTTCTCTATCTCCTTCCATGTTAAGCTCTCAAGGACCTTAAGAGGAACTGCTGTTCCTTTAAGCTCAAGGAGGTGCATTCTTTTTGCCAAAACTAAGTCCCTGCTGAGCTTTTCAATTATTGCTTTTGCCTCTCTAAGTTCCTTCTCAAGGTATGCAATTCTCTTGTCCCTAATCTCAATCTCCTTGCTTCTAATAACTTTAGCTCTAATCGCTTCATCGTAATATGCCAGCTTATCCTCAAGCTTTTCAATTCTTTTCTTCTGCTCTTCAATTATCGCCCTAAGCTCTTGGTTTTCTCTCTCAAGCATTTCAATTGTCTTCTCAAGTTCCTTGATTTTCTCAATGTAAGGCGTTACATCAACGCTTTCTTCCTCCGGGAGGACTTTGATTTCTTCTTTCGGCTTCTCTCTCAGCTTAACTTTCATTATAGCCTCTCCGAGGTTGTATCCCTGAATAACCAGAGCTTTGATCTCATTACTCTTCTTCATTAAGCCGAGTTCTCTGAGCTTTGCATCAACATGCTCAAGCTTTGGCTTCAATCTCAGATAGGCTTTATAAGCAACTGCCAAAGCATCTCTTTGGTGGTCATCATCAACGCTGATGCCTAAGTTTCTCAAAAGCTCGTTCTTTTCCTCTACACGCAGGCTTTCCCTCGGAACATAGAGGATAGCCTTAAATGAACGGGCAATCTTCTCAACTAAACCTGGAGCTGGATTAACATCAGTTGCGATGATTATTGGATGACCGACATCAGAGATAAATCTCACAATATCGCTCACTGCCATATTTCTCTCGCTGTAAACTGCCACAATATTCCCATCCAAGTCTAAAGCGGCTATACCAACAGTTATTCCCGGATCAAGACCAACTATAACGCTTTTTCTCACTTGAATGGCTTTTTCACTCTTTAATGGCACAAACTCCAAGCTCTTTCTTTCCACGGGTTTTATCCTTATCTCAACATCTCCACCGTGCATTGGCTTTATAAGTCCCGCTAATTCCTCTCTTGAAGCATATACCTTAAACTCTCCCCTAGCCAAGCCGTAATCTTTCTCTTCAACTTCCAAATCAAAAGGAATGTCTGCTCTCCTTAGTGTTTCCTCAATTTCTCTGACTTTATTTTGAATCAAGTTGTGAATTCTTCTCCTATACCTATCTTGGCTCCAGCCGCCTTTTCCTTGACTTCTACCTCTAGAGACCTTTATTATAACCTCATCTTCAAAGGCTAAAACCTCATAACCAACTCCTTTAGAGGCCAATAGAGCACATACCTTAGCTTCCTCATACGGATCGAACTTATCACCAACTCTGATTCCATTCTCCTTTGCCAAGCTCCAAAGAGACTTCTGCTCCCCTGGTCTTCCAGTAACCTGAACGAGCTTAGTTCCTTGGGGCAGAGCTCTTAAAAACTTCTTCAGATCATCACCAAGCTCATGGATGTTGTCCATTGCAACTATATCCGGCCTCTTTGCTCGAATAAAACGGACTAACCTATAGAATGTGAACTCACCTTTTTTCTCAAGCTTTCCATTGAACCAACTAACCACAGCAAACCTCTTTGGGTTCTCGCTGATTATATCAACTCCAAGTATGAGAATAGGCATCACCTTCTCACAAGGTTTTATAGTCTCGCCTTGAGTGATAGTTAGGGATACATCTTAAAAACATTGCCTAAAAAATGAAAAGAAAGATTAACCGAGACTTTCTACAATAGCAATTTCTATTGCTCTCTTTATCATTTCTAACGGCATTGATGGGGCATTTTTCTCCAACACTTGCTCTGGAATGTAGGGGACATGAATAAACCCTGCTTTGGCATTTAACTTATTTATAGCAACGTAGTGGAGAGCGGTAAACATTGCAGTGTTGCACACATAAGTTCCAGCAGTATTTGAAACCATTGCTGGTATTTTATTTTCCCTCAAAGCTTTTACAATTCGTTTTATCGGCAAAGTTGAGAAGTAAGCTGCGGGAGCATCTTCAAAGATTGGCTCATCTTCTGGTTTATATCCGTCGTTGTCCTCTTTCGTTGAATCCATAACATTTATTGCAACCCGCTCAACTGTTATGTTTACTCTTCCTCCGGCTTGGCCTGTTAGGATTATCACTTCTGGCTTCTCCTTTGAGATGATCTCTGGCAAGAGCTCCCTAACTTTTTTGAAGCTGACTGGGAGCTGATACTTGACAATTTCAGCATTCCCTATCACATCTGGAAGCATTTTAACAGCTTCCCAAGAGGGATTTACATTTTCTCCTCCAAATGGCTCAAAGCCAGTAACTAGAACTTTCATGTTATCACCTATTAAAGCTAAACTTTATAGGATTTAAAAGCTCATCTAAGTTGAGGGAGAGAGATGAAATATGATATTGCAATTATTGGTGGAGGTCCCGTTGGCAATTATTTAGCGACTCTGCTTGCGAGACATTACAAAGTAGCTGTAATTGAGGCAAAGAGCTCTTTTGGTGGAAAGGCATGCACTGGAATTATTGGGGCAAAGAGTTATGAAGAGTTGAAACTTCCAAAAGAGGCCATAATCAACAAGCTGAGAGGAGCAGTTTTCTACTCAAAGATACAAAGCTTTGAGATTAAGAGAAAAGAACCCCAAGCATACATGGTTGACAGAAAGATTCTTGAAAAAAGCTTAGCAGAGAGAGCAGTGAAAAGGGGAGCTGAATACTACATGAGTACAAGATTTCTGGGCTTCAAAAATGGAAAAGCCGTTCTTCAGAGGTTTAACGACAGATTTGAGATAAACGCTGACTTTTATATTGGAGCGGATGGTGTGAACAGCAAAGTAGCTCAAGAAATTGGTGCAAGGACAAACGCGGAATTCTTAAGTGGTTATGAAGTCGAAATCGTTGGAGAGTTTGAGAAACCAGATTTCGTTGAGCTTTGGGTAAATAAAGAACTCAATGGAGACTTTTTCTTCTGGGTTGCCCCAATAAATGAAAGCCTAGCAAGAGTTGGAACCTTCGGAAGGCTTGATACTCTCTTCAACTTTATAAAGGCCAGAATGCTGGAAGAAACAAATATTGTCGAGTTTAAAGCTGGAAATGTTGCATTGGGCGTTAGAAAGCCATGGATTAAAGGGAACGTTGCATTAGTGGGAGATGCTGCACTCCAAATTAAGCCTTTAACCGCTGGAGGAATTGCATACGGAATGTACTGTGCGTATGCTCTCGCCTATTCTCTCATTAACGGAAAACCTGAAGACTATGAAAGGCTTTGTAAGAACATAAAACGTGAGATTTCCTTCGGATTGAAAGCGAGGAAGCTTTTCAAGAACCTCAGCCAAGAACAGATTGAAAAGCTTTTCGAGGTTTTATCAAGCAGAGAAGCAATAGAGGTTATTGAAAGCACAGCAGACTTTGATGAGCATGCAAAGACAATAAAAGCCCTTATAAAACATCCAAAGCTTTTAGCTAGGGCATTGAAAGTTACGCCTATGATAATTAGATATTTGCTCTGAGGTGAACCGTATGGAATGGGAAATGGGGCTCCAAGAAGAGTACCTCAAACTGATAGCCGAAGGAAAGAAAAAAATAGAGGGTCGGTTGTATGACGAAAAGCGCAGACAAATTAAGCCAGGAGACATCATAATCTTCGAAGGGAAGCTTAAAGTCAAAGTTAAGGACATTAGGGTTTACCCTTCCTTTAGAGAAATGCTCAAAAAAGAAGGTTTGGAGAACGTTTTACCTGGAATTAAGAACATAGAAGAAGGAGTCAGAATTTACAGACAGTTTTACAGCGAAGAAGAAGAGAAAAAATGGGGGGTTGTTGCGATAGAGGTGGAGCCGCTAGAGTAAACTACCCTTTTTCTTATTCTCCCTTGGCACCTGATACTACATAGAAGACTAAGTTTACCTCTCTCTTCCAATCTCAAGGCTCTGGGTTCTTTATATCTTTTAAGATTCCCTTTTCGGATACAGAAACCAGAGACACATAATTTCTCACCAATGTTTTAGGTTATTCCAGCAAGAGTTAAGTATTTTGGAAACGTAATCTTTTAGGTGGGCCCAAATGAAATTTCCATTGCACATAGAGAGAAACAAAACCAGCGAGGAAGTCTTTGAGATTCCTCTAAGCGTAGCGAATAACTTAAAGGGACAATTTGCAGAAAAAATTGCGGAAGCTTACTTAAGTTATAGAGTAATTCCGGATTTTGAGAAGCATTATGATTATATCCGAGTTTTTACGCCTAATTATATCAGAGGAAGATATCGAGATTATAAAGGAGGAAAGTCTGTGGATAAATATTTGCTCGAGTATCCAGAATTTTCATCCCATTATGAATATCGTCATAAAGGTTCATCGAGCTACCCTCCCGAACTGTTAAAGAAGCTAAGTACCGCTGGAGGCATGCTAAAACGCTTAGTCCTACTCCCAAATTTCAATCGAGTACTTATTGAAGTTAAATGGACAGAGTGGAGGGAAAATCATTTTGATATTTATATCCATATAATGGATGAAAGTCTTAACGTAGTGAGTAGCATTAATTTTCTTGGTGGCACTCGTGATGAGTTTCAAGAAAGGATGACCCATTTGGTAAGATATTTGTCAATAGCCTGCTTTATGTCTTTGGATGAAGTTGAAAAGCTTGTAATGTTGCGTAAAGTGTTAGAGAACATAGGGTATAAGCCAGATTACGTGATTTTGACTGCTAGCAATGTAGGAAAGCAAAGACTGAATGTTATCTCTGAAGAAATGAAAGAAAAAAGTTTCGAATTATCAGTTCTAAAAATCGAGAGAATCATTCTTGTGGAAGTTAAGAGTGGAAATGTCGGGAGAGAAGCCACTCTTACCAAGAACCAAAGAGTGCTTATGAGAAGGCTAAGCTCGCTCGATTCTATTGAACTCTTGGTATTATACATCCCAATTGAGGATTACATCCCTCTAAAAGAGGTACAGATAATCAGCTATAATCTCAAGCCAAAACAAAAACAACGAACCCTTCAGGGAGATGACTAAATTATAAGGTTTAATTAGCTTGGAAGTGTTTTTGGGTGTTCTCCGTCTCTCCTCTGAATCAGCTTTTGTTATGTGTTAAACTCTGCAATATACTATCCTAACTAAAGAACTTAAACACTATGCACAAACCACAAGAGATGCTCTTAAGGTTAACAATTTTAGAATAGAAGAAAAGAGTCAAAGATACTTCTCCTTCAGATACTCAATGAAGTATTCTGGATTTACACCTTCTCCAAAGCTCCTCTCCAACAATTCTTTTGGTGGATATACTGAACCATATTTGTGCACTTTTTCCCTCAGCCATTCTTTTATTGGTTCGAATTCCCCTCTCTGAACTTTCTCATAGAAGTCTGGAATGTCCTTAGTGATGTATGCCCCAATTTGGGTTGCTAAAAGTGTGCCCAATGTGTATGTTGGGAAGTAGCCAATTGTTGCATGAGCCCAGTGTATATCCTGAAGAACTCCTTCACTGTAAGTTTTTGGCCTGATTCCTAACAAGCGCTCCATCTCATCGTTCCAAAGCTCTGCAACTTCACTTGCCCTTAATCCTTCGTTTATCATGAGCTTTTCAAGCTTGTACCTCAAGAGGATGTGCATGTTGTAGGTTACTTCATCAGCCTCAACTCTAATGAAATCTGGTCTAACAGTGTTGAAGTAATAATAGATGTCTTCTGGAGTGTAGTTTGAGATAAACGGAAGATTATCCCTGAGAATTGGGTAAACTAATTCTGCAAATTCTCTCGAGCGGCCAATGATGTTTTCCCAGAATCTGCTTTGGCTCTCGTGAATGCCAAGAGAAACCCCACCTGCTATTGGAGAGAACATAAACCTTTCATCTTGCTGAAGTTCATAGAGAGCATGTCCAAATTCATGGACTACTGCCAATAGAGTTCTCTTAAAGTCAAAACCCTCGTATCTCGTTGTTATTCTAACATCTTTTATTCCAAATTCTGTCGTGAATGGATGAGGCGAAACATCTAAGCGGCCTCTTGTTCCTAGAGGATAACCAAAAAGCTTGAGTATCTCGAGATTTACCTTTTTCATTGCTTCAATATCGTACTTCTCTTTTTCAAGTGGATGCTCTTTTGGGAATTTCCCTTCCTCAAGAATTCTATCAAGAATAGGCTTGAGTTCTTTTTCGAGTTTCCCAAATATTGGGTCTAAGTCCCTGGTCCTCAATCCTTCTTCGTAGAGGTCGAGTAAAGCATCGTATGGATACTCATCATAGCCAAGGTAGTCAGCGGCTTTCCTTGAAAGTTCTATGATTTTGTCAAGATAAGGCTCAAAGAGTTTGAAATCGTTCTTTTGCTTTGCTTCTGCCCATGCTATCGTTGCTTTGCTCCTAACCTCACTCATCTCTCTGACAAATTCTGGAGGGAATGCCTTTGCTATCTTAATTGAGCGCTTAAGAACCCTCATAACACCTCTTTCATAATCGTTAAGGTCTTCTCCTTCTGCTTTCTCAACGAGTTCAACAAATTTTGGCTCTAAAATGAGCTTCTGACTTAACACTGAAAGTTCTCCTTGAGCAACGCTCCTCTCAGTTATACCCTCTTTTGGCATGTTTACCTCCATATCCCAACCGAGAACACTTTGAGCGTGTCCAATTGCCCATATCGTCCTGTATTTCAGCAAAATTTGTTTTATAATCTCGTTTTGGAAGACTTCTTCCATTTTAATCACCCATTAAGCTTTATTTTAAGATTCTTTTCAACCTTTTAAACCTTTTCGATATTCATCTAAACGAAATAAGAGGAGTAGAAAAGGATTACTCAACAGCCAAAAGATAAATAAAGCAATTTGTCAAGTTAGGGGAGGGCGATATGGAGTTAGATTTGGTAGTCATTGGCCATGTTTCAATAGACCATATCAGGTTCCCCAAAAGAGAAGAGATTCTGCAGCCGGGAGGAGCTGCCGCTGCCGTTGCAACCTCAGCAGCCCTAAGCGGTGCAAAAGTTGGATTGGTTACTAAGGTCGGCAGGGATTTTCCAGAAGAGTGGTTAAAAAAGCTGAGCGAAATCTTGGATATTAGAGGAGTTCACATCCTCGAAGGAAGGACAATTCACATCTACATGATATATCACGAGGATGGAAGTGTTGACGCTCCCGTTGATATGGGCGTTGCTCAAAGGATGGGTGAAATTGAAATTCCGGAGGAATACATGAGTGCCGAGGTTTTCCATATAGCACCAATCCCACCAGAAGAGCAGCTAAAATTAGTTAAACGCCTAAAAGGCAAAAGAATAAGCCTCGACTTCAACCCAACTTATATGGAGGACTACGAAAGGAAAACTGATCTTTTAAAAAAGATAGTGGCTGGAGTTGAAGTAATTTTCCCAAACGAAAGAGAAGCGAAAGTGATAACAAAAACAGACAACATCAAAGAAGCAGCAGAAGTTCTTCATGAATGGGGAGCTAAAATCGTTGTGATAACAAGAGGAGAAAGGGGAGTCCTCGTCTATGATGGAGAGAAGTTTGCAGAATTCGAGGCATTACCCATAGACAAGATCGTTGATCCGACAGGGGCAGGAGATGCCTTTGCTGGCGGATTTTTAGCGTATTATGTAAAGGGAGAGTCATTGAAAGAATGCGTTGCTCAAGGTCTCTTTAGAGCAAGGGAAGTTCTGAAGAAAAAAGGAAGTTGGAGCATCTAATCAGTCACAACTTTCGAAAATGCATAGAGGGTAAGGAGTATCAGCATCGCTATCGCCGTAACTTCAAAACGGGGCATTGCTACTGCCAGAGTTCTGACGAACAAATAAGTCGGCAGGGCTAGGAGGACTGAAACCGTCAAAATTAAATAATGCTCTTTCGGAGCTTTTTCTCTATCCAAATACGCAGATTCCACAAAGAGCAGAGCTAGAGCAACTAAAAGAACACCAAACATTCCCCCAATTTCATAGTAAAGGAGCAAAATTATGAAAGCCACTAAAAAGAGCACTCCAAGGAAGTAAGACAAAAATGCCGGTAAAGCCAAAACTAAAACGGGCAGAAGCTTGGGATAGCTGAGCAAGAGGAATGCCAAAATGATTAAAGGTATCGGCGAAAATCTCATCCTCGGCTTTTTCATATCTTAACTACCTCCGCTATCGCTGTTTTAAGAGGTTTATTAACGTCCCAATCTATTATTATCCCATATGCAGCGAGCTTCCTTAAATGGGCCTTTCTCTTGAGCTGAAGTATCTTTAAAGCTAAAGCTTCCTCCTCGCTCTTGGGTTTAACTACCGAGTAAGGATTTGGACTTATGACCACAACCTTGTAACCATAGCGGTATAAAACCCTCAAAGCTTCCCTTCCTTCTTCAGTTATAAGTGGCGAGAAGTAAAGTATCTGCGCTCTCGCTGGAAACCTGCTCCTAACCAAATGCTCAACTTGATAAGCTATCATGTTGTTCTTATCTGGCTTTGCTATGCTTAAGAAATCGATGCACTTGAAGAAGTGCCTCTTTCCGTAATCTACCCTAATCCATAAGGGAACATCTTCAGCTAGCAAAAGCCCAAAGCTCGTTCCGTTGTTGAGGCAGTCCAGCATAAATGATGCTGCAGCTCTTATTAGATTATCAAAGACGCTCTCGCCTTTATATGTTGCATCAACAATTAAGATTACATCAACTTTTTTCTCGCTTTCATACTCGTTGCTCATTATTTTTCCAGTCTTTGCAGTCGCTTTCCAGTTGATTATCTTTAATGGATCACCGGGCTGATATTCTCTAATCGCGTGAAACTCAACTCCCTCACCTACTCTCGGAGAAGGCAGAGGTCCAACTGTAACCTTTGTGCCCTTAGTTGAATAAGGTGTTACAACGTCTTCAATTGTGGGAACCCCGATAAGCTCATCATACAAATCAATTGTTTTCTCTATCTTGAAAAAGCCAAATGGGTCTTGATAGCTGAGCTTAATGAAATTAAACTCATGAATGCCGCGTTTGACTTTGACTTTATAAGAAACTTCCTTTTCTTCGCCTCTTGTAAAGGACAGCAAAAACTCGTTTCTACCCTCGACAAGCTCAAGGCCTCTAGGCAAATCATCTACAATTTTCAAGCTCGGTATTCTCTCATTTGCCTTAATTTTCAGCTTTATCTTTACTTCAGCCCCCTCAAGAATTCGATCATGGGGAAGGATTCTCTGAATTTCCACATCAAGCCTCGGCTTAAAGAAGGTTATTGCAATGAAGAACAGCCAGAGGATTGGTAACGTAAGGTAAATCATATCCCAGCGTAGCATGAAGAAAGCTGCCATAACTGAGAGCCACAATGCAAGCAACAGCTGCTCTGCCTTTCCTGTAGGCTGGAACTTCTTTTCCATAGGAATCCCCTTTACTCAAACTTCGGAACGGGAACTTTCTCCAAAATCCTCTCCATGACACTCTCTTGGCTGACTCTCGTATACCAGAGCTCTCTCTTTAGTATCAAACGATGGCTTAGAGCAGGAACCGCAACTTTCTTAACATCGTCTGGAATCACGTAGTCCCTTCCTTCCAAAGCAGCGTAAGCTCTTGACAGCTTAAGCAAAGCCAAGCTTCCCCTCGGAGAAGCTCCAATCTCAATCTCCCTCTTGTTTTCCCTCGTAGCCTTGACGATGTCAGTTATGTATTCCAAAATCGCATCGCTAACATAAACATCTTCAACAGCTCTCTGCATCTTAACGACCTCCTCTGGAGTAACTATTGGATTTATGTCAACTTCCTCCTTTTTTCTCTCAATTCTCCTCTTGAGGATCTCAATTTCTTCTTGCTTTGTTGGATAGCCGACCCTAAGTCTGACAAGGAAACGGTCGAGCTGAGCCTCTGGTAAAGGATAAGTTCCCTCCTGCTCTATTGGGTTTTGGGTTGCAATAACAACAAAAGGCCTCTCCAGATAGTACGTTTTACCTTCAATCGTCACTTGCCTCTCCTGCATTGCCTCCAATAGTGCGGATTGAGTCTTTGGCGGAGCTCTGTTAATCTCATCAGCTAAAAGTATATTCGTGAAAATTGGGCCCTTCCTGAATTCAAATTCCAATGTTTTCTGGTTGAAGACGCTTACACCCAAAATGTCTGAGGGCAATAAATCAGGTGTAAACTGAACTCTTCTGAACTTAACCCCCAAGGCTGTTGCAAAGCTCTTTGCCATGAGTGTTTTTGCCAATCCTGGCAAGTCTTCAATCAAAATATGCCCATCTGCAAGGATTGTTGTTAATATGAGCTTAAGAACTTCCTCTTTGCCAACTATCGCTTTTCCAACTTCATTTAATATCCTCTTCCCCTTTTCATGCACCTCTTCTATCTTCATTCAAATCCGCCTCCACGATTTCTAGAGCTTTTTTCAGATTTTCATAAAAGTCTCCTTCAGAGTAAAGAAGCCTCAACGCCTCATTAAGATTTGATTTAAGGTCAAAATGTGTGTATTCATCAGAGAGAAGAGCGTAAATTTCCCTAATTTCCTCGGCAATAATTTCTCTCGCCATCTTCCCTTTTCTAGCTCTCTTCACAACAGAGGTCAATCTCTCAAGCTCACTCTTTCCGGAAATCAAGTTTCGCTTTCTTCTCGGGACGTATTCACTTTGAATTTCCAAACCAAAGAGAACCACAATTAGAATAACTCCCGCTATCATAACACCCAACCATCTTATCAAATAAGAGCCAGCCAAAAACGCCATTAGAGCAAATGGGGCTGCAAGAAATAATGCCTTACTAACTCTCATGCTCCTCACCCTTAATTGTTAGGTAAAGCTCATAAGCTCTTTTAGCATCTCCCATTGTCACTTTTTCTGGAGCATACTTGGCTTTTTCAAAAAGCCGTGCAAGTTCAACATATGCATCATGCTTATATTTTACTCTCTCTGCATGCTCCCAGTGAGTCCAGCTTTCCCTGTAGGGAATCCCCAAAATTTCAAGCCATAACACAGCGTTTTTGTACAGCTTAATGACAATATCCTTCGGATCTCCGATAAATGAAATTCCTTCTTCCTTAAGCCTTCTATCAAACTCTTGAACTTCCTCCTTAAGCTTCTTTATCCTTCTTTTGGTACTTAGGTCTCTGTAGAATGCTATCGAAAGATATATCAAAGCTACCGATATTATGCCGAAAAATCCATAGAGAATAATTTTTGTGTTAGGATTTCCGAGAAAAACTGGATTTCTAAAGTATTTTTCGTAATACGTTACATGATAGCTTCCGTTAACAACATACACCCCTTGCACGGTGGTGTTATTTGCTGTCATCGGAGGGAACTGAGTTTTAGAAACCACATAAAGCAAGGGTAAAGAAAGTATCAACGTTCCAGCAAAAATTGCAACTATTATTTGCCAATTAATGTTCTCAGCTCTGCCCTTTGTAGGCAAATCTTGCCAACTCAAAAGTATCTGAAGGATAATAAAGCCTGCAGCTATCACGATAATTCCAAAAAACAGACCAATCCAATAATAATTTTGTGAACCTTTTGGAATCTCCTCTATTTTGGCTTGGCCGCTCATTATCAGCGCCATCAAGAGAAACAGCACTGAGAACAATGCTAGGCCTTTTCGTTTCATTTTGACCAAAAAATAGTTATGATGGATAAACTTAAAAAGTTTTACATTGTTGAAAAAGTTAGGTGATTAATGTATGGAAAGGATACCAAAGTTATATGTGGAATCTTCCTATGAGGAGTGCTTTGATGACGAAGGGAAAGCTAAAGTTGACTGCATAATTATTCAAGGAAACATTGAAGTTAGGCTTAAAAAGGGAGAGAAAATTCCAGAGTTTATAGATAAAGAAAAGGCAAAAATTCTGAAGAAGGAGATTTATGATAGATTCCACTTCTATGTTGATAAATATGAACATAAGATGCTCTGCGATGCCATAATTGTTTTACCTGATAGAAGAACAGAAATTAGATTATATAAGGGCGATGAATTGATGATTCTGCCTGTTGAAGGCTATGTATCAACTTTAATTGCTAGAGTGGGCAATAGAGTGAGAAAAAGCGATGCATTTGCTGCTGTAACGACAAAAAAGGGTGAGATTCACTATTTAAAGCCGCCAAAGAATGGCGTCGTAGTCTTTATAGATGAATTCACCAACAGACCGCACTATCTCTATTATCTGCTTCCGGAGGATTAATCCTCTTTCATTCCTTCCACTATTGCCCTTACGTTTTCTTTAATCCTCATTTTTAGAGTTTCAAGTCTATCAATGCCTCGAATGGTCCTGGTATTGTTTGCACTTGTTATTATTAGTGACCAAAGATAAAGTCCATGCTTTTTCTCCTCACTTTGAAACATGGCAAGAAACTTAGTGTCACAAGCACTAACTTCCAGAATCTCTATATCCCTACTTCCGAGCTTAGTTGTGTAGATATCCTTAACATCAAGTTCCTCAAACTCTCTTTTAAGCATTTCAGCAAAATATCCCATGATATGACCTCCAATCTTAGTAATGCTGGCATTGTATATATACTTTTCCCAAACTTGTATAATATTAACCAAAAACGTTATAAAGGTATGATTACTATGGGGATTATCAACAAAGTTTGGTGAAGAAAATGAAAGTTGAAAAAGGGGATTTTGTAGTTTTTAACTACATTGGGAAATTTGAGGATGGAGAAGTTTTCGATACAAGTTATGAGGATATCGCTAAAAAAGCTGGTATTTACGTTGAAGATCGCAAATATGGACCTATAGGCGCTAATGTTGGAGTTGGCGAGCTAATTCCCGGACTGGATGAGGCCTTAATTGGAATGGAAGTCGGGGAGAAGAAAACCATAACTATCCCCCCAGAGCTTGGATATGGAATGCCCAAAGAAGAACTCATTATCAATGTTCCTCGTTCAGATTTCGAAAACGCTAGAATAGAGCCAGTTCAAGACATGTATATTATGACAGACAGTGGAATAGCAAAGATTACAAAAGTCGGGGAAGAAGAGGTTACTTTAGATTTCAATCACCCATTAGCCGGAAAAACATTGATATTTGAAGTGGAAATAGTGGACATACAAAAGGCAGAAAAACAAGAAGCTTAGAAACCTTCAAATACCCAGACTTATAGAACCAGCTAAATTGAACACTATAACCCCCATAATTGCCAGCATTACACTGTATTTTAAGCCTCCAGAGAACTTTCCTTCTCTTATTACCCCAATTCCCATTCCCGAAACTATTGCTTGGAGAGCAACAAATACTAGAAGTATGCTTTTTATCGCTGGAATTGGCAGAATTACTGTTCCCTCAACACCACTCAATCCAGCGATTACTTGAGATACAACCCCAAGAATTAGAGGACCCACAAAGCCACTCGCAATTATGAAAAACATTGTTTGCATTCCAGTCGAAGCTTTCCTCTCCTTTTTAATTCTCAAAATTTCACGAACATCATTGCCAACTGAAACGAGGACATCAGCCATTGGAGCTCCTCTTTCAAGTGCTTCAATTATAATCATCATTGATCTATATATCACCGGGGATTTTTTGTTCCTTAAGGCAAATGCTTTTAATGCCTCCACTGTGGGTCTGCCTTTTTTGATTTCGGCGACAGTTTTTTTGAACTCTTCAGTCAATGCTCCAAACTTCGCTGTAGTAAGTTCTTCTAGAGCCTCTGAAAACGATATACCAGCCCTAAGAGAGCTGGCCAAGTAGAAGAAAGCATCGGGAATCATCTGTTCCATGTTTTCAATTCTTTTAACAATTCTCCAATATGGGTACCCAAAGACTGCCCCGATTAGTGCTCCTATGAATCCAAGAATGCCATAGAGAGTTTTGAATATAAATAAGCTGGTTCCAACAATTACTGCGACAAGAAAAGATATCAACAGATACTCGCTTGCTTTGAAGCTTATTCCTGCGGAGTAGAGGAACAAGTCATATCTTTTTAATATCTTCTTCGGAAGGATTCTTTCTATAATTCCAACAAGTCGAGAAGTAACTCTAGAGGACATATTAATCACCTCGGCTCACTGCGTTTCATCATCACAACCATTAGAAAAGCCATTGCTGGAAAGCCAAAAAGCAGTATCACTGCCAACCCCTGAACTGGAATGACAAGGGTTTTAGCCATTATCGATGCTGCAAGTATTGCGACTATCAGCATTGTAGGCATGACAACGCTTATGAACATGTAAACGAATGCCAATCCATTGATTTTCTGAACATACTCTATAAGCTTCATTCTATATTCAAATGAAAAGTCCTCAGCAAGCTTGTAGAGTATTCCAGACAAGTTACCTCCGAATTTTACAGCTCTCAAAATCTGCTTTACTACCCTGCTTATATTTTCTGATGCCATTTTCTCCTCAAATTTCGTTAACGCCTCTTCAAAAGATGCCCCACCACGCATGTCCCTGACTATAAGATCAAACTCTTCCGAAATTGCACCATAGTCTGACTTTGCAACAGATAATATTGCCTCTGCAATACCAACACCAGCACTTAACAGGGAAGCTAAATGTCTCAGAACATATGGCATTGCTCTTTCAACTTCAGCAACCCTGTTTCTCCACACAATCCTCGGATAGTTTCTCATGTAAAGAAAGCCTCCAATGAACCCAAGAAGTCCCAGCAGTACAGAGAGATCTATAGAAAACATTAAGAGGAGCCCAATTGCAAATGAGAAAATACTCATAATAATCGAAACTCCAAGCATAAGGGCAACATACTTATCTTTACTCATACGAATGTTTGCCCTATAGAGATCATACTCAAGACCCTTAATTAACTTAGTGAGTGATTCTACTGGACCTCTGAAATATTTAAGGACGGCATCAGCAAATCTTTCAGAAAACGGCTTTTGAAGTTCTTTCTCTCTCCATTCTACAAGTTCCTCAATCTCTCTTTCTCTCTCTTCTTTTCTTTCTTTTTCAACTTCCTCTTGCATTTTCTTGAGTAGCTGAAGCCTTTCTTGAATGCTTTTTCCTTGAGGAATCCGCCGAATAGGCTTTTCACTCATTTCAATTGTTTTTTCACCAATTTTCTCAAAGATTTCAGCTATTTTTTGACCAATTCCCAACAGGCATCACCTAAATAAAGCTCTTAACTTTCTTGGCAAGTTCAGTGGATGTGCTTTCTCTCTCAATTCTCTTAAGGAGCTCCTCTGAATCTATGTAAAACTGTCTAATGTAGTGTCCAACTTCTTCAATGCTTCGTATTCCTTTCTCTATCATCCATTCCAGAATGATCTTCCTCTTCTCCTTTTCAGCTTCTAGCTCAAGAAGGCTCAATCCAGTGTGCTGAGCCAAAATATTCATAAACCTACTCGGGACTCCTGTGTCGATCAATTCATCTTTAGCAGGATCATACTTATACAACTTATTGAGCTGGATGCTTTCACCTTCCATTCCAGAGACTTCAGCAATTTCAGTTATTCTCCTTATTGTTCCCTTTTTTCTACTGTGGAACCTGATCTGCATAATGATTATGTCCAATGCTGGGATCATAATCCTTGGAACATTCATTGGAGGACTCTCAAGTCTGACAATCGTTTCTCTTGCCGAGTTGGAGTGTATTGTTCCCATACACCCATCGTGTCCCGTATTCATAGCAGTAAACATTGTCCTTGCCTCAGGCCCTCTAACCTCACCGACGATGATTCTATCTGGACGCATTCTCAAAGTGTTCTTAACAAGATCATCCATTGTAATTTCTCCTTTTCCTTCAACATTCGGCGGTCTTGTTTCCAATCTAACCCAATGCTCGATTGGCAACTGAAGCTCAGCTGTATCCTCAATGCTGATAACTCTCTCACTTGGTGGAATAAACATTGCAAGAGAATTCAACGTTGTGGTTTTACCCGAACCAGTACCACCAGCAACGAGGATGTTTGCAGGCTTAACTCCAAGACCATCAACAAATATCCACAGTAAAGCTGCAACATCAGTATTGAGTGTACCGTACTTTATGAGATCAATTATAGTGAGAGGATCCTTCTTGAACTTTCTAATTGTAATTGTTGGACCATCTAAGCTGATTGGTGGGATAGTAGCATTTACTCTGCTTCCATCAGGCAAACGAGCATCTAAAAGCGGGCTTTGTTGATCAATTCTCCTTCCCACTTCTCTCGCAATACGTTCAATTATGTTTAAAATCTCTCTATCATCTTTAAATACAATGTTTGTTTTACACATGTTGAATCTTCTATGCCACACATAAACTGGCTTGTTAGTTCCAATAACCATTATCTCCTCAAGATTATCATCTCTCACTAGAGGATCAAGCTTACCATATCCTATCATGTTTTGGACAACAAGCTCAGCGAGAATTTCAATTCTTCCCTCAGACAAGTCGGGTGCCATCTCTCTAACCATATTTCTCACAGCTTTAAGAAAGATCCTGCGCCTCTCTTCTATGTTGGGTATGCTCTCCGGGTCGATCTGGATCTCAACAACTGCCCTATCTCTTACCATCTTGAGGAGCCTTTCTTCTTCTTTGCTGAGTTCAGGAAGTCTGATTTCATATATTGGGACAGGCTCACCCTTAACTTTAAGAATACGAACATTTCCATAAGCATCGAGAACCTTAACCTCTCCAACATACGTTGGGATTGGAGATTTTCTCTGAGCAGAGCCCAAAATGTCCTGGAGAGTGAGGGGAGCTTCTGTTTTCTCCGCCTTCAGTGGAATGGAAGGCGTTGGTTTTTCTCCTGGGCCCCCTAATATATCTTCTAACTTGACACTACCTTTGTCCTCCCTAAGGAAGGGGAGAGGAGTTTTTGTTTTTTCCTCTTTTGGTGGCTTTTTGCCGAGAATATCCTCTAATCCACCCCCACCACTAAAGGGAAATCTTGTTTCAGGAGGCTTGTATTTTTCCTCCCTCTCCTTTTCCCCAAAAATATTATCTAAGGGAGCGGCATCTTTACTTAGGATTTCTTCTATCCAAGATAAACCTGAACGCTTCTTCTTTTTGTCTTCCAACTGTACTCACCTTTTCCAAGTTGTTCCAAGACACATAGTATTTTATTTCAAGAGGTGTACTGCCAAGCCACACAATCCATACTGGATAATCAAAGCTATCTAATTTAGTTTTTGGAGGTTCCGTATTTCTAATTTTCTTCCCACTTAAAAGATTGCTTGAAAGAGAGTATAAATTGAACTTCCTTTCAGGGATATTCCGTGTTTTGGCTTCCTGTTTCACATTTAAGAAGCCTGGCAAGAACTCAGAAACATATTCACTATATTTCATTGTGTATTTTGGTGTAAATCCATAGATGTCTGCATCTTCAAAGACAGCAGGCAGGCCAACAGCAAATAGAGTCTTAAACAGTCCATGCTTGTCTGGAACATTCTCAAGAACTAAAGTTACCTCACCTTCATATTTCAGCACTTTAACGTTACCGTCTCTTCCAAAAAATGACGTTTGAATGTTAAAGTAATATTTGGGGGTCATGAGAAGCTGAGGGTAGACTGTTCCGTAAAAGAAGTTGAACGTATCCTCTGTTCTATTTAACACATAAGTTATGTTATCGCCTTCATAACTAACGCTACGCCCATGCGGAAAATTAATTGAATAGTCCTTTAAGGGAATAAGAGTTACATTTTTCATTCTAATTTCGACCTTTAATGTCTCATATGGGTTGATCCAGAAACCTGGGAAGTAGTTGAGAGTGTTTAAGCTGGGCGTTATGTATGATACGTTCCCAATCTCACTTAAAACTTCACCATTCTCTCTGTAAATTATGTAGTTGTAATAGGGATTAACAATCACAAATTTTGGAAATGGAGCAGTATTAACTAACGTTATGTTCAAGTCAATATATAGGACAGCTTTAACACCGATATTGTTGTAGTCCCCACCCGGAAGAGGGTACTCTTCACTAACCACATAAGCATTCAAAAATGTCTCAAATAACAAAAAGACAAGTAAAAAGGAAAGTAGATGTTTTTTCATTATCACTCACCCCGTGATCCTTGCAATGTATATCATGTCTTTGTAATTTAAGATGTCTGTGACGAATTCAGCCGGAACTTCAATTATTACAAGGAACTTCGCCGTTGGATCAAGAACGAGCATCCCTGAGTCTTTTTCAAGATCGAGGATCTTCCACCCATACTTAGAGAGTTGTTCTTTAACATCATCTGGAGCCTGGATTTTTCCAGCTGCAATCGCTTTCAAGACTTCAGCTAAGTTGACGTTATAGTTGTAATAAGCACTTGAGCTGTCGCTACTTGACTGAGCTGTGGAGTACTGATCAGTTGCATCTTGAGCGGTTGTTATCGTGGTGTCTCCCGGAGTATAGCTTGTTGAGTGGGATTCTGAATAGGATGTAGTTGATGATGTTGAAACAGTGCTTCCCTCGCTTTGGGATTCACTCAAGGATATCTGACCCGCAGTTGTTGGGAGGAGTATTAAATCAACATATCCCTCATCTGCAATTTTGATGTATTTGCCTTTTGTTCCGTTTCTAGCATAGATTTTGATCTTGTCCCCAGGTGATAGGAATGCACCGTTTATGCTGTCTCTAGTCAGCACGAGGGCAATCTGAACCATTTCCGCTTTTTCAACGGTATATTGGAGAATCTCATTGAGGTTCGTTATTTTACTAACAACGTATTTGGCCTCAACTTTTGTATATATCCTCTTTTCTTCTCCCCTCTTTAGAATAACCTTTTGAGTCGGAATAGAATCAATTAAGTAGTAGTAATACTTTTTCCATAAGTCCAATAGATAGGGAACGGGATCAACCGCAAGTACTTGGTCTTTACTTTGAGCACTCTCAACTTCTTGCTTGAGCTGATTTAGCTTCTGAATTGCTTCATTTTTCAAATCTTCCGGAAGAGGCTGGGCCAACAAGGGTTCAAATGCCTGTTCAATTACTGATATTTGTTGAGCCTTAGCTTTATTAAGTTCCTCAATGGCCTTTTTCCTAGCTTCTTCTTCCTTTTTCCTCTGCAGTTCAGCCAAACGCTCTTCATAGACTTTCTTCACATCAATTTTGTTAAGTTCTTCTATGCTCCTAGCAGCTTGAATTTCTTTAATCAGTTCAAATTTGGCAGTATCATTAGCAAGTTCCCCTGTGAAGTATCTATTAACCTCCGCAATTTTCTGCTGCTTTGCCTGTTCAAGCTCTCTAACAGCCCTGTTTTGATAATAAGTATAAACAGCAACTGAAATTGCCAAGAGAATTATAATTACAATTGCGGCTCCAATCATTATTCTCCTTTTTCTTTCCCTTTCTCTCAGACTTCCAATTTTAGAAACTCTCCTAGGAGGTCTTGTTACAGGAGGCTTAACAGGTTTAGCGGGTTGTTCTTGCTCAATAGTTGCTTTTCCTAATTCTCTCAACCTTCTAATTTTTGCTTCAATATCTTCTGACACTTTAAGCACCACCATGAGAGTTATCGTTAAAATTAAAATGATTTATTAATTCTGAATTAATTTTTTGAACCTCAAGCCTTATTTACATTTCGGTGGTGGATATGGAGGAACTGGTCATAAGAGCTATAAAAATTAAAGGAAAGTGCCCAGTGTTTAAAGTTGGAGACAAAATAGTTATTGAAGGGCCACAAGTGAAGTTAGAAGAAACAGATGCAATATGCACTCATGCATTTGCTTCACTAATCCCTTATATAGTAGCACTCAGAAAAGGAGTCAAGCCGAGTGAGATTGGCCTGGGAAAAGGAGATAAAGCCTATGTGCAGTGTCTTGATCCCGGGCCGCCTTACACAGATGGAGGGACTGTGATATTTGAGATAACGGTGGTGCGAGATGAAGCAGAAAAAGGCATGGAGAGTAGTGAGAGAAGTAATAGATGAGGCTGATATTGTAGTTGAAGTAGTTGATGCAAGAGATCCAATTGGAACGAGAAATCTAAAGGTTGAGAGGCTAGTTAAGGAAAGCGGGAAAAAACTGCTCATAGCTATGAACAAAGCAGATTTAGTTCCTAAAGAGTGGGCTGAGGAGTATAAGAAAAAGAGTGATGTTCCAATGGTTTTTATCAGTGCAAGAGAGAGAAAGGGAACAGGAATCCTAAGAAGAGAAATCAAAAAGATAGCAAAAGAGCTGTTTGATGAAGGAAAAGAAAAAGTTAAAGTTGCATTAGTTGGCTATCCAAATGTCGGAAAGAGCACAATAATTAATGTTCTCAAGGGTAAACATGCCGTTGGTGTTGCCCCAATTCCAGGATATACCAAAGGAAAACAGCTTATAAGGCTAAGCAAGAAAATTTGGCTCATAGATTCGCCAGGAGTCGTTCCAATAGATGATTTTGATGAGCTAGTCATTAGAGGAGGCTTTCCAGCGGACAAGATTGAAGATCCAGTAAAGCCAGCGTTAAAGCTTATTAAACGTATTCTTGAGACTAGAAAAGAAGCTTTGACTGAGAAATACGATATCCAAGAGTTTGAAAGTGAAGAGCAGATTTTAGAGGCAATTGGCAGAAAGAAAGGTTTACTTAGAAAGGGAGGAGAGGTTGACATTGAGGAAGTAGCAAGGTATTTCCTCAGAGAATGGCAGACTGGAAAGTTTACTCTTTTTGGGAAGGAAGAAAAGAGAGAAGAAGAATTCCAGTGGGCATACAGTGATATCCTTGACGATATTGAACGAGAACTTTTGCTAGACCCAAGGAGAATACTCTGGAAGTTTAGAGAGAAGATTGAACCAAGCAATGTGAAAAGAGTTGGGATTAAGGAAATTGAAGGCTTTACTGTGGGTATAGCAACAGGGTTTAAGAAGTGCGATGGTGGGATTAAGCTTTTGGAAAAGCTAACTGGAAAGAAAGTCATAGCGAGTGAATGCTTTGGAAAGAAGTGGAAGGGAGTTATAGCAATTTTGGAGTGATTAAGATGAGGCTCTTATTGACCACTTCACAGGGAATTGAAGATTTAGCCAAAAAAGAAGTTGAAAAATTATTTGAGGGCAAAGGAATCAAAGTTAGTGTCGAGGAAAAGCCCTTTGGAGTTGAAGGCCGTTTAATTGCAGAAGTTGAGGAGAGTTTTTACACCGATGAGAAAGGCAAAAAGAGAGAATTTAATCCAGCAACTTTCCTCAACGAGAATTCCCGACTTTTGCATCGTGTAATAGTTGAGATAGCATCGTTAAAATTTAAAGGAATTGAAAGCCAAGAACCAGAGAAAGCCCTCAGAGAGATTTACAATTTCGTGTATTCTCTTCCAATTGAAAACTATGTGAAAATAACAGAAAGCTTTGCTGTGAGACCTTTCAGAAAAGGAGAGCATGAGTTTACAAGCGTTGATATTGCAAAAACAGTTGGGAGTGCAATTTATGACAGACTCAGCAGATATGGAAAGCCTAAAGTGAATTTGGACCATCCAAGCGTGATTTTTAGAGCTGAACTCGTTGATGATGCATTCTTCTTAGGAATTGACACAACTGGAGATTCTTCTTTGCACAAGAGGTCTTGGCGTGTCTATGACCATCCAGCTCATCTGAAAGCTTCAATAGCAAATGCAATGATTGAGCTTGCTGAGTTAGATGGTGGCTCCGTTATTGACCCAATGTGCGGAAGCGGGACTATATTAATCGAGCTGGCTTTGAGGGACTACGAAGGGAGAATAATAGGAATTGAGAAGTACAAGAAGCACTTAAGGGGAGCCAGAATGAATGCTTTAGCAGCTGGGGTTTTGGATAAGATTGAGTTCATTCAAGGAGATGCCACAAAGCTGACTCAATACGTTGACAGCGTTAATTTTGCCATAAGCAATTTACCCTACGGTCTAAAAATAGGTAAGAAAAGCCTAATCCCGAAGCTTTACATGGACTTCTTCTCTGAGCTGTCAAAAGTTTTAGAGAAGAGAGGAGTTTTTCTAACAACAGAAAAGAAAGCCATAGAAGAAGCATTTAAGGAAAATGGATTCAAGATTCTGCATCACCGATTAGTGGGACATGGCGGCTTAAGGGTTCATCTCTACATCATACAATAAAACTTTTAAGCCGATTTTCTTTACTCTTTTCGGTGATAGTATGAAGAAAGGAGGAATCGTTTTGGTAGCATTTGCAGGGGTGCTTCTCTTGGGGGCACTGGGGTATTTTGTCATATCCCATTACGGAAGCCTCAATTACGAATGGAAAACAAACCTCAATGAATATAAGGTGTATCACCTTCTTGGCAGCTCAACACTGAGTGGGTACATAAAAGCTGATGGGGAGATAAGCGTTTACATTTTAACCAAAGAAGCCTTTGAGAAAATGAAAAGAGGAGAACACTTCGAGTATTACAAAGCTTGGGAGCACGTGAAGAGCATTGAATTCAACGATGTCAAGATTCCACAAGGAGACTACATTTTGGTTGTTAAAAATGAAGAAAATAAGATGCAGTGGATTTCTGTAAAGCTGAGAGAAAAGAAATCAGCATAGTATTGATCTCTCCGCCAACACATTTTCCTTTAAAACTCCGATCCCCTCAATCCAAGCCTCCACAATGTCGCCATGCCTTAGATGCCCAACGCCTTCTGGAGTTCCCGTTGCAATTATGTCACCCTTTTCAAGCGTCATTATGCTTGAGATGTACTCGATTATCTCCGGAATCCTAAAAATCATCTTGCTTGTCCTCGAGAGCTGCCTGACTTCTCCGTTAACCTTCAACCCTATCTCAAGGTCGTTCGGATCAAGCTCGCGCTTATCAACAATCCTTGGTCCAATAGGAGCAAAGGTGTCAAAGCCTTTAGCAACTGTCCAAGGGAGACCCTTTCTCTTAGCTTCCCACTGCAAGTCTCTAGCGGTGATGTCAAGCAGAATTGTATAGCCTAGCACATAATCCATAGCTCTTTCTCTCGGGATGTTCTTCCCCCTCTTCCCTATAATAACGGCAAGCTCAACTTCGTGGTGAACTTCTTTGCTCTTTCGTGGCAAGATTATAGTTTGATTCGGCCCTATCAAAGCGGAAGGAGGTTTTAAGAAAATTACAGGCTCTTTTGGAACTTCATGACCCAACTCTTTTGCGTGTTCGGCATAATTCCTCCCGAGGCATATTATCTTGCTCGGATTAACTTCATAAAAGCCATCTCTAAAGGGCAAGCGGATCATGGAACCACCGTGATACATTAGGGTTCGGCATTTATAACTCTGTTCAATGCCTCACTGAAGAGCAGAAGCATCAGAAAAACAAGCACTGAACTTAGTAGTATCGCAAAGACTGCAAACTTCCAGTAAGTGAAGCTTGAAAACCCAAGCAACAGAGCTAAGGAAATGAATGCAGATGGAACGAAAAACAAAACTAGAAATGCCAGCTTTCTGCTTATCTGCATGAACAAGGCAACTGAGAACCATATAACGAGAATAAATACTGAGATTCTGATTGGAGGATGGTAGGTCAGAAAACCAAGAAGGAGAAATGAGGCGAGAGATGAAACGAGAGAAATCCAAATCCTGCGCTTCGTTATATCCCTCTGATGCTTTAAGAGTAGAACAAAGAGGACTGCAAGTAGAAGAGTCATCATTCCGCTTTCAGTCACTATGCTTTTCCAGAGATCCATAGGATTGAAAATTTGGCCGTAAACTTTCAATGCCAAAAGCAGGCTTGGCTTTCCCGGAGTATAGAGCCAGCCGTTAACCTTTGGGAATAAATAGGCATAGAACCCCTCTGCAGGTGTCTTCATTATGTAACTTTTATTCTCAACCTTTAATGCAGGATCTCCAAAAAGGACGACCTTAGGTTTTACCCCAACCTTAACAAAGTAAGCGTTGCTTATCTGGGCAAGCTTTCCAATGGAGTAATTGGAAAACCAGAATTTAGCTGGCAGATAAGAGACGCCACCCATGTCAATTGATGCAACCACAGCAAGAGAACCATTATTTAAAAGATTCAGAACCAAAGGACTCTCAGCTTCCCATATCTGTCCCACACTGCAGGATTCAAAGATGAAGATTTTCCCCTTCGGATTGCCCATGTGGTTTGAATCAAAGTTCCAGCCGAGCAAATTAACTCCATAGGGGTCTCCATGTCCAGAAATCCAAATTAAGGTGGCATTCTTGGACAGTCTCAAGTACTCTTCATAGCTCATTGCCCCCGCTTCCACTATCAGAGCTTTGTGGTTAAAGGTAGAGTGCACAAGAGCATCGACCCACAGTTTAAACTGTTTTTCATTTTTCACAGGGTAAAAACCAATAATTGGATTATAAACTCCATCACCATCAAAATCAAGCGTTTTGTAGAGAGAATAGACAGAGTTTGCATTAAATTTTGAGTAATTTACAACAAAAAGGACATAATCATCAGCCTGAAGAAAATCAAGATTTGAAAAGTCCGAAATAATGAGCGTTCCATTGTGAAAATTCGCAATGTTTTGAGCATAGGGCTTTAAATACGCCAAGTCTTCATCTAAGATGACGTAATAATCAGCTGAAGCTAAGGGGAGAACAAGAAGTATGAGAACAAAAAGAAGCTTCTTCATCGTTACTCTCCAAGATAATAAAGAAGTTCACAAAAATAAAAAGTTTTTGCTCCCCTTAGAATTCTCAACGTTATAATTAGATATAAAACATAAAGAAAAATCACCTCCTCAGAGGCTCTGGGATTGCCTCGTTCCACTTCTCCTGAGCCAATTTTCCAGTGTATTTAAACTTCTCAATCTCATCTTTAGCTTTCTCCCTTCTCTTCTGGTGCTCTTTAAGGAACTCCTGAACTTTCTTTATGAGGTAGCGCTTGCATTCTCCACATGTCAGAGCACCGCTCTTACATGCGTGGTATCTCTCAAGCAAAGCCTTATCATCTGGTTCAAAGAATATCTCGAGCCATTTGAAGACAACGCACTTCTCCGGATTTCCACCTTTTTCCCTCTGCTCTTTCAGCGTTGGCTGACCGCCGGTTAAGGCAAACTTCCAGATCTTTTTGCCAGCTTCTTCTGGGTCATCTGTTAAATAAACAGCTGTTTCGGGCTTTGATGCGCTCATTTTACCCTCCAATCCCGTCAAAGGAGGAACGAACTTGCTGTGGAGTGCGGCAGTTTTGTAGTAACCCAAGCTCTCGGCAAAGTCACGCTGAATCCTCCAGTACGGGTCTTGGTCTATAGCAGCTGGAATTAGACATCTCCTCTTTTCAAAGAACGTTGGAGCAGCTTGAATTGCTGGGTAAAAAATCATTCCAATTTTGCTCTGCTCTGTGAAGCCAAAAACAGCTTTTGCCATTGAATACGTCACTTTCTTTGCTATTGGGATTGCCATTTCGTAAATCTTCGTGAATTCGCTGTCTTGGAATATGAAAGTCTTATCTGGATCAAAGCCAACTGCAATTATGTCCAAAATGTTTTCATATGCCCATCTCTTGGTGTCTTCAAAGCTTAGATTTGGCTTAAATAGGAACTTCTCATCATCTGTGATTTGAACATACAAATTGACTCCAAACTTCTCTTGGAGCCATTTCGTTGCGAAGAAAGGAATGATATGTCCGATATGCATAGGTCCGCTCGGACCTCTTCCAGTGTAAAGGAAAAAGCCCTTCCCCTCTTCGTAGTCTTTAAGGACTAAGTCGTAGTCTCTGTGAGAGAAGAAGAATCTCCTCCTGAAGTAAATTGGAAGTTCACTCTTTGTTAGCACGGCTGTTTTCTCAAGCAGTTCATCTGTCAGCGGCTGTGTTCCGAATTCCTTTATCAGCTTGTCGTAATCCACCATTCCTTCGACATCCCATGGTGTAACCTTGAATTCAGCCATCAAAAGCACCCCCAAAAGCTTTGACAAAATAACCTAACCCAAGTAAAAGAGGCTTGATTTCAACATCAGCTAAGCCAAAAGCAACCACCGAACATGGATTAAAAAATGTAAGAGGAGGATTTAAAGTTTTCTGTCAAAAAGAAAGAGAACTTCAAACCTCACTCAAATACTTTCCATATTTAACCAGAGCATAAACTGCATCCACTCCATCCTCGACAGTCTCAAACACTGGAACTCCCTTCTCCTCAATTCTGCGCGCCATTTTTTCTGGATATTCTCCACCAGGAGCAACAAAGACTATTGGCTTTCCATACTCCTGAACCTTCTCCATAACATCAACAATACCCTCATCCAATGCTGGACTCTGGAACAATGCAATGACGACAAGAACATCAACATTTGGGTCTTCCAAAGCATAACGCATAGCTAGCTCATACCTCTTTGACGGAGCATCTCCAATGACATCAATTGGATTCTTGTAGCTCATGTGGTGAGGCAGCTTTCCTTCCTCTATGGCTTTTGCAAACTTCTCGTTAGTTTCATCGCTGAGCTGAGCGAGCTTAAGGCCTCTCTCAAGCAGACCATCACTCATCATAACTCCGGCACCGCCGCCGTTTGTTACTATGGCAACTCTGTCCCCTCTTGCTGGCTTCTGCATGGCTAAGGCTTTTGCATAGTTGAAGAGCTGTCTCATGCTTTTTGCACCCAAAACACCAGTCTGTTCAAATGCCGCCTCATAGATCGCATAAGAACCTGCCAGTGAGCCAGTATGAGAAGCAGCTGCTTTTGCTCCGGCCTCAGTTCTCCCAGCCTTCAAAACTATTACGGGCTTAACTTTCGTTGTTTCCTTTGCGATGTTGAAGAATTTCTTACCGTCTTTAACACCTTCAAGATAGGCAGTTATGACTTTTGTCTTGGGATCGTCCTTTAAATATCCCATAAAGTCGCTCTCGTCTAAATCAGCCATGTTCCCCAAGCTGATGAACTTGCTCATCCCAATCTCATGTCTTGCAGCCCAATCCAAAATAGCAGCACCAAAAGCTCCACTCTGGCTCATAAAGGCAATACCACCGAACTTTGGTCTCGCCTGTCTTTCCGGTGGATTGAAGTTACAGTCAAAGCCATTTTCAAGGTTTGTAACACCGAGACAGTTTGGACCCACTACACGGATACCCCACTTTCTCGCCCTTTTTACTAGCTCTTCCTCTAAATCAGCTCTTCCAGCTTCTTTAAAACCGGCAGAAATTACAACAGCAGCTTTAACACCCTTTTGTCCACACTCATCTATGACATCCGGAACGAACTTTGCTGGGACAGCTATTACTGCTACATCAACATCATCCGGAACTTCAAGAATGCTCTTGTAGATCTTGAACTTTTTCCTATTGATCTCGATTTCCCCACCTTTAACGTTGACAGCATAGATTTTTCCATTGAATTGTCTTGTTATTGATCTCATTATCGCATTTCCTATTTTGCCCGGAACGTGCGATGCTCCTATAACAGCAACGCTCCTTGGATAAAATAAAAAGTCCAAGTTCATTTTTCCACCTCCGTTTTGCTTTCTTTCATTTTAAATTTAAATTTTACTTAGGTCAAAATGAAAGATCAAAAGAGTAAAACATTGGAATCAAAATGAAAAGTACTGCAAAGAACACAATCTTAATGACAGCTCCAGTTTTTATGTAGTCCATGAAGGTATATTCTCTCGGCCCAAAAACTATTGTGTTTGGGGCGTTGAGATTGACGTCCAAAACCAACTGAGGGAGTCATTGCAATAGTTATCAAGAGAGGATATGGACTTATATTGGCGGCTTGAGGAATGCTGACTGCGAGAGAAGAGAGAAATGAAAGCTGCTGCCATCTGGTAAGGCAAAAGCTTCAGCACCATTGAAACGATTGTTAAATGGAAGACAACCTATGTCACCATGACATGAATCTTTTCATTTTTGAGCTTCATCATATTACACAATTTGGATAATTCATCCAATTTTGTGGACCTTTACATTTATAAAGTTGTTTGCCCTTTGGAGAGCTTGTTGGATATAGAAACCCGAAAAGGTTATATTGCAGAACGTTCAAATAAAAATTAGAACGTTAAAATTAGGTGATCGAAGATGAGTAAGAAAGTAAAAGTGATTACGGACCCAAAGGTCATTAAGCTCATGCTTGAGGACACGAGAAGAAAAATACTCCAGCTTTTGAGGAACAGAGAGATGACAATTTCCCAGCTAAGCGAAATTCTCGGCAAAACACCTCAAACCGTTTACCACCACATAGAAAAGCTCAAAGAGGCGGGCTTAGTAGAGGTTAAAAGGACAGAGATGAAAGGAAATCTCGTTGAAAAATACTACGGAAGGACTGCAGACGCTTTTTACATAAACCTCTACCTCGGAGATGAAGAGCTTAGGTATTTAGCAAGGTCAAGACTAAAAACTAAGCTAGGCATATTCAAAGCTCTCGGATATAAGTTTGATGATGAGGAGCTCCTAAATACAATGGATAAAATCCTCGAAAAAGAACACGAGTATAAGATGAAAATTTCAAAAGAGATTGAAGAGAAAGAAGAGCTTTTGAAGGACTTCTCAAACGAAGATATAATCCATGCAATTGAATGGCTCAGCATGGCCGAGCTGGGAAGGGATGAAGAAGCTTTAAGGCTTTTGAAGAAGCTGGGAGAAATACTTAAAAAGTAGCTCCCAGAGGGGCAAAGGGGAGAGAAAATGGCAAGAGGTATCAGACTGCTCGTGCTGGATGTCCTTAAGCCTCATCAGCCTATGGTCACTGAGTTAGCTTTAGGACTGAGCGAAATTCGCGGTGTGGAAGGAGTCAACATTACGCTTGTGGAGATTGACAAGGAAACGGAGAACATAAAGATAACAATTGTGGGAGACGACTTAGATTACGATGAGATTGTGAGGACTATAGAAGAGTTTGGCGGCGTTGTGCACAGCATCGACATGGTCGCTGCAGGAAAAAGGATAATTGAAGAGAGCGAAACCCCACAAGACAAACTAGATGAATTCTAGTGGTGACAATGAGAGAAGTTCTTATAATAGCTGAACTAGATAAAATGAAAATTCTCGCAGAGCCTACACGCTTTAAAATCCTTGAGCTACTCAGAATGCACCCCATGAGCATCACCGAATTAAGTGCCTTCTTAAGAAAAGATCGCTCCACTGTGTATAGGCATATTAAGGCTCTTGAAAAGGCGGGATTTGTTGAGGAAATTGGACATGAAGGAAATGAGAAAATATATGCTAGAACTGCAAGGTTGTTCCTTCTCAAAGTTGAACCCGACGAAAGCATAGAGGAATTCAGAAGACAATATCTCAGGATAGAAGCCTCTAGGCTAATGGAAATCCTCAAAAAATCTGGGATTAAGATAAAGGATGAAGAGCAGTTCGTTAAATTAGTAGAGGAAGTCTTAAAGGAAATAGAAGACCATTCACAACCAATACTTCATAAAATCTCTAAAACTGACCTTGATTTAAAAGAAGTTGAACTTCTCCACTTGTTGAATTTGCTTGTGTTTCTCCAATCATGTGAGCTCTGTGAAAAAGCTAAAAAAATGAGGGAGCTGCTGGAGTTTTAATAAATCAAAACTCTAAAACCCACTTAACAACATGGGGAACTTTTTTAGCAACTTCTAGGGCTGTGAAGTTTTCACCAAGCTCTTCTTTGACTATGTCCCCAGCTAGACCATTCAAAAAGGCACCAACAGAGGCGGCTCTAAGTGGAGAATTTCCAAGAGCTAGCAACGCTCCAACAATACCGGCTAAAACGTCACCAGTTCCTCCAGTCGTCATCCCCCTGTTTCCAGTTTTATTGTACTTCCAGACTTTTCCATCGCTGATAATGTCGTAAATCCCCTTAAAGAGAATTACACCACCAATTTCTTTCGCTTTCTCCATGACAAGCTTAGCTTTCTCTTGCAGAGCCCCTTCTGGCTTCTCTCCAAAGAGAATCTTAAACTCACCAGCGTGCGGCGTTAGAATGAAGACTTTATTATCAAGGACGCTTAAATCTTCAGCTATGGCTTTTAATCCGTCAGCATCTATAACTAAAGGCTTTTCACAGCGCTTTACAAATTCTCTAACAAACTCCTTGGTTTCGTCCTTGAGTCCAATACCTGGGCCTATGATGACGGCATCAACCTTTTCCGTCAATGCCAAAACTTCTTCAAGATGTTCTCTTGTGAAGTTCTTTCCTTCAACGGGCCTCAAAATCATGTCCGGATCAGTTATGCGCTTCGCTGAATATTCTGGCATCACCAAATAAACTAAGTCTACAAGGTATGAGGCAGCTTTTGCCGCTAAGTAGGGAGCACCAAAATAATCCTCACTTCCCCCAATTATTAAAAGCCGTCCGTTTTGTCCTTTATGCTCCCCTTTCTTCAGCAGAGCGAACTTTGCATCTCCCGGGCCGACTAAGTGGTAAAGCTCCTTTGGATAACCAATTTTGGCAACAATTCTTTCAAACCCCTCAAACTCCTCCTTGTCCCACTGGAAAGTTACGGCAAAGTCACATTTGACTTGAACTTTTGAAGGATAGCCACTTGGCAAGTCAACGCTCACAATCTTAGCTTTTCCAGAATATTCATTGATTTTTTCAATCGCTGAGCGTATAGGTTCCCTCGGCTCTCCTTTAGTTCCAGCGCCGAGTAGGGCATCAACAATGACATCATAACCTTCAAGATTGAGGCCCTTTATCTGGCTTGAGTCCTTAAGGATTTTGATTTTTACAAAGTCAAGCTTCTTGAGAATCTCCCAGTTGTGCTTAGCTTCCTCACTCCTTATTTTTATCTCATCACCAACCAAAAACACCGTTACATCGTTCTCAAAGCTAAGATGCCTAGCAACAACAAAGCCATCTCCACCGTTGTTTCCAGTTCCACAGAATATTGCCACTTTAAGCTCTTTTCCAAACTTTTCTTCTATTGCTCTTGCCACTCCAGCACCAGCGTTTTCCATGAGCTGAAATGGTGAGATGCCGAGCCACTTAGCGTTGATATCCCAAATGTAGACATCTTCAATTTTCATGAGCATCACCATGAGAAAATTGGGAAAAGAGAGTTAAGGGCTTTTCTCTTTAATTTTCTTCCAACACCTTCAAAGCCCTCTCATAATCCTCCCTCGAATAAAGCACCAAATAGACTTCCCTCACGTTCTCTGCTTCCCTTGAAAACTCTTCAACTGTCTCAAGGAACGTTCTCACAACTTCCTCAAAAGGGCAACCATAAATTCCAGCACTTATAGCTGGAAAAGCTATGCTTCTAACTTTTAATTCATCAGCTTTTCTCAAAGCTCCAAGAATGGCTTTCTTGAGCTTCCCTTTTTTATCCTCATCCCATCTGCCGCCGCAGTAAGGACCAACTGTGTGGATGACGTATTTAATCCCATACTGCTCCAACCTTAAAGCTGGAGTTACAACAACTTCTCCGTGCTCAATCCAGTCCCTTCCAATCTGCTCCCTCATAGCTTCCTTGCTTATCCTTATGTACTCTCTAGCATTCCCAGCAGCAGCTTTTGCTATGGCATAAGCAACCCCGCCGCCGTGCTCCAAATATTTGTTGGCAGCGTTTACAATAGCCTCAGCGGGGAACTTTGTTATGTCTCCTTGGACAATTTTGAAAATAATCATTTCTACTCACCCACCAGCCTTTTAAGTAAGTGTTGCTTTTTAGTATCCAAAGTGTCCAAGTCAATTCCTAAAAACACCGTAGCAGAGTGTAAAACAGCATAATCTCTCAATACACTTAAAAACCTCAGAACTGTTTCAAACTCATTTTCCATAATCAAGTACTCAAGGTTATCAATCACAATTATCGGATGTCTTCCTTCTTCTTTTGCGTTTTTCATGTATTTTACAATTATATCTAACATCTTTGGTAGATTAGTAGGATATATAGCATTTGGAGCATTGAGCTTAGTTATCCAAAACCACCCTTCTCTTCTGGAGTTATTTCGTGAGAAAACCAATCCACTCTCGATGAATATTTCTGGAATTTTTTCTGATATGAAGACTCCAGGTTTAATATCAAAAGATTCATTTGAAATGTTAGTGGCTAGAGAGACTTTCTCCACAAGAGTAATGTCCAAAATTGTTTTGATGCTTAGGTAAGCCAGCGCCAATGCAGTAATGAATTGGAGATAAAATATGATACTGTGCCACAAATATATGAGTGTAAAAAGACCAAATAATGCTTGTACTGCACCAATTTTTTTAAGAGTGGTGTTTCCATAGATCAGGAGTAATACTGAAACACAAACTATCATCAATCCAGCCAAAATGAACGTTTTAAGACCAAGTTTCGGAAATACATAAAGGTACAGCAAAATTGGAAACAATGAAAAATATTTCAATTCATGCTCATATCGGAGTGGTATGAGGTTTTCTACTATTATCTCAAGATTCCCCATCCACAAAAGTGATGAGAAAACCAATAAAGACAGGAGAGATACAAATTCATCTCCTAGAAGATAGTGTATCCCCAATACAAGCCATGCAAGAGAATAATATATCAGAGAAGTCCTTCGAGTTATGTGATAATAGTAGAAGAATAACCCGTACATAGCAAGAAATACAATCCCAAAAAATAATATTGATAAATTGAGTAAACATTATTCTAGTCACCTCCATTCCTTAACTATATCTTCGACTCTCCCTATAATTTTTTCCTCGTCCAATGTGAGAACTTCTCTATCGAGCATCAAAATCTTCCCATCAACTATCGTTGTTTCCACATCGTTGCCGTTTGCAGAATAAACGAGATGGCTTATAACGTTGTTAATTGGCCTCAAGTGTGGCTGGTTAAAGTCTATAATCACCAAATCAGCTAAAGCACCTTCTTTTATTACTCCAGCATCCAAGCGCAAAGCTTTTGCACCGTTCTGAGTTGCCATTTTAAAGACTGTCTTTGCATCAGCAACTGTTGGATCTAGGTTGTGAACTTTGTGAAGCAATGCGGCGATTTTCATCTCCTCAAGCATGTCCAAGTTGTTGTTGCTTGCACTTCCATCAGTACCGAGACCTATGTTTACTCCAGCATTCAAAAGTCTCTCAATGGGCATAACACCGCTCGCAAGTTTCATGTTTGAGGCTGGATTGTGGGCAATGCTCACACGATGCCTCGCCAAGATGTGTATATCCTTACTGTCAAGCCATACACCATGGGCTATTATAACGTCATCAGCTAGGAATCCAATATCATCAAGCAAAACAACTGGGCTCTTTCCATAACGTTCAGCTATCTGACCTATTTCAGTCATTGTCTCAGCTACGTGAATTGTTATGAGCTTTTTGTGTTCATTAGCAAGCTCTCTAACCTTCTTGAGAAGAGCTATTGAGCAGGTGTAAGGTGCGTGAGGACCAAATACAAACTGAACTCTCTCAGAGTTCAGCTTTTCAATGAATTTCATTGTTTCTAAAGCCACTTTGATCTCTTTTTCCGTTTTGTCGGGCTCACCCAAATCAATCATGCCATAGCTGAGATATCCCCTAAGACCAGATTCAAGAACCACTTCTGCAACAGCGTCCATATAAAAGTACATATCCAAAAACGCTGTAGTTCCTGTTTTAATCATTTCTAGAGCACCAAGATAAGCTCCAACTTTGATGTATTCTCTTGTAAGCTTAGCCTCCTTCGGCCATATGTGATTTTTAAGCCAGTCCATAAGAGGCAAATCATCAGCCAAACCCCTAAAGATACCCATCGGAGAATGAGTGTGCAGGTTTACAAACCCTGGAGAAACTACTTTCTCCTTTGCGTCAATAACATAATCCGCTGAAAGGTTGATATTTTTCCCGATTTTGGCAATTTTATTCTCTTCAATGTAAACATCTGCCTTAATAACTTTCAGCTCATCACCATAGATAACATAGCCATTCTTGATGAGAATGCTCATTTCAATCACCTTTTTAAAAGAGGTCTGAGAAGTGAAGAATTATAAGGTTTTTGCAAAAAGAAAAGGGTCAAACAAAAGCCGTCTTGAGCACATCAGCACAGCCGCACTTCCTTTCCTCAGGAATTCTTGGAATGCCCTTCTTAAGAATTTCTTGGACTTTATAGTTGTTCTCCTTCATAACTCTGAGAACTTCTTGAGCGTCAACAGGCTTATCAGCCCAGACATCGTAGTCCGTAATCGTTGCGATATTGACATAGCACATTCCAAGTTCTCTCGCCAAAACTACTTCGGGAACAAGAGTCATTCCGATTATGTGGGCAAATTGTCTAAACATTGCAGATTCAGCCCTCGTTGAAAATCTAGGCCCTTCGATGCAAACATATGTTCCCTTTTCATGAACTGAGAAGCCAAGCTCTTTGGCAGTTTCATAGAATATCTTTCTCATTTCTGGACAGAAGGGATCAGCCATGCTTATGTGAGCAACTCTTGGACCGTTGTAAAATGTGTATTCCCTCTTCTTCGTGAAGTCAATAAACTGGTCGGTAATTACAATGTCTCCAGGTTTGTACTCTTCTCTGAGAGAACCAACGGCTGTAATTCCTATGACCCTCTCAACGCCAAGCTCGTGAAGAGCCCAAATGTTTGCCCTATATGGCACTTCATGTGGTGGAAACTCATGGTTTTTGCCGTGTCTTGGTATGAATGCAACTTCGACCCCTTCAACTTCTCCTATCTCTACGGGTGCTGATGGTCTTCCATAAGGTGTGTGAACCTTTAGGGTTTCCTTTGGCTCAAAGACACCATAAACACCAGAACCGCCAATAATTCCAATCTTTGGCATGGACATCACCTTGTTAATCTTCGATTTAAAGTTATTTAAGCTTTAACTTCGGCATTTACAAGATAGCGGCAAAAACTTAATTACCTTTGGAAACTAAACTAAGTTTTGAGGTGAGAAAATGGAAAAGCCAGTGAGGTTAGTTCTCCCAAAGATAGAAAACCCTATTTTCATTGAAGGTTACCCTGGGATTGGGCTTGTCGGACACATTGCCGCCAATTTCTTGGCAAAAGAGCTCAACATGGAAATGATTGGTTATATTGAGAGTCCATTCATACCGCCGATGAGCTTAATCCTCGAAGGAAAACCCAATCCACCTTTAAGATTCTATGGAAAAGATAACATCATCATAGCCGTTGCTGACATCTACGTTCCACCAACTCTCGTTAATGAGATTGCAAAGGAGATTATCGGTTATTTAAAAGAGACAAATGCTCAAAAGCTAATCTCTATTGGTGGAATGGGAATTGGCTTTTTCAAGGAACAGATGGAAGTGTGGGGCGTTGGGGCAAATGAAGAGCTCAACAAAGAGCTTGAAGATTTGGGAGTTAAAATACTTCAGTATGGCTCAATAATGGGCATGAGCGGGAAGCTCTTATGGGAGGCCTCAAAAGAAAAGATTAACGGATATGTGTTGCTTGGCGAGACTTTTGGGGACAGACCCGATCCAAGAGCAGCAGCAAATGTGATTGAAGTTATTAAGAAGCTCACACCAATTGAAATATCCACAGAGCCACTCATAAAAGAAGCAGAAATGATTGAAGAACAGCTTAGAAAGATGCACGAACAGATGGAAATGGCAAGAAAGAAGGCAGAGAAGCAATATGAGAGCATTTATCTGTGAGGTGGTGCCTATGGAGGTCCTAATTTTGGCGGGAATTACAAGACGAACCCTTAACCAGTTATTAAGAAATCCATATCGCACATTGGAAATTAGGAGTGCAAGCAATGTATTCGTTCTTGAACACCTTAGAGAGGGTGATAGAGTATTTCTAACGTATGAAACCTTGCAAGACATAACAAAGGGGACTGAGGGGATAATAGCTCAGATATTAAGGATGGAGAAGATGGAGCAGAGGATTTTGTGGGAGGAGAGTGATGAGAGAGAGCAGATGGTGTGCAGAGTCCAGCTTCGCTTAGTAGGGCTTGGAAAAGTTATCGAAATCAGAAGAGAGGGAGATTTAATCAAAGCAAGAGTCAGAGAAATGCTTCCTCACGAAATGGTTATGGGCTGAGGAAATCAAGAGTTTTTTGCTTGCTTTTTTTCTTCTTTTCACGCTTTGGTGGATGTAGCTTTTTAAATTCCAGCCCTTCTTTTTCGAGAAGCTTTTTAGCTCCAGCCGTGAGAGAGGGAGCTACCAAAATCCCACGAACATTTTTATGCTCCTCTCTCAGAGCATCCACGTATCTTTTAAGCTGACTGACTGCATGCAAATCCGCTCTCCTACGCTTAAGCTCAAGGACAACCAAATTGCCATGTTTGTCTCTTCCAAGCACATCAACTATTCCATGTTTAATTGGCTTTTCCTTAAAAAGCGGTTTAAATCCTTCTTCGATTAATGAGGGGTTCTCAAAGATTAAATCAGCCATCTCTGCTTCACTTCCAGTCAATGCTAGCTCTTCATAATCCTCAGCTTGGAAATAACTTACAAGATACGTTTTAATGAGCTCAACTTCAAGGATTTCTTTTGGCTTCCGCCTAACGCTTCTCAGCATTATCTTTCCATCCTCAAGAACAATGCTAACAACACTCCCCGGCGGTTGCCAGTTAACGGGTTCTCTCTTGTTC
Organism: Thermococcus sp. LS2; assembly: GCF_012027375.1. Taxonomy (NCBI): domain Archaea; kingdom Methanobacteriati; phylum Methanobacteriota; class Thermococci; order Thermococcales; family Thermococcaceae; genus Thermococcus; species Thermococcus sp. LS2. The sequence goes on along the minus strand of NZ_SNUI01000001.1, from coordinate 402,407 downwards.
TTCTGGTGGATTAAAAAAGAGCCATCTGGCTTGATTATAATGACCCTATCTCCTGGACCCAGCTCACTCTTAGCTCTCCCCTCATAAAACACTCTACAATAAGCAAAGAGAGTGATGATAGCATCAGTGGAGAGAGCTTTATCCAAAATTTCAATTACCTCTTCTTGAGAGGGCTCAACTTTAGCTTCCACTTTCATGCTCATCAACTAAGAATAAATTGTGCCGTTTAAAAGGATTAAGAAAAGAAGACATCAATCTTCAATACCTTTGTCTGTGATCCTAAAGGTCGCTTCTCCCTCTGGTAGATGCGGTGAATCAATGAGCCTTGCAATTCTCTTTCCAGCTTTGCCTTTTCTGAGGTATACCCTAAGTGTGGCTGAGTGAGCCAAGATGTGTCCACCGATTGGCCTCGTCGGATCGCCAAAGAATGCATCTGGCCTTGCTTGAACCTGGTTTGTAACAAATATTGCAATGTCATATAGGTTAGCTAAGCGGTGTAAATCGGCCAAATGCTTTCCTAACTTCTGTTGCCTCTCCGCTAAAGCTCCTCTGCCGACATATTCAGAACGGAAATGGCTTGTTAAAGAGTCAACGACTAAAAGCTTGACTGGTCTATCAGTGTTGAGCTTCTCCTTGATTATCTCCTCCGCTTTCTCAACAAGGAGCATTTGGTGATTTGTATTGTAGGCCCTTGCGACATATATGTTCTTGAGAACTTCATCTGGATCTAAGCCCCTATTTTCAGCAATCTGTCTTATTCTCTCGGGTCTGAATGTGTTCTCAGTGTCAATCCAGATGACGCTTCCATGTAAGCCTCCTTCCTCGGGTGGAAGTTGAACCATGACAGCTAAAGTATGGGCTATTTGAGTCTTTCCGCTTCCAAACTCACCAAAAACCTCAGTGATTGCCTGGGTCTCTATTCCTCCACCAAGGAGCTTGTCAAGGGATTTGCTTCCAGTGGAAATCCTACCTATGCTCTGCCTCCTCTGGAGGTATTCATCAGCCCTTATGAACGTTCCAATGTTGGCTGCCTCTCTAGCAGCTTGGATTATCTTTAAGGCAGCACCTTCACTTATTCCAGCAATTTCCTTGAGCTCTATTGGAGATGCAACAGCAATTGCTTCTAAGCTATCATAACCAGCTTCCCTAAGCTTCTCAGCTGTAGCAGGACCAACACCCGGCAAGTCTTCGAGAGTTTTGATTTCCTTCTTCGTTTTCTTTGGTGTTTCAGCAACTTCAACATCAATCGAAAGCTCCTCAAACTCCTCAAGCTCCTTTATTTCATCTTCAATCATCTCAACCTTTTTCTTTCTCGCCATCAGTACCACCTATAAGCATGATTGCTGGTAAGTGTAAGATTCTAGGGGTTATATATTTTTCCCTTTTCCAAAAAAGAGCTTCATATAGCCCAAAATCAAAAATACAAGATGAGTAAAGTTTATTTTAAAGGGATAAACTCCTATACAGTAAGATTTCCAGTGGAAATGAAACTCCACTCATCAATGTTGTGAAGAAACTCTCTTGATCACTATTACCTTGGGGTTCTGTGGGAGCTGAGAATCTAGAGGCGGCATAAGCTTTATGCCATCTTCGACATATCCTATTAAGAAATATCCCTGCTTATACAATCTTTGCCAAGCTTCGCCAAATTTAAGGCCACCAACCTCTGGAAAAGTCATCACCATAACGTCATAGTTTCCAGTGGAAGTTGTCAAGTCGTCAATCACATCAACGACCTCTGGCTCAAATATTGAGCTTGCTAGTAAGCGACCAGCTAAAGTTCTGCTCAGTATCACCCTATCAGCACCAGCCTGCTTCAGCAGTGAAAAACTCTCCTGCTTTAGAGCCTCAACAAACACCTTAGCTTTTGACATCTGCTTGATCATTAAAGTTACAAAGACAGATTTTGAGTCATCTTCAAGCGTTAAAAGGACATAAGACGCTTCTTCAACTCTCGCTCTTTGTAATGTATCCTTATTTGTTGGATCCCCAATGAGAACTTCGACGTCTTCCACAGGAAATCTCTTCTTTTCTTCCTCACTTGGAAGGACAACAACTATCGGTCTGTCTTCAGCCTGTCCTTCTGAAATTGCTCTCTTAAGCTCTTGCAAGCAGCTTAAAACACTTCCACCTTGACCTATGATAAGGTAGTGCCCCTTATACTTCACCCTATGCATACCCATCATCCTCCTCATAGAAGACTCGATAAAATACTCAGCGAGAATTGAAACCAATGCCGTGAATGTTGAGATACCTGCAACAGCTGCAATTATTGCCACGATCCTTCCGCCATAAGTGGTTGGAGTGATGTCCCCATAACCTATAGTTGCCATAGTTATTATTGCCCAATAGAAGGCAGTAAAAAAGCTGACTTTTTCAAAGTACATGAACAGCATGGAAAAGAGGAACGCAAGCAGAAATACTGCAGCTGCAAGGATTATAACCTTATTTCGCTTCAACTTAATCCTAAGCCTTATTAAGCGCCTGACCAGTGGTGCTGGTATCATATACGGTTTTTGACTGTTGGATTGTTATAAAGTTTTAGTTTGATGTTGAGATGGTGAAGCAAATTTCAACATATATGCATCGCTTGTCACCCCGCACGCATTCATTCTACCCCACTAATGCTAGATAGTGAATAATCTAGAGCATTGAACACCAGATAGTTCCAGTGGAAATAAAGGTCTATTTAGACGGATATAATAACGTTTATAAAAACATTAAAACAACCCCCCAGAGTTCCATTTCCACTGGAACCTACTTTTGGAAGTTCAACGACTGTAACGGATACTTATAATGTCAACAAATTCCGAAAAAAGTTTTTACATAGGAAATTGATCATCCGTTCATGCATTTTTAAGGTGGAATATTCACTTCTACATTCTAGAACTACTAAATAGCCTAATTTTTGAACAATGTTCATAGATAAATTTATATACCATAACGAGTATAGAAAGTGGGAGTGTTTATCACCAAAAATAAATATTGTGTTGGGTGTTTGTGCCTGGTTCCAGTGGAAATGAAACTCTCTGGGGGATATGCTCTGTTAAACTTCTTCATAATTGTTAAGCACTAATATTTAATCAAATGTGCAGATACTTCCATTAATGCACAAGTTTTTATGGACAATGATGTGCATTTTCTCTCCATTTGAAATGGACAAGTGATGCCCTTTTGCCATTTACAAACATCTACACCCAATGCTCACTGTTGTTCATTCAACCCTTATGTTTCCTGTGGAACGATGGTGTTTTAAGGTGAAGAACGAAAAATTTCCTTGGTGGTTTCCAGTGGAAGAACAAGTTATCCAATGGTTGAGGGAAGGTAGTGATGACGCTGGAGATATCGTAGATTTGCCTTGGACAGTTAAAAAACAAGGTGAACACTTTTACATTGCTGAGCATCCTAAGATGCCATTTGTCTTAAATGTCTTATTCAGTGAAGGATTTGTTCACTTGATAGTGCCCTTCGGAATAGAAACAACAGCCTTGCCTTTGGAAGAAAGGTTGAAGATCTACCACACAATGCTGGTTCTGAATGATAGGATAAATCTATTGAAGTTCACTTTAAGCGGAATCAATGATGAGATCGTCCTAAGGGTGGATTTAGACAAGAAAACACTTGGAAAAGCTGAGTTTAATGATGCATTGACAGCTCTGTTAATTGGGACAAATGAATTAGTAAAAGCATTGGGGTTGGAAGAAGATTTTGCAGAAGCTATATTTGAGCGGGTCGTATTGATGATATTAGAGAGACTTGAAAAAGGGGCTACGAGAGAAGAACTAATTAAGTTTTTAGTTGTAAAAGTAGGAATACCCAAAGATGAGGCTGAGAAGTTCATAGATGAAATCTTGAAGTCTCAAGAGGCATCAAAGAAATCCATTGATGTTGGATACTTCTGATACTTTTTGCTTTATTTTTAAACGTGATTGTGGATTTGAATTTTCATTGGCATTCTCCTAAACTTTTACATAAACTTGCCCAATAAAGCATATATACCCCAGCGGATATTATCCTATTGCTTCCTCTGCATCTTATGTTTCCTGTGGAACCCATATTAATGTTTACATTTCCAGAAATTTAGTGGAACATTATGGTGTAATGAGTGTAAAATTTATAACGGAATGCAATGAATATATGGCTCAAATAACAAATGCCTTTATAAACAAGGGCTATATTTCCAGTGGAGGGTCAAGGATGGAGAGAAAAGATAAGGAGCAGACTTACCTTGATTCAATTTTTGAAAAATACTTGAAGGCACGTAAGATTTTCAAGAATAAGGAAGTTCTTAGGCACAGCTATACCCCAAAAGAGTTGCCCCACAGAAAGGAGCAGATAGAGGCATTGGCACATATTTTAGTTCCTGTTCTAAGAGGGGAAACTCCTTCTAATGTATTTGTTTATGGAAAGACTGGTACTGGTAAAACTGTTACCGTAAAATTCGTTACTGAAGAGCTGAAGAAGATTTCCCGCAAATATAACATTCCAGTGGATGTTATTTATCTCAACTGTGAAATCGTCGATACTCAGTATAGAGTCTTAGCAAACATTGTGAATCACTTCAAGCATGAAAGCGGCTTTGAGGTCCCTTTGGTTGGGTGGCCTACCGATGAGGTTTATGCAAAGCTTAAGGAAGTTATTGATGCAAAGGAAAGGTTCGTTATAATAGTCCTTGATGAGATTGACAAATTAATCAAAAAAAGCGGAGATGACGTACTTTACAGCTTGACCCGTATAAATACCGAGCTGAAAAATGCAAAGGTGAGTATCGTAGGGATTTCAAACGATTTAAAATTCAAAGAATACCTTGATCCAAGGGTTCTTTCGAGCCTCAGCGAGGAGGAAGTTGTATTTCCGCCTTATGATGCAAACCAACTGAGGGACATTCTGATGCAGAGAGCTCAAGAGGCATTTTATCCCGATGTTCTTGATGAAGCTGTTGTTCCACTCTGTGCTGCTTTAGCCGCTAGAGAGCATGGTGATGCTAGGAGAGCCCTAGATTTGCTTAGAGTAAGTGGTGAAATTGCCGAAAGGGAAGGGGCATCAAAAGTTACTGAAAAACATGTGTGGAAGGCTCAGGAAAAGATTGAGCAAGATACAATGGAGGAGGTTATTAAGACTCTCCCTCTGCACTCAAAAATTCTCCTTTATGCTATCGTTCTCCTTGATGAAAATGGTGAATTGCCAGCCAACACTGGTGACGTCTATGCTGTGTATAAAGAGCTCTGTGATTACATGGATATTGAGCCATTAACTCAGAGAAGGGTCAGTGACTTGATAAATGAGCTTGACATGCTGGGCATTATTAATGCCAAGGTTGTTAGCAAGGGGAGGTATGGAAGGACAAAAGAAATAAGGCTGAATGTTACTCCATATAAAATTAAGAATATCTATCGCTTTGACTACTCTCTCCAGCCTCTCCTCACTGTAAACATTGCCAAGCAGAGGAGGTTGTTTTGATGAGCGAGCTGATAAGGGATTTGCTTTCTAATCGCTATCTCATCACTCCGCCCGCTTATTTCATCCTTTCAGAGCATTACAAAAAGAACTTTACCCTAGCGGAGCTTGTAAAATTTGCACGGGCAAAGAATACATTTGTGATTGATGAAAAGCTTGCTAAGGAGTTTCTCGAATTTAAAGGGTTGGTATCTCCACTAGAAAACTTTACGAAATATATTCATCAGAAAGCTCCAGTGGAAACTAAGGTAGAGTCTATAACATCTATGGCTGAGGTTCCAATGGAAATCAGCACCAATGAAAGCTCAGAAGAAATCTCAATCCAAAGGGCTATAAGTAATGAAACAACATTGGAGGTTTCAGAAAATGCTGAGATTAAATCTCAGAATCCTCTTCAGGCTGAAATCATGGATGAAACTCAAAAAATACCTTCTGGAGGAGAAACCTTTATTTCCACTGGAAAACCTATTGAAAATATGGCTTCTGAAACCATTTCTGAAGAAATGGTGGAAGAAGAACCCACAATTGAAGAGGGGGGGAGTTTCATTTCCACTGGAGCTTCTGATGGTGAAGAGTATAATGGTAACGGTGATGAAGAAAACGGGGCTAGAGTGAGGGCAGTTTATGGTGATTATGGAGTCTTAGTTCCACTGGAAGAGGAAGAAATTCTAGTTGAAGAAAAGAGGACATATTCAATTTATGAGGACTTTAGGGTTGAACCAAATGAAAGCTTTGAATTTATTGCGAAGAGGATAAAATCTGAGTATGAAATCAAATTTGATGTGAGGAAAGTCAAGCTAAAGCCTCCAAGAGCTAAAGACGCCAGTGGTAAGGAAGGGGAGATAATAGTCAAAGTTTATGAGAACTACTTTAAGAGCAGATTAAAGAAATTGAGACGAATTTTAAGGGAGAATCCCGAAGTTAGTGGGGTTGTTGATATAGGAAAGCTTAGCTATGTGAATCCAGATGGAGAAGTTACAATTATTGGCCTCGTCAACTCAAAGAGAGAGACTAAAAAGGGCTTTATTTTTGAAGTGGAGGACATGACTGGCATTGTCAAAGTTTTCTTGGGGAAAGATAGTGAAGATTACAAAAAGGCATTTGAAGTTCTCCCGGACAGCGTTGTTGCTTTTAGAGGGTATTACTCAAAGCGCGGGATTTTATTTGCAAACAAGCTTTATTTGCCTGATGTTCCCCTCTACAAGCGAGAAAAACCCCCTCTTGAGGAAAAAGTCTATGCTATTTTGATTAGTGACATCCACGTTGGAAGTACAAAATTCTGTGAAAAGGCATTTATGAAATTCCTTGAATGGCTTAACGGCAATGTTGATAGCAAAGAAGAGGAGGAAATTGTGAGCAGAATAAAATACATGATAATTGCTGGCGATGTTGTTGATGGTATTGGTATATATCCGGGTCAGTACAACGAGCTTTCAATTCCAGATATATTTGACCAATATGAAGCTTTAGCAAACCTCTTGGCAAACGTCCCAGATCATATAACGATGTTCATCGGACCTGGAAATCACGATGCTGCGAGAACTGCTCTGCCTCAGCCAGAGTTTTACAGAGAATACGCAAAACCGCTTTATGATTTAAAGAACGCGGTAATCATAAGCAATCCTGCTGTCATTAACCTCCACGGCAGGGACTTCTTAATTGTTCATGGAAGGGGCATTGAAGATGTTGTAAGCTATATTCCTGGTAAGAGCCATCTCCATCCCGTTGAGCCGATGATTGAACTGCTAAAGCTTAGGCATGTTGCACCTACATTTGGTGGAAAAGTCCCAATTGCACCAGATCCGGAGGATTTGCTTGTTATCGAGGAAGTCCCAGATTTGGTTCAGATGGGTCATGTCCATGTCCTGGATTACCAAATCTACCGCGGTGTATTCTTGGTAAACTCGGCCACTTGGCAAGCCCAGACTGAGTTCCAGAAGATGGTTAATATTGTTCCAACTCCAGCGAAAGTTCCGATAATCGATATCGAAACTGCGAGGTTAAAGACAGTTGTTGATTTCAGCAGGTGGTGTGAATGAGCGAGCTTTACAGCGATGAAATGAAAGCTTATTTTGAATGGCTTCAAAGGGAGATTGATAAGGCTTATGAGATAGCCAAGAAAGCGAGAGCTCAGGGAAAAGATCCTGTCAGAGATGTTGAAATTCCTCAAGCAACAGACATGGCTGGTCGTGTCGAGAGCTTGGTTGGTCCAAAAGGTGTTGCCGAAAGAATTAGGGAGCTTGCGAAAGAGTATGGTAAAGAGCTTGTTGCTCTTAAAATTGTTGATGAAATCATTGAAGGTAAATTTGGGAAGTTTGACAGTAAAGAAAAGCTGGCAGAGCAAGCTGTTAGGACTGCATTAGCTATTCTGACAGAAGGTATAGTTTCTGCCCCGATTGAAGGTATAGCTCAGGTTAAAATCAAGAAGAATCCTGATGGGACTGAGTATTTAGCTCTCTATTACGCTGGCCCAATCAGAAGTTCTGGTGGAACTGCTCAAGCATTGAGCGTTCTCGTTGGTGATTACGTTAGGAAAAAGCTTGGCTTGGACCGCTTTAAGCCCACAGAGAAGCACATAGAGAGAATGGTTGAAGAAGTTGATTTGTATCACAGAGCCGTTACTCGTTTGCAGTATCATCCTTCAGCAGATGAAGTGAGATTGGCTATGCAAAACATTCCTGTTGAAATAACCGGTGAAGCAACTGATGATGTTGAGGTTAGTCACAGAGACGTTCCGGGAGTTGAGACGAATCAGCTAAGAGGTGGAGCAATTCTCGTTTTAGCGGAAGGTGTTCTTCAGAAGGCGAAAAAGCTGGTTAAATACATTGATAAAATGAGCATTGAAGGCTGGGACTGGCTCAAGGAGTTCGTTGAAGCAAAGGAGAAAGGGGAGGAAAAAGATGAGGCAAAAGAGGAATCAGAGAAATCAAAAGCAGAAGAAGCTGAGATAAAGACTTCTGTAAAAATTAAAAAGGGCTTTTATTATGAACTTTATGAAAAATTCAGAGCTAATATTGCCCCAAACAACAAATACACAAAGGAAATCATTGGTGGAAGACCGTTATTTGCAGAGCCCTCTGAAAATGGTGGCTTCCGTTTGAGATACGGCCGCTCAAGGGTGAGCGGATTTGCAACTTGGAGCATAAATCCGGCAGTCATGATTCTCGTTGATGAATTCTTAGCTGTAGGGACACAGATGAAGACTGAGAGACCCGGAAAGGGCTGTATCGTTACCCCCGCTACAACGGCCGAAGGCCCAATTGTCAAGCTCAAAGATGGCTCCGTCATTAGGGTTGACGATTACTATCTTGCTTTACAAATTAGAGACCAAGTTGAAGAAATTCTTTACTTGGGTGATGCAATTATAGCATTTGGAGACTTTGTAGAGAACAATCAAACTTTACTTCCAGCCAATTATGTTGAAGAATGGTGGATTCAAGAGTTTGTGAAAGCCGTTGAAGACATATATGAAGTTTCCCTCAAGCCCTTTGCTGAGAATGATGAAGAAGCAGTTGAAGAAGCGGCGGATTACCTAGATTTGAAACCGGAATTTTTGGCGGAGCTTTTGAGAGATCCGATGAGGGTTAGACCAAAAGTTGAAGAGGCTATTCATCTCTCAAAAGTCCTTGGGATTCCCTTCCATCCCTACTACACTCTCTACTGGAACACCCTTAAGCCTGAAGAGGTTGCTGAACTTCAAAACCTTCTCGTCAATGCTGAGATAGAGTGGGGTAAGTATCTGGGAACAAAATATGCCAAGAAGATTGTAATAAGCCTTGAGACCCTTGGAAGGAGGGGCAAGCGCTACCTTGAACTGCTCGGTCTGCCTCACAAGGTTGAAGATGGAAGCGTAATCATTGAGTATCCTTGGAGTGCTGCTCTGCTTACTCCATTAGCTAATTTGGAGAAGAGATTTGAGCCAAAGGAGTTCTACACCTCTATTGACATAATCAACGAAATCAGCGAAGTAAAGCTCAGGGACAGAGGAATAAGCTGGATTGGTGCAAGAATGGGAAGGCCTGAAAAAGCTAAAGAGAGAAGGATGAAGCCACCAGTTCATGTTCTCTTTCCGATTGGCTTGGCTGGTGGTAATTCGAGAGATATTTACAAAGCTGCACAGGAAGGGAAGCCCGCTGAGGTTGAGATCGCTCAGTTCAAGTGCACCAACTGCGGTCATGTTGATATCTTCCCAACTTGTCCCGTGTGTGGAGCTGAGGCTAAACTATTGTACAGATGTCCAAAGTGTAGCTATCAGTCAACTGAGGAAACAATTTGTCCAAAGTGTGGCATTGAGATGAGGGCTTATGTCAAAAAGACCATAAATCCGTCTCAGCTTGTGAAACAAGCAATGCAGAATGTTAGGGTAAACACTCTAGACAAGCTCAAGGGCGTAATGGGTATGACTTCAGCCCACAAAGTGCCAGAGCCACTAGAGAAGGGAATTTTGAGGGCTAAGAACGATGTTTACGTGTTCAAGGATGGTACAATTCGTTTTGATGCAACAGACGCTCCAATAACTCACTTCAAGCCGAGAGAGATTGGGGTCAGCGTTGAGAAGTTAAGAGAGCTCGGTTATACTCATGACTTTGAAGGAAAGCCTTTGGTGAGTGAAGACCAAATAGTTGAGCTCAAAGTTCAAGATGTTATCCTTTCTAAAGAGGCTGGAAAGTACCTTGTAAGGGTTGCGAAGTTCATAGATGACTTGCTTGAGAGATTTTATGGATTGCCAAGGTTCTACAACGTCGAGAAGATGGAAGATCTGATTGGACATCTTGTCATAGGCTTAGCTCCGCACACATCTGCGGGAATCATTGGAAGGATTATAGGATTTGTTGATGCTCTTGTGGGCTATGCTCATCCGTATTATCATGCTGCAAAGAGGAGGAACTGCTTCCCCGGTGATACCAGAATACTTGTTCAGATCAATGGAATGCCTCAGAGAATAACGCTCAGAGAGCTGTATGAGCTATTTGAAGAAGAAAGCTATGAAAACATGGCATATGTAAGAAAGAAGCCAAAAGTAGATATCAAAGTTTATTCCTTTGATGAAGAGAGCGGAAAAGTAGTTTTAACTGACATTGAAGACGTAATTAAACTGCCTTCGACTGATCACCTCGTAAGATTTGAACTTGAGCTGGGCAGGAGTTTTGAAACGACGGTTGACCATCCAGTGCTCGTCTACGAAAATGGGAGGTTCATTAAGAAGAGAGCTTTTGAAGTAAAGGAAGGTGACTTGATTCTTGTACCTAAGATTGAGTTTCCAGAAGATGATATTGACAGCATAGATTTGCTCGAGGAATTCTCAAAAGACGAGTTTAAGGAGCTTCGTGAGCGGATAATGGTTCGCGGAATAGCTGAATGGCTAATGAAAATCGGTGCTGAAGTTAATCCTGACTACATAAGGAGAAATTCCATACCCTTGGCAGTTCTCCTCGAGGTTTTGAGAGAAAATGGTCTCTCGATTAAAGACGTGCCCAATTGTTACATCGGGTTCAAGCGCGACCGCGTAAGAGTCAAGCGCTTCGTTCCAATAGAGCCTCTCCTTAGGCTTATAGGCTACTATTTAACAGAAGGTTACGCAAGAGAGAGCGACAGTGTCTATCAGATAAGCTTCTCAAACGGGGATGAGGAGGTTAGAGAGGACATCAAACGTGCCCTTAGGGAAGCCTTCGGAGATGGCTTTGGAATCTACGATCGTGGGGAGAAAATAGCGGTTGGCTCGAGAGTTATCTATCTGCTGTTCACCAGAGTTCTAGAGGTCGGAAAGGGTGCAAAGGACAAAAGGATTCCGGCATTTGTCTTCAAGCTTCCAAAGGAGAAGGTTAGGCACTTGCTTCAGGCGTATTTCGAGGGAGATGGAAGTGCCTTAAAAACAGCTGCTCGTGTAGTTGTTTATAGCGTTAACAAGCCTCTCCTTGAGGATATTGAAACTTTGCTTCTGTCCAAGTTTGGTATCAGAGGATATTACACCATGGACAAGAATGCCAACAGAGGCAACGCCCGCGGAAGGCTTTATCATATTGAGCGCGGAAACGAGCCACCGGTGTCTAAGGTATATGCTCTCAACATAGCTGGTGAATACTACGACCGGTTCTTTGAGGAGATTGGCTTCATTAGTGAGCGTAAGAACTCCGTTTACAGCTTACACAAGAACAGAAACTGCATTAAAGATAAGCATTCCACTGAAAACGGGTGGCTCCTTAAGGTCAGGCGTATTGAATATATCAAACCAAAAGAAGAGTTTGTGTTCTCTTTAAACGCTAAAACATATCATAATGTTATAATAAATGAAAATATTGTAACACATCAGTGCGACGGAGATGAAGATGCCGTCATGCTCCTCCTTGATGCATTATTGAACTTCTCCCGTTATTATCTGCCTGAGAAGCGTGGAGGAAAAATGGATGCTCCTCTCGTCGTAACTACAAGGCTTGACCCAAGAGAAGTTGACAGCGAAGTCCACAACATGGACATTGCCCGTTATTATCCGCTCGAATTCTATGAAGCAACGTATGAACTTAAATCTCCGAAGGAGCTTATCGGAGTTGTCGAAAGGGTTGAGGACAGATTAGGGAAGCCGGAGATGTATGAAGGCTTAAAGTTCACCCATGACACCGATGACATTGCTCTTGGACCAAAGCTGAGCAAGTACAAGCAGTTGGGGGACATGGAGGAAAAAGTTAGGCAGCAATTGGCTTTGGCTGAGAAAATTAGGGCTGTTAATGAGCATCACGTTGCTGAGACGATAATTAACTCTCATTTAATTCCAGATCTGAGAGGTAACTTAAGGAGCTTCACGAGGCAGGAGTTTAGATGTGTAAAGTGCAACACCAAGTACAGAAGACCGCCTTTAAGTGGGAAGTGTCCAAAGTGTGGAGGAAAGATAGTCCTAACAGTCAGCAAGGGTGCTATTGAAAAGTATCTTCCGACAGCAAAACTGCTGGTTGCGAACTATGATGTGCTCAATTACACGAGGCAGAGGATATGCTTAACGGAGAAGGACATTAAGAGCTTATTTGAAAATGTCTTCCCTGAAACGCAGAGGACTCTGTTGGCGTTAAACACAAATGACATCTGCGACAGAATGATTGCTGAGAAAACTGGAAAGGCCGTTGCTAAGAACGGCTATCTTGATGGGTTTAATGGAAACGGAAAGAAAGCCCAAAAGAAAGTGGAAACACCGAAAACTATTGAGAAGAAGACAGAATCCACTAAAACACAGACCCATAAATCAGAAAAACTCAAGCCTAAAAAGAAGAAAAAGAAAGTCGTTAGTTTAGATGAGTTTTTTGGAGCTTAGCGAAAGTGCTATAAAGTTTAACACCTTTTTATTTTTGTTATGAAGTTAATCCCGAGCATTGCTTATCTTCGCGTGCAGAGGCAGTATTTTATAGGGTATTCAATGCCTTTAGCTGGCTGGATAGGAGAGCATCTCTTGATTAGAGGTTCTTTTCCAAAGCCCCTCTTCTTGAAAAGGGCTTTGGCTAAACTGGGCTTTTCATGGGCTGGAGAAAGTGTTGACGACGAGACCTATGTCTATTCCTTCACGAAGAAAAACCTCGGCTTAACTGCGTATTTTGAGCCAGAGAATGCTCTATTTATTCAGCTTTATCCTTTGAACAAAAGGCTCTCTTCGGGTATAACAATTCGAGCTCAGCACATTGAATTTTATGATCAAGATGTTGTTTCAATTGAGCCTGCACAAAAACTGCCTCCAAAAATTAGGAGTATTGGAATAAATGCATTGATTTTGGAAGATAAGGTTCCAGTATCAATTCCTTATTGGGGAATGGTTCATGAAGATTGGGAGAATGACCTGAGGATTTTGGTCATGCTCGATGATATCTTTAGAGAGCTAGAGGAGAAAGAGTATAGATGTCCCATTTGCTTTTCTCCTCTTAGAGTTGAAAGTTCAGTTTTGAAGTGTGATACTTGTGGATTTATATTCACAGCGGAGAGTGACTTTGATAAAGTGCTTTCGGAGTTCTCCTTGGGAGTTGGGGAGGAAGAGATTATCTTTTGAGCTTAAGCTAAGTTATTAATGGCTGGGTTTTGAAATATTTTTGGGAGAAAGGTAAAGTTTATAAATTCACTCTCAGTTCAATCTATCGGGCAGCCCCGTGGTGTAGCGGCCAAGCATGCGGGACTTTGGATCCCGCGACCGGGGTTCGAATCCCCGCGGGGCTACCATAGGACCCTGCAATTTCTCTAAACACTGCTCCCATGGCTCTACCAAACAATTCCATGAAGAACTCAAGATTTTCTGGCAAATACTGCTCTTCTGGTGTTTCTTCATAATGGGTCGCGAGACCATTTTTGTGTCCCGTGACCCAGTTGTCTTGTTCGAAATTCAAACCTTTTTGCCGTCTGTACATGGCCGCCACCACGGAAAGTTTTCAACCTGTTAATGTGTTCTTTGATATTAATAAGTCTTTTTCATACCCTAATTAAAAATGATCTAAGAGCTGTGGATGGTTCGATTTTCGAGTGGGTTACATGACCTGTAGTCTCGTATCCACACAGAAAAATCGTTTCTTCCAAGTACAGACGAAATTTTGGTTAAAAATAAAAAGACGGAAAATCAATTTGGAAGATTCTCTGATTCAATTAATTCCAGCAATTCTTTCCTGAGAGATTCTACAAACTCAAAGAACTTATCTTTGTCAAATTCTTCAACAATGAGAACAGCGTCTTTTTCAACTTCTGGCTTAAGTACATTCAAGTAATCCTCTCGCTTGAGTTCTTCAAGGGTCTTCAAGAGGTTCTCACGTGCATTGTTGCTTATGCTGAGGTAATTCTCCACTTTCATTATTATTTGCTTCTCATATTTTTTAATTTTCAGCTCTTTAACCTGATGAAGCTTGTAAAGGTCATACAAATCACGCAGTTTGAATTCCCTCCTTGTTAGAATAGCCCTCACTTTCTCAATCAAAATTTCCTTATCCTGATATGCTGAAACCCTAATGGGATAATAATTCCCGAGGAACTCAATGTATTTCTCATAATTCTCAACTTCCAATTCCACCTTTTTCCATGATAGGAGAGTGTGTGCTTTAGCCGTTTTGGGTTTAAATGCAAACTTTTCAGCATAGTTGAACTCCAGTTTTATCTTCTCTCCTGCGGGAGAATAGGCAATTATTTCTCTAAACCAGCCGGGCCCTATCAAAAAGCTAAAGTAGCGGTGATTGTTAAAGTCGTTATGATCTCTGTAGTGAAATTCCAATCCCAAGTCTCTCGCAATGCAATTCAGTGTTTCAGCAATTCTTCCCGTCTCTTCACTTAGAAATTTCTTGAGTTTACTCCTTGACATCTCTTGGAGTTCTTCACTGTTTCTATAGGCAAAATCTAAATCCCTGCTAAAGCGGTAATAGCCCAAATGACATTTAACCAAGCATGTCCCACCTTTGAAAACATAATTCTCTCTAAAATGAGGGTCTTTTTCAAGCTCTTTGAGGATGGTGTGAATGATGTAGTCCCACTCAACCATGTCTACGTTTTTAATACCAACCTTCTTGGAAACAAAATTGGCAAAGCCCTTCCTCTCGTTCTCCCTAATTTTGAAGAGAAGTTCATTATTCAACATCATCAACCACCTTTGCAATGGACTCTGGATATTTCTCCAAATACTTCTTCAACTTCTTCCAGTCTGCATTGTCTTTGTATTCCCTCCAGATTCTTAAAGCCAGTTCTTTTGAAATTGTCCCATAGTTTCCAAAGTAGAGGAAATCTAAAAGTGTTTTTTCTAAATCAGAAATTTTCATGTCATCTTTTTCGATTATTCCAAAGTCAAATAGCTTTCTTTTGGTTTTGATTATTCTGACCGGAGTTCCATTTATGTGAATGATTTTTGTCCTTGCTATCCTATCATTGATTATGAAGATTGTAGTGTAGTGCTCGTGAGTTAATCCATTTAGAACCAATGCTGTGAATAAGCCAAAGTACCAGTTTTCCGTTATTTTGTTCATCCCCAATGAGAGGAGTTTGTAAATTGTGGGAGAGCTCTTAAAAGAGAACTCAACTGGCGTTTTAACATAATAGAGTCCCCTTAGAATTCTTATGATGTAGCCATACTGAATGAGGTAGTTTACGAGGTAATCCACATCATCTACTTTCAAATAAGTTGATAACTTTTCCAGCTCTTCCTTTGTAATGACTTTGCCCCCAAATTCGGCTAGGAGTATTTGGGTAATTGGTCTCATGATATTCATTTTGAATAACAACCAATAAAAAGTTAGTGGTTGTTATTCAAATTCTGTGGAAGTGAACACCCAATCCCTAGTGATGGGACATCACTTGACAGGGATTTTTACAGATAAATAAATACAAACGCCATGTAAGATTAACGCAAAGAAATTATCTGTTAGCGATGATCTTTTTCTTGATTTTTGTGGCTTTTGGGTTTTCTCTGCCAATTTCCTCTTTGGTCTCTCTCAGGAAGTTTTGAGGAGAATCAGGTGTAATATTGAATAGCTCGGATAAGGGTGGTTTTCTTTTCTTCCGTTTTTTGTCTTTTAGCTTTTGTTTGTTAAGGGTGATTATTTCACTGTCGTTTGTTATGAACCACTCGCATCTATTCTTAATTGCAGTAGTCAGCAAGATGGCATCATGGGGACGCAATCCGTAATCCAAAACCAATTTTGGATAAATTTCGTCGTCCACTTTATCATCAACCACAGCAATGAAAGATTTGAGTTCATTGAGATAGCTTCGAACGGTATCCCAGAATATTGATTTTTCATCTTCCGTAAGGTCATTTTTATTTCTCAGCTTTGACCATAAAGTAAGGGGTATTCCAGAGCGATACATCTTTAGTGAGAGCACTTCGTTGTAAAGAACATGATAAACTTCTCCCAGAGCAAGAGTTGATGTTACAGCTTCATAAGTGTTCTCATCTTTTAAAGCTTCAATGAGCACATAGGAGTAACTAAATGCCCTAAAATTTTATCATTCCTCAGTTCTTCGAGCCGATCAATTGAAGAGCCTATCAGTATCCAATTAGCGATAACATTTGCATCAATGAATACCTTTGGCATCCCTTAACACCTAAAACTAACCAAAGATAATATCCAACAGTGATTTCTTCTTTTTCTTTTTAGGAGGATGCCATAAGCCCTTTATCTGTCCAGCACGTCCACTTTTTGTGGTTCTCTGGCGAAGTTCGTAGTATTTTCCCGTGACGGGATTGTAAATTCTCTTCTTTTTTTTCTTTGAGGATGCCATGTTCTTCCCTCAACTCTTTTATAATTTTTTAAGATTATTTAAGAATTTTCGTGACTTATCTCAATAACTGTGCAAAAAGATGACATTATTTCGTTGTTCTCTTAATGTTTTTGTTTGGTTGGATTAGGTCGTATGTTTAAGTACTCGGCTGACCTCTGTACAATATTTTTAATTTCGTTCGAGTCAAAACCAAGTTCTGCCAACAAACATATCATGACTAACAATCTTAGTTTCTGAGTGAGATAATAAAGTTCTACATCCTTCGCTGCACGTTCTTTAAGTTCCTTATCATAGTGGGTTAGATAGTTTCTAGTAATAACAACGTCTTCGATAAACTTATTTCTGTCTTCTAAATATTCATCTAGAATATCTTTGTATTGATTAATAATTTGTTTTAGTCTTTTCCTTAAAGAAAATTCGTTCCCGTATTTCAAATAGGCTTTTAGTCTCTCTTTTAAGTCGCGTTTGGTATCATCAGGGATAGCGCCTACAAGAACCTTGTACAGTTCCTCGTATTCTTCCTCAGGTAAATACTTCCCATCATAAACTCGCCTATGATACGATTCTACAGCCTGTACCATGCTTAAAAATTGATGTTCCAAGTACGTATGGGGATTATGAAGTGTTCCGAAGTACAAGTTGTAAACTGGCTCTAGCAGCTCTGCCTTTTTGAACCAATTTCTTAGAACAACCTCAAACCTGCTGGAGATGTCCTTAAATGTAAAGGGCATTTTAGGTGGAACCACAGTATCGGCGGTAGTGTTATGAGCTCCTACAATGGGATAGAATACTTCTACTTTTGTGCCCTCTATTGTAATACCTATCGTGGTCAGTGGGTAAACGGATTTACCGACTCCAAGAGAGAGAAAATCTTGGATTAAGGAAACCATTTTTAAGTACTCATTAAAGGACCTCTTATCAGAAGAAGCTATGCCCACGTATGTCATCTGTGAAATACAGGCCTCTTTTTGTACAATGGAATAAGTTGGGTACTTAGTTTGGAACTCTAAAGATATTATCCAATCTTCATCAAGGCGTACATTAATAGGGTCAGGACACTTGTAGCGTATTACAAACTCTGTCTCCCTCAACTCACCATATTGGAACTGAAACCCAGAAATGTTGGCCCATTCATCTAAATATCGATAACGAACAAGTAGTTTCTTGAACTTTAAATCTTCTTCCTCAAAAAAGTGTGCACCAACAAAAATGTTCTCAACATAAAATGAAGAAGTTGAAAACCCCGGAAAGCGTAAAGTTTTGTTAGTTTCGATGCATTTGTGTAGGGTAATGTCTCTGCCATCGGAGGTCTTACCCAGTATGATTTCATGATGTGATAGGTTCATGATGTTTTTGATATCTCTAATATCTTTAAAGTAACCTAACAAGTCTAAAACTGCTCCTCTATTGGGTGTAAGTTTTAGGGTACCCGGAACTTTCACTTCAGGCCTATCTGGAAGCCACCATACCCCTTTGTACTCAAGATCACTCATTACTATCTCCTCGTAGTTTCTGTTCCCAACATACTCTTATTGTAACGTCCATCACTTCTTCCCTTTCTTATTTGAGAACGTCTTTGCCTTTACAAGCCTCGCCTTCACAAGCTCCACGACAGCTTTGTAAACCTCCAGTTGCTCTTCCTCAGTTAAGCCAAGTGCTTCAAAGATGACTTTATCAAGCTCACGGCGATCAGGCATGACCTTGTCCAAGCTAACGTCGTCTGGATTGATGTTGCTCAGGTCTTTGTTTGGCCTTGGAAGACCGAGCTCTTCGAAGATAGATTTGATTTCATAATCTCTTAGTTTTTCAAATATTTGTTGTAGCTGTTCTGTGAATACAACCAAAGCTTTAAACCTGTCCTAGACCCGCGACCTAGGTCGCTTGGTTCGAAGTTTGAAATTAGTCTTTTCTCTATCATGGTCGCCATCTCATGGGGCTATCACCTTTAATCTAAGCTTTTTGATGTTAATTAAGGTTTCTATTAGCTAATTTTGCTAGGCCTGTTGTGGAGTTACAACATTGGTAGAAAGTTTGATTTCCTAAGAGGTCACGAGAGTAGCCCAAACGAAATCTTAAGAACTAACAAAGCGTGTACTAAACGCTAATAATCCCGTCGAGAAGCACCATTTAGAAGTTGAAAGTCAGTTTTGAAAATCATGCTGAAATGTCCCCTCTAAGGGCCACTACAACCTGATCACCTCTTCGGAATATATTTCTCTTAGTGCTGTCTACGACCAAAAGCACTACTGCTTGGGGATCTAAACCATATGGGGGTTCATCTGTTAGGCTTCCACAGAATGGGCTAATTATGAATATGTGTATCTCGTATGAAAGTTCCCCCTCTTTGATCCATTTCTTCACGTAGCTTGGAACCTCCAGCTCTTTAAAACGTATCTGAATTCTCCTAGAGGAAACGTTTTTGAGTTTGTTCAGTTGTATTTGTTTGATGAGGGACTTTGGTGGCTTATGAATGTAAATCCCGTGGGATATCGAACTGACAGCACCGATTTCTACTAGATAATCTATCCACTGGCTGTCTCTTCTGATGTGGTATCCTTTTTGGATGAAGGATGGATTTACTCCTCTAACAAAGAGGCTCCAGAATATCTTTTGTATGGTGGCTATGTTTGCAGTAGTGTAATCCAATGCAAAGGATATTACTGATAATCTTTTCTTATCAACGAGAACTACTGTCGGCACGGCAATTGTAATATCTTGTAGTTGAGTCTTGGGGCATATTATGTAATACTCAATATTTGAGCTTTCTTCGAGACTGATTTGAGTTACAATACGTTTGCTCTCTTTCTCAGATGTGCGTCTTTTTTCTAAGTTGGCAGTTATGGCATCGTCATCAAGGGATATGGACAGTAGGCCTATTTCATACTCTTTGTCGTCTGCTAGTACATATCCACCGTTTAGGGGAATATGTTTTGGAATGTTGCTATTTTTGGCTAGCTTTACAATAATTCCCTCAAGATCATCTTTAGTAGTTAGTTCTGGGTGAGTTATGTTTTCCCCACTAATGAATTCGGACCAATTAACAGCAAAATTCGTACCAAAGAACAGTTTGAAATCATCCTTGCTCTGGACAAGATACCCATAGATAGTAGCAAGAGTAATCCCCTTGTTCACAAAAAACGCAACTAAACTAGTGCTTTGTACATTGGAACTTTTTACAAAGCATGGAATTATTTCATTAATATCAATTTTTTTATCATTTTGGGGAGATAAGAAAGAAGTTAAAGCTTTAGCGAGGTTTTCCATGGTCTTTTTAATTTTTCTAGCTAATTCTTTGTTAAAGGGTATTTCCTCTATACCAAGTACGTTGGAATTTTCATCAAACATAATTCTTTTTGGCATTCTTCCTGTGATTAAATAGTAATAATGAGCAACAAAAATAAGTCCTGGAGTGTAATCTGATGCAAGAAGAAGGGTACTATCTGTTTTAAAGGAACCTTTAACGAGAGTAAGAAACATGTCACGTAGTTCCTTTTCTTCCTTAGAGAGACCATTCATATCAAATAATTCTCCCCTGTAATCTATGTAGACGCGCCCATTTTTATCTTCAATAATTTTTCCGTGATATTCCAGTTGAACAAGAAAAAGTAGAAGCTCATAAGATTCACTGCCAATCTTGTCTACTACTTCAATTATTTTTCCTTGATACTTAACATATTCAGACACAATTTCAAGTTTTTTATGAATTTTATGGACTTCTTTGTCAACGAGAATAAACACCCTCGGGTCAGGAGTTATTACATTCCCTAAGCCCGTCCAGCTGATGCAAGAATTAAACATGTCAAGTCTTATCATGAAGTAGGCCTCCTTGTTAAGAACATTTAACAATCTAAGATTCTTAAACTTTGCTAACGTTAGTATGTTAAATAGTACTAAGTTGAGTCTTAAATAAACCTTTAACCATAACTCTTCGTTGATGCCCGATGCCCAAGTTCTATGTCTTATTCATGGAGAAATTGGTCACCACTGTAGGGAGATGGAAGCAACGTTACCATACACTTCTGGAAGGAATTGGGGTTTTTACGAAAGAAGAATTTCAGAAATGGTGAAGGAGCTTCTCAATAAATTCCTATGAAGGTAATCTGGGAGAATTCAATGTTCCAGCTGTTGACAGTAGCTACCAAATGAAGCGCATAAAAGACGGCGGATTATTCTACGTTATTTAGGCTCTTAGCAAGCACGGCAAAGAGAAATACAGGGATTTAGTGGTAGGTTTTGATCACACTGAAGACTCTGCGCATGATGTTTTCAGTGTAATGCAGAGGAAAATAGAACACTTGGAGATCAAGCTTGCTACAGATGTCATTTCCAACGGTTTTTGATGGAATCATACTAATAGACGGTTCGGTTTATGACAGGATTTCTCATCTGAGAAAATTAAGAATCAAGCCATGAAGAGTCTGTTTAGAATTCCAACTCTTTTTATTCTCATGTTAATATCCCTCAATAAATTTATTAGCTTATGAGTGACGTCTATTGGTCAGTGCTTTTTAAAGTTTTTACTGTTTTACCACAAGGAGTTTCTCTGAAAATTATGACTCAAGTTTAAGATAGTACACATAATAAGAAATTCAAGCAATTAGGACTGGTATTTAAACATACCTCTTTTTGCTTCTTTTTGCTTCCACCATGTTTAAATAATCTATTTTTTAAATTTACTTACGGTGGGAGCCATGAATGGCTAGTGAAACCATATGGCTTCGGTACAAAGATAACAACGTAAAATACAAATTCACTAGTGAAGACATAGAAGAACTGCTGGCAGACCATACAAAAGAACTTTCAGAATCGTCAAGAAAAGAAATTGAACGCTACATTTGGCAGTTTTTGCACTTTACTAAGACAAAGAAACTCGTTAAAGGGAAAAATCCAAAAGCTCCTGAGAAAATTGAAGTGTATGAAGTATCGGAAGACATCTTGCGTGAGTATGTAGATGCACTTTCCCGGGCAGGTTATGGGGAGTCTGCTAAGTTAAAGCGGATGAGATACGTGAAGATGATGCTAAGACTTTTGGGGGCGCCAGCGAAGGTTATTGAAGTGTTAGATGTACCACTTAGAAAAACAAAAGATGCGTGGATAGCAAAATTGGAAGATGATACTCCTGATGTGACGATTGAGGATGCTCGGGAGTTCTTTGCTAGGTTAGAAAAGCTATTTGAAAGTGGAAAGCTCTCGGAAAGTAGATATGTAAAAGCAGTAGTCTTTGCATTGCTGTTATTCTCAACAGGTAGGAGAGTAAGTGAGGTTGCTCAAATAACCGCTGACATGATCAACATCAAGTTACATCAAGTCAAGTTTGAGGCTAGTAAAACAAAGGAAGGAAGACTCAGAAATGCGACAGGTTATTTTAAGATTGCCTTTCTAACAAGAGAGGCTGAGCTTGCATTGAAGTTTTATCTAACAAAGTACAGGGAGGAAATAGAGAAGAGAGGTGGTTATCTCTTCATACATCAAAATAAGAAGTACTTTAAAGACACCTTCCTTCACAAGATTATCAAAGAAAACCGCGAGATCATGAAGTTTGAAGTCTCTGATGGAATTCACGAGTTCGAGCCAAAATTTTTCAGAAAAATCTTTGCGCAGGAATGGAGAAGACAAGCCGAGGCTAAGGGTATTGCAAATGACCGTGTCCTGACGGCTGGAAGAAAGATAATGGGCCATAGTCCTGTCAGAGATGTCCATAACATGCATTACGATGCTTTGAGGATCAGTGAACTGTGGAAGTACTATAAACATCTTTACTATGATCTCAGAGTGTTAACTCCAAAGCAACGAAAACTCTTTGGAATTGATGAAGGTGGGTCCTACAAGGAGGTGGCAACATCCAACAAGAATCATGGCATAGTAGCATCCTATTACCAGATTGTCCCAGGCAGTTTAGTTGCTCCAAGAAAGTCTCAGCTTGCCGTGAATTATTTGATTATTGCTTCATAATTTTTACATTTCTCTTCTTGTTCGTCTTTTTTGAGGATAGGATTGAAAAATGTTTTCTGAATCTCTAAAAATAAAAAAGCATAGGGAGGTCAAATGCTGGGTATGGCAAGGTACCATTCCGTGATTGCTTTAGGAAAGGTGCTGTAGTATGGGCTACTGTCATAAGAATGAATTAGTAACTGCTCCTGAAAAGGGATCATTGAACTTAATGGAGCTAAGTTTTTCTATTGGAATCTTGCTCACGTAAGCCAAACTTCCTTTGGGTTGATGTCAAGTTCCTCCTCGTTCATCATATTTCAAAAGCTCAATTAACTCCAGTTGGACATTAGCAAGCTAACGTTCAGGGACACGAAGTGAGAAAATTTTCTGAAAGTGAACTACACAAAATCATTAACAAAGCTTTATCAAGTAAGAGGGCGCTATGAACTGAATTTCACACTGTTGAAAAACATCCAAAAGAAGGATTAATACTGAAGCACTACATCTTTGCACCGCTAAGTAGAGAGCTGGAGTTTATTTAGCTTAGAATCCAGAGCAAAACTTAAAGAATTTAAAAATCTACAAAGGAGAACTTTCAACGACTTTTGAGACTCCATCAACCTTTTGGACAAGGTACACTGTATCTGCTACGTCCTCAAGCTCTCTATGATGGGTTACAATGATTATCTGGGGTATTGTATTCTCAGCTTTAAAGAACTTTCCAAGAATTTCTACTAAATCTCTCCTTCTTTCTTCATCTAAATGTGTTGTTGGTTCATCCATTATTACCACTGAAAGCCTTCTTGCGAGAACCCTCGCAATCGCTAATCTCAACGAAAGAGCCACAGCAACTTTCTCACCACCACTAAGGAGAGATATTGGAACCTCTACAGAGTTTTTAGTAACTGAAATATCAAAGTCCTCGGAAAGGTAAATGTCTGTTATGTCCATATTGAAACTCTCAATGTAATTTGTGGCTAATTCAGATATCACTGGAGCAATCTTTTTGCGGAGGAGCTTTTGAACCCCATCTTTGTGGTATGCAGCCCTAATACGCTCTAAATCATTTATGAACTTTTTAACCTTATCCAACTCTGCTTCGAGATTATTGAGTTTTCCTTCGAGTTCTTTTATTTTCTCTTCCACTTCGTTTAGTTCTTCCAACTTCTTTTTCAATGAATTATTTTTCTCTTCAAGTTCAGTCTTAATACTTTCAAATTTTCTTAATAACTCTTCGTGCTTCTTTCTAATCTCCTCATGATGTTTTTTGTCGTATCCAAGTTTTTCAATTTCTTCTTGAAGTTTACATTTCTCCATTTCTAATTGTTCTAATTTTTCCTGTTTTTCTTTGAGCTCTTTAAGCAGTTCCCCATATTTGTCTGCAATTGGCTTTAGACGGTCATATTCTTCCTTTTTCTTTCTTAATTCCCTCAGTTCATTTTCTGGATCTTCGGGCTTATGTCCAATCTCCTTAATAAGTTCATTGAGTTTCTCTTCGATCTCTTTTATCTTCGATTCAATATCTGAAATTTTTGACCTAATATCATTTTCAAGGTCATTAAGTCCTGTTATTATTCTTTGCAGTTCTTTGTAATGCTCCGCAAGTTTTTTCTTCTTGCTCTCTATCTCTTTTTGTAATTGCTTAATGCGCTCTACATTTATTTTCGACACACGTTCAATTTCTTCCTTTATTTTCCTCTTTTGGTACTCTGCTTTTTCAATTTCTCTTTCAATTTGTTTTAGTCTTTCTTCCAAAGCTTCTATCTCCCTCTGCATTTCGTATTTTACTTTATCCCTATGCTCTGGGGTTAGTTTTGTTTTACAAACGGGACATGTCTCCGATTCACCAAGCATGTCCAATGCCTGTTTTAAGTCATTTATTCTTCCCACTACCTCACCTATTTTACTCCTTAGGTTAGATATTATGTTTTCTAACATTTTCTCTTCTTTTTTAAGCTCCTGCAGTTTCTTCTCTTTAGCTTCAATTGTTGGCTCAGGTAAGAACTTTAGAGCTTCAGAAATCAAACTTTCAAGCTCTTTTCTGTCCCCCTCTATTTGGGTAACAATGCTTTTTACTAGCGTGGAAGTTCTCGTAGTGAATCTTCCAATCTCTGATAAATCTGTTGGTATCTCTTTGAACTCCTTGCTAACTTCTATGTCTCCAACATAGCTCCTACATGATTCCATCGCCTCATTAGCTTCATTTCTTATGATTGATATTTTGTTCAAATCTCTCTCTAGCTGCTCTTTTTCTGTATTGAACTCTTTGAATTTGCCAAACTGTTTAATGTACTCCTCCAAAAGAGGTATTTTTCTTATTTCTCCCTCTAATTTTTTCAACTTCTCCTTAGCTTCTTCGGATTCCTTTAAGTCTTTTTCGAGTTTCTTAATTTGTTCTTGTACGGATTTTATGTTTTCAGATACTCTGGTTAATTCTAGCATTAGTTCATTGTATCTTTCTTCTTTCTTATTTAGTTCGTCCAATTCTCGCTTAATCTCGCTAAGTTGTTGCTCAAGGATTTCTAATATTTGTTCAAGCTCTTTTATTTTCTCTTTTGACTCCTGTATCTCTTGTTTGAGTTTTTCTCTTTGTTCACTTTTACTCCTTAATTCTCCTCCAATTTCTGCGATCTCTTTTTCCAGGTCATTTTTGACCTGTTCAAAGTGGTCAATTACTTTTCTCATAAACTGCCAAGCTTTTTCTAACTTTTCTAGTCCTAGCAGTTTCCCGATGACCTCTTTCCTTTTTGCTGGTGTTTGGTCTAGTAAAGACGTTATCTCTCCCTGCCTTATGAGTATTGAGTTAACAGCCGAGTCTTTTTCAATACCGATAATATTCTCAACTTCCTTTTCAACTGCTTTTGCTCCATGTGCAATAAGCATGTTCCTATCAAGCCGATAAAGCTCATAAGTTGGAGAACTACCTCCCTTTCTTCTTCTCCAAACAATTTTGTACGGGATTCCGCCTTCTTCAAATTCTAGTTCTATTTTCGCTTCTCTTTCTCCCCTGTAGATAATATCATCAAACTTATCTCCACGTGGCTTTGTGTTGAAGAGTGCTACAAAAATAGCATCGATTATTGATGTTTTTCCAGCACCATTAGGCCCTATGAAGACTGTAACACCAAGAGGGAAATCGATTTTTGTATCCTTATGTGAGAGGAAATTCTTCATAGTAACCCTCTTTAGTATCATTTCCTTCCCTCCAGGTATTTTTTACAGATTTCTATCCCTCCCTCAACGTCTTCATATTGAAGGGATTTGTAAAGTTCGAATGCTAAATGACCCAAGGTTTCATCCCCAAGGTACTCTATGAAAAGTTCCTCTAAATCTGCAATCTTACCAAGCTCTTCGGCAGTAATTGTAGTGGGGGTATCACTTCCAACAAAATGGACATCATACCTTAACACTTTTTCTGGAACCATTTTTCTTAGCAAATGTTGAACCTTTTCAAGGATTTCTGGTTTTCTGATACCCTCTCCACTGATATTTATCCTCAGGATGGGAGATTTATTTGGAGGATTTTTAAGCAAATTGTAGAGAAAAGCCTTTAATTCTTCAATAACATCACTCTTGGAATATGAAAGTTCGAATTGAGGGCGTATTTGCTGGAGGGAAATTTTATGTACCTCTGGGAGATCCCCTTCGAGATCAACAATGTAGATGCCCTTTCCATCTCTCTTCCAATCATTTATTTCACTGCGACTCAGTATTTCAATTGAGCCCGAATATGCTAAATATCCCCTGCCAAACTTTTCGAAGGTTCTCCTGTGAATGTGTCCAAACGCATAGTAGTCTATTTCCTTTGGTAAATCCCCAAGCTCAAGCTCATACGCACCTTCAAAGGGTAAGTATTTCTTTATGCCCTGATGAGCAATTAAGACAGCCTTTGAATATCTGTTTGCTAAAGCATCAACTTTTGAAAGCTCCTGTTTTAGTAAATCGACTCTCTTCCCTTTCATGTTTGATATTCCAAAAAATCCAACTCCATCGATTTCCACAACACTTAATTCTCCAATTCCTAAGATAGGAATGTCCAAAAGCCTATGTGGTGGCATTGCTCTTCTCTTTGGAGTATCATGTTCCCCAAGTACTGTCAAAATCTTAATCCCATTTTCATGCAATCGCTTGATTGCTTCCTTTGCTACATAGAGTGCTTTGATTGGAGGTCTTGGAGTGTCAAAGAAATCCCCAGCATGGATAACTACATCAACCCTTTCCTCAATCATGAGATCAACTGCTTCATTGAAAGCATCATAAATGTCATTTTCTCTTTCATCTAAGTTGTACTGTCGATATCCCAAATGAGTGTCAGAAATATGGGCAATTCTCATCGTTTATCCCTCCACTATGAATATTGTTTTTGTTCCCATTTCCTTAACTTCAAATTTCGCCCCTCTTTCACTCAAGATTTCCATAATGCATTCTTTAAGTTCTGACCGTGCAACCACTATTCCCGAAAAATACTCTTCTAGAAATTCTAGGATTTCTTCTTTACAGTGATTTTCAGAATAATCGGATACATCGAGGATTCTAAATTCTTTTTTTGGTAGCCCTCTCTTTGCTATTTTTCCAATGGAGTCCTTGATCTTTCCTTTTACAATACTAATAGGTATCCCCATCTGTGGAGGTTCGATGAATTTTCTTAGTTTTCTTAATGCAGCATGATTTTCCCTCTCAAGCTCGATGAGCAGTTCTCTAACTCTTAAAACATACCTCTCTAACTCATCTGCAACCTTGTCTAACTCCTTAAGTAGTTGTAATGCCTCTTTTCTAGAGATCTCCCCTCTATTGTACCTTTCTTTTATTAGTTCCATATCTTGTTCAAACATTTCTAATATGCCATTTTCTGTGACAAGAGAAGGAACAATTTTCTCTAATTCTGCAAAGGATTCTTTAAAGACATACCTAATTCTGTCGATCTCATCCAGTTTTCTAGAGATAGTAAATTGCCGCATTCCTTTCACCCCCTCCTGAATTCCCTAATAAACAAACTACACTTCTACAATACTCTTTATTTTTTCCAATTCTTCCCTTATTACATTGTCTAGGTTTTTCTCGTATTCCTCAGCAACTTTCACTGCTTCTCTAAGCTTTGCAACGATGTCAATATCTGCCCCACCTTCTTTAGTCATGCGTTTTCTAATCTTGACCATGACTGGCATCTTAGTGACTTCCCCAACAATAATAGCTTCCCCAACATTCAATCCAGGTAAGTCTCTAAGAAGATCCTCGCTGACCTGCTCAGCACTCATTCTGACGGCTTTTTGATCTTCAGGATTCGTCATTCTCATGATTATTTGACTGTTGCATTGACTTAGAACATCGCTATCAATTTTTTGGGGTCTCTGGGTTACTAAAATCAAGAAGACTCCAAATTTTCTACCCTCTGCTGCGATTTTCTTAACGATTCTCTTGGATAGAGTACTCTGATTCTTAGGAATAAATCTGTGTGCCTCTTCAATCAAAATAAAGATTGGATACTCATATTTGCCACTTTCTCTTTGATTGTATGCCTCTGAGAGTATCTTGTAAGCTATGTAATCCGCAACATTATCGTTTAATCCAGAAAGGTCCATAACTGCAATGCTCTGAGGCTGCAGAAACTTTCCTATTGGAGTGGTCGAGTCTCCAAATACTCTGAGTTTTTTGAGTCTTTTTATGTATATAAGAGCGCGGAGGGAGTTATTATCTCCTACATTTTCTAATTCTGTAATCAAATCATCTAACGTGTAATTTTTATTGCCACCACTTTTTAATCTCTCCAAAGCATCTTCGATAGCTTTCATAATGTTAGTCCACTTTTCATTAATTCCAGCTATTGTAAAGATTTCTTCAAGAGACAAGTCTGCAAATTTGATTTCAAAAGTTTCCACGTGTCCAATTTCTTCTTTTGTGTACCTTCCAGTACTTTCTGAGGTTCTGAATACCTTAACCCTCTTTAGCACTTTTTTCTTTCCTTCTGGATCCTTTGAGATAAACACATAATCTGCATGGGGATCTAACACAATGACAGTAGCTCCTTTTTTGTAAAGTTCTTCAAGCAATACGCCGGCAGTGTAACTTTTTCCCGCACCTGTTTGTGCCAAGATAGCCAAATGTCGTCTAAATCCCCTAATTGTGAGATTAACTTTAACGCTTGGTCTTGTTATTAAGTTGCCTATGTAAAGACCCTCTTCCTCTGGATATGAATAAACTTCAGTTAAAATCTCATCAGGAGCCAAATACACGTAGGTTCCTGGATAAATAGTTCGTCGAGGCATTAAAACAGTTCCATTATGGAGAAATCCAAGAATTTTAACTTTGGCAAGGTTTCTAGGCTCTATTATCTCAGCCTCTCTAAGCTTTTCAGCCACAGAATATGGCACATATTCTGTCAATCCTGGAGAATATGCTACTATTGAAGTTATCTGCCCCAATACCAAGACTCTTTTTTCTTCTCCATCAATCAATTCATTTGATGGAACAACCACATAGTCCCACACTTGTGGCATTTTCCCATCCTCAACTGCAAAATAAAACTCGACATGGGTGCTTTCCCCAGTAACAACTCCAATCTTTTCAAAGGAACCTAACTCTTCTGTAATCTCGGGCATTTATTTCCACCCCAATAGCTTCTTTAAACTTAGAGAAATACAGCTCATCAAACTCATGTCTATGAAACTTAACCTCCCTATCCACTTTCCAAAGCCAGATATTGT
This sequence comes from Thermococcus sp. LS2, assembly GCF_012027375.1. Classification (NCBI taxonomy): domain Archaea; kingdom Methanobacteriati; phylum Methanobacteriota; class Thermococci; order Thermococcales; family Thermococcaceae; genus Thermococcus; species Thermococcus sp. LS2. The sequence continues at coordinate 373,098 of NZ_SNUI01000001.1, read as the reverse complement.
AGAATTCCAGCCCTCCATATCCAGTAGCTATGATTTCAAAAATTGGGTCAAGAATTCCAGTAAAGGGTTCTGGCCATCCAATTTCTTTTAACTTGACATCATCTCCCAAACAGAAAGCCGGAACATCTATTCTGAGAGGAGAGTCATTGACATCTGGTAGTACATGCATTGAGATTATGGAAGGAAGATCGGGGATATTTTTTAGAATGACCTTTGCATAACTGACAAAATTGGGATCTGAAAACAGAGTTGGAAAATGACTTTCAATGTATCCTTCTGGATCCTTTTCTATTTGTTCAATACCACGGAGCCATCTCGCAGAAGGCCCCAGTAACAGTGGAATCGTGTAACCTGGCTGTTGAGCAAATTTATCAATTAGCTGGTAATCTGGTCTGGGAATTAGCAGCTCCCTCACAACGTCACCCAATAATCCAGTATTCTCGTACTGCCTCTTTAGAGAGTCCAACATTTTAATTGCTTTTTTCTTCTGGTCTAATGCCAGAGATAGCAAACGAAAAACCTCGTTAAGTGAAACATCGCCTCTAATTTCCTCTAAAAAAACTAAGTTTTTAACAAGAAAATCTCTGAAAAAGCGGCTTCTGCTTTCTTTACTGATTCCAACAAGTAGTACTTCGTTTTTCTTGGCAAGCTTAAAGAGTCTCATGACTTCTTTGTAATACTCGATGAAAAAGCTTCTATCGTTGCTCATAGGGCCTTCTTCAATTAGGTGGGATATTCTTCCATAGAGGGAACCATCAATTAAAATAGTCCCATTGAAGCCGTCAGAAATTGCATCTGCAGCAACTTTAAGCTCCAAATATTCCATTTTTCTCTGAAGAAAATGAGTTACATTGTGAACTGGACCATCTGCATAGTCGAAATCAACTGTTAAATCCCGATATTCCCTGTCTTTGGATATCCCAAGAGCTCTAACTGCATAGAATATCCCACCATTTTTGAGGGACTCAGCTTGATAACTGCTATCAACAGCAAGAATATTAAACTCTTTGGGATTTCTTTCATAATCTCTTAGATTAACAGGTTTCCAGAATTTATTGAATTCTTCTCTTAGGAATTTTTCGAGTGTATTTGGAAGCGAATAATATCTCTCCTTCCATTTATCTCTCTTTGACTTTAACTCTTTGGCAAAGAGGTCATAGAACTTAGACATAGTGCATCACTAAAATTAATACCTATTAGATAAATAAATCTTCCGCTTTTGCGACTAACAATAAAGTTACCATCTTAATGGTAATTGGAGAATTGAAATGTAAAGGAAGGAATCAAATTAAGCATTAAAGCAAGCTTTCGATCAGCTTGTAGTCTTCTTCTGGAATTTCACGCATTGCTTTACCCATCAAGTGACCATTCCACTTCCTCTTGTTTGTAATGAATTGCAGCTTTGGAATTAATGGTTTGAAGTCAACTTCTCCAAGCTTTATTGGTTTAACTTTCACTCTTAAGGGATAAGTTTCATTTAAGTGTGGTGGAGACTTGAAGATTTTAGTTGAGTCCTGATAGGGCTCGTTAACAACTTCAAAAATGCCGACGATCTTTGGCTCCAGAATTTGTTTGTCCTTCCTCTCCTGCTTCACGTAAATGACAAGTTTATCGCCGGGTTTGACTTTTGCAATAGTGTTCTTGTGCCTCTTTGACACACCCCAAACGTTCTTCTTTTTAATAACTTCCCAATTATCACGATTCGTAATGCAAAGCCAATACGCCATCGTTTAATCACCAATTTAGAGATTCGTTTTTAATCTTCATAATAATTTCCTTAGTATTTTCCCCACAATAATTAAAAGCTATCATTCATTTAGTATCGGTTGATAGCAATGGAGTACAAAATAGTCAACATAGTAGTTTCAGGACACTTGGGAAGTCAAATAAATCTCGAGAAACTGTTAGAATTAGATAATTTCTCCTATGATCCAGAATATTATCATGGAGGTTATTTAAGACTAAGTAACGGCTTGAGTGTAACAATTTACAGAACTGGAAAATACATAATTCCCGGTGTTAAAAGGCTGGAAGACATTGAGCCATCTTTTGATGAGATGATACGATACCTGTCAAAGCTCATTGATGTGTCAAACGCTGAAAAACCAAAGATTCGAAATCTTGTGATCAGTGGCAAACTCGAAGAAAAGTTTAGTTTAGAGGAACTTGCCATTAAGCTGCCAAACGTTGAATATGACCCCGAACAGTTTCCTGGTTTAATTCTCAAGTTTAATAGGAGCTTGACTGTTCTACTTTTCAACAGTGGGCGTTTTGTAGTTGTTGGTGCAAAAAGTTTTGAAGAAGCTGAGAATGCAATTAAAAAATTAAAAGAGATCCTCAAAAGCTAAATTCAAATCCATCGAGGAGCCCAGCTTTTGCCAAGAAGCTGAAGATTATGATAAGCGGTGCAAGAACTTCTGAGAGCTGTATCCCAAAGCCGAGTAAGTTCCAGCTTAACTTGACTAACTCCATAGAGCTCTCAAGTTGGGGATCGCTAATTTGGCTTTGGGCTTGCTCATAAATCTCGTTTATTGCTGGAGTAAGTGCATCATAAGCCACTTTTTCTTGGCTCGGAATAGTTACTGCAACAATTAACGCTATCATGGTAGAAACAAAAAGAGCAAAAAACTTCGCAGGGTCCATTCCTGTGGACACCTCCTTCATTATTATCTCTGCATTTCTCCAAATAAGCTTTTCCCTTCGTCAATTGTAAATTTTAGGTTATTCTTTTGCCGATTTTTATCCACAACTATCAAAGAAGTTAAAAACTCTTCTAACAATAAGTTATTTCTGGTGGTGAAAACATGAAAAGAACTTTTCTTGAAAGTCCAAACTTTCCCATAAGGGAAATTAATGAAAAAAGTGCTAAAGAAAAGGGACCGGCGAGACCACCTTATTGGGAGATGGTCTTCTGGTGGACAAGGAAGCCGTTAATTGGAGCAAGAGCTGTAATTGCTGGAGCATTGCTTCCAGAAGACTTCGATGTTGATGAGTTTAAGAAAATAGTAAGGCTTAATGAAAACACTCCCCATCGTTTTAATCCTCAAATTCCAGATAAATACAAGCAATATTTTGAAGGGAAAAGACTTTTAGACCCTTTTGCTGGCTTTGGAAGCATTCCGCTTGAAGGGCTTCGCTTGGGTTTGGATGTTACTGCTGTTGAGTTATTACCAACCGCTTACATCTTCCTCAAGGCTGTTCTTGAATATCCAAAGAAGTTTGGAAAGCTGAAAGTGAAAGTTCCAGTTAAGGAGCTTGAAGCTTTAGGTTTAGACAGCTACGCACGAGAGGCAAAGAAGAAGATAGTAACAAGTGTTGAAGTTCCCGCTTTAGTTTATGATGTTGCAAAGTGGGGTAACTGGATTACTGAGCAACTCAAGAACGACCCAGAGATTAGAGGACTTTACGACGAAGATGTGGCTGTCTACATTGGCACTTGGGAAGTCAAATGTCCGCACTGTGGAAGGTGGACACCAATAGTGGGCAACTGGTGGCTTGCGAGGGTTAAAGACAGCAAAGGCAAGTATCAACGCTTAGCTTACATGAAGCCCAGGAGAACCGAGAATGGCATTGAAATTGAAGTCGTTGATTTAAACCAAATAGTGGGCGATGTTTCAAATGCCAAAGCTGACACAAGGAAAGGAGAGATAGTCTTTGAAGATGAAAAGATAGTCAAGGAACTCAAGCCCAAGATTGAAAAAGGAGAGGTTGATGGAAAAGTTAGAAAAATTGATGGGAAAGAGGTTGTTGTCTTTGAAGTTCCAAAGAGCAATATGGAGTCAAGGAGACAGCAGGCTTTCTGCTTAAACTGTGGAAACGTCATGAGGTTCGTTGATGAAAGTGGCAATCATTACACTGGGAAGAAGGGAGAAGGAGAATTTTACGTCAAGTTTGCCCTCAAAAAGTATCACCAAGGTGACGAGAGCTATGCAAGGCAGAGATTGCTTGTTAAAGTTAAGATTGAAGATAAAGATTTAGTCTTTGAACCAGCAACCAAAGAAGACAGCGCAAAATTGGAAAAAGCTAAAGAGAAAGTCAAGGAGCTGCTGGAGAAAGGAGACCCAGATATTCCGAGGGAACCCATTCCACCCTATGGTAGCTTACTCTTCGGTGCATTGCAGATAATTGGTTGGGGTTTTGACCAGTGGTACAAGCTTTTCAACCCCCGCCAGCTCCTCACGCTGATTAAAATCATTCGCTTCATCAGGGAGGTCGGTAAGAGAGTCGAAGAGGAGAAGCTCAGCGAGGGCTGGGATGAAGAGAGGGCCTTCGAGTACGCTGAAGCGGTGACGACGTACTTGAGCATGGCGATGATAAAGTTTGCAGATTACAACGGAGTTACAACCGCAGCCCATGTTTCAAATCCTCGTGGGGTTGATTTAGCGCATACTCTTACAAGCAGAGGAATTGCAATGAATTGGAACTTCGTGGAGGAAAATCCTCTCCAGCCAAACGCAACCAAATCCGGCATCTTTGTTAACTCAGGAGCATTTTCGAAGATGTTTCGTGGTATTTTGAGAGGCCTTAATTACCTCACCACCGCCCTCGCCCCATCTTCCCAGAAGACCTCCACCGAAATTACACAAACTAACACTGTGAAAGTCCTCCAAGGCGATGCAACCTCCTTGAGCTTTGATGAACCTTTTGATGTGATTGTTACCGATCCACCTTACTCAATTGACGTCCCCTATGCAGAGCTTAGTGACTTCTATTACGTGTGGCTCAAGAGAGCCTTGAGTGACGTTGAAGGAAACAAACTCGCCCCCAGATTTCACAGCGAGGCTTTCTTCAAGAAGGTTGGCAAAAAGTACAAGGAAAGAGAAGTCCAGTGGAAGGAGTTTGCGAGTAAAGAAGTATCAGAGTTCTCTGCGAGGTTCTACACTGAAAAAGAGAAAGAACAGCTTGCCAAAGAGCATTTCAAAAACCTCTTCACTCAGGCGTTCATAGCAATGAAGAACAATCTTAAAGACGATGGAATCTTGGCAACTTATTATGCTCACACTTCTCTTGAAGCATGGGCTACTCTCATTGAGGCGGGCTGGCAAGGTGCAAAATTACAAATCACAACTGCAATTCCATTGAGCACAGAATCAGCAACAAGCATAATGTCAAGAGGTAAACTTTCCCTCGATACCTCTATCATAGCAGTCTGGCGTAAGGTCAAGAGAGATGGCAAGAAAGTTGTTGATGTTAGAGACTTTGTTGAATACAAAGATCCATACACGGGCGAAGTCAAAAAAGTCCGCTTCACGGAAAAGATACAGCTCGTTGCCGAGGAGAAAGCCAGACAGCTTTTAGCCCACGGCTACACTGGCTTGGACCTGCTCTATGGAGTAATAGCCTCGGCTTTGAGCGTAATCACTGAATATGAGGGAGTCCAGAGATACGGAACCAAACTCCCCGTGCTTGAAATTCTTGAAAAATATGTTTATCCAGCATCAGCCCAAGCCATTGCAAAAGCCTTAGCTCAGGAAGTCCACGGAAGGGTATCATCAAAGGAAGCTCTCTTCTACCTCTTAGCCAAGCTACTCTTTGGAAAGGCAAAGGTTTCATCAAATGACGTTGTCTTGCTCTCAATAGCAACAGAGACAAACTCAAGGGAGCTAATCAGTAGCAAGATACTCTTGGAGAAAAAGGAACAGAGTTCAAAGTACTATCAGCTCAACTCACCTCAAAGCGACAACCTCACCAAGCTTGAGGCTTTCTTAAAGAGCAGAGGCATTGATATTGCAAATCCAAAACCAAAGAACGCTATTGATGCCTTGCATCTCCTTGAATATTACGCAAGGAGATATCCAAAAAGTGAATTCAGGAAAAGATATGATGAATTAAAGCAGAAGTACCAGAGCTTTGTTGAAGAAGCTACAAACTTGGCTTTAATATTCACAAGCATGGCAAAGAACCTAAGATGGGACGATGTGGAGTTCAATCTTGCTGAGGACATTGCAGAGAAGCTTGAACTCATAAAGAAGCCCCAGAAGACTTTGATGGAGATTATTGGGAGCTAATTCTTTCGTTTTATTTGAATTTTTCATTATCTTAAAATTTATCTGAGGGATCAAAATGGGACGAAAAAATGATCCAATTAAACGCAGATTAGAAATTTTAAAATTTTTTATTGAGTATCCAAAGAAGATATCTGATTTTCATAAAAGGTTTAGATCTGAGCTTGATGTCCAATTATTAGAAGAGATGCTCAATAATGAACTACTTGCAACTGACTACCCACTTATTGTTGGAACAGGACGAACTTCCAGAGACGAGCTAAAGAATCCCAGCATAGATTATGAGATCAGGATCACAGAAAAGGGACTAAACTTTTATTACCAGGATTCCATTAATAAGAAAGCCCTGAGATATTCGAAGATTGCAGTAGGAATTTCGCTTGGCAGTCTTCTTATTCAGATCCTTATTCAAGTCTTACCAAAACTACTGCATTAGTAATATTAGCAAATGTTTAAAAAGGATTTACTAATATTACTAATGTGATGCACCATGAAACCACCGGTATCAAGGGAGAAAATTTACAGTGTGGTATTTGACTACACAGGAATTCGGATTCCAGAAGTTGCGAGATTAGCTGAGCTGAACTACATTTACACTTACCAAACAATAAGAGCTCTAAAAAGGGAAGGCTACCTCACAACAGCATCAGATAGAAGGATCATACTTTTGGACAGAAAAGGGCTGATATTCAAGTGGGCAAAGGATAAGGAGGTAATACTGAATTCTCTAAGTCCAATAACTATCAAGCTCGTTCCAGATTATGACATGAGGAATTTGGTTCTGTTTTCTGGGAATTCCGCCCTCTGGCTGCTCGGCAAGATAATCAGCCCAGCAGGCGGAATCCTCTATGTGAGTGAGAAAACCTTCAAAGAGCTCATGAAGTTTAAAGATCCCGAAGGCTATCCCTTCAAGGTTTACATTTATGATGACTTCTACTTCAAGATTAGGAAGGAACTTAACGGTTATTACATTCCAAGCTGGGGAATGATTTTAGCAGACATGCTTGTCCAAGGAACGTACACGAGGCTCTTTGACGATGTTTTTGAAACGATCATTTCCATAATTGAAGGTGAGAAGAATGAAGAGGCTTGAACTTTCTGAGGACATACTCCTTGAGGTTTATGATTCGAGGAGCTACAACAATGAGGTTATTAGAGAATCAATAAATGCAATGTTCAAAATTGCCGAGGAGTTGAGGGGAAAGGTTGTCCTTGTTGGCGGCTGGAGTGTGTATTACTGGGTGGATAACGTTTTGGGTTACAACGGCGTCCCCTCAATTGATATTGACTTCCTCGCAAAGGCTGAAAGCTTTGAGGAGATAAGAGAGGTTATGAAGAACCTCGGCTTTCAAAGTGCAGGCTTCAGATTTGCAAAGCCCATCAAAAGCTTAATCGTAAGGGAGGAGGTGAAGGTTGACTTCCTCTTTGACGAAAAGTCCTCACAATTGAGCTTTGACACTCCATTCGCTTCATCAATTTTCAGAAATCGGTATTATTCGAGGGTTCACTTTGAAGTTCGCGACTTTAACAAAAATTTAATTGCTGGAGGAGAAGTTAATGTGGCTTTTCCTGAGGCAGTCTTGGCTTTAAAGTTTGACATTTACACTAACCTTGGAGATTATCCAGATGACAAGAGGGACAAGCACTGGAAGGACATAATTGACGTTTACTCTCTCGTAATGGGCTTTTACAAGAAAAGAGATACGTGGCGTGAAAAGGACTTTTATCTCAGGAAGGACATTCTAAGAGAGCTCTACAAGGCTAAGAGCTACAAGCCAATTTCAATTTATGAAGTTTTAAAGGGAAGTCAGTACAAGGAGGACATTAGAGTAATGCTGACAGACTATGTTGGCTTCAAAGTCTTTGAGGAGAAGCTCTTTGAGAGAAGGCTAAGAGAGCTTGAAACAATAATCAAGTCTTAATAATGGTGGTTGCATGGCAGGTGGAATAAAACATGGCTTTAGGAGAGCCACAGCAGTGACAGGTACAGGAATAGTTGGATATTACTTAATTACAAGAGTTATCCCACCATTGCTTGGAATAACCTCACAAATGGGGTACATAGTGGCCTATCTTGTTGCAATTGTTTCTCTTTACTCCCTTTTTCTAAAGATGAACTACTGGTCAACTGGATATCTAATGGGATGGATAATTGGAATCTATTTCCTTAGAGGGCTCTTTGAACCTTGGGAATGGAGCATACACATGTTAATTAGCATATTGTACTTAGCTAAAAAGCTCAAAAGGAAAATATTTGGATAATCCATCCGAAGAACATAAAAAGATTGGAAACAAAGTTACTCTGGTGAGTGAAATGCTAAGGGAAAAGATATGGAATGATGTTATGGATGAAACACTTGATGAATTTTCTGCTCCAGAGCTTAACGATGTGGTAAGTGGAAGAGCACATAAGATTTATTCTGATGCAAAGGAGTTCTTTAGAAGAACATATTTCAGCGATTCAATGCTAGACCTGATTGAGAAAGTCCTATCAACACTTGAGGGAAAAGGAACTAACGTATTCACGGTTTACTCGCTCTTTGGTGGAGGTAAGACACACACATTGGTAACTCTGTATCACATTCTAAATCATCCTGATGCCCTTCTTGATGAGGAAGTCTTGAGAGATTACGACATTATGAAGAGAAAGAGACTAGAGCATATTGCACAGAGAATAAAATCATTGGGCAAAGTCAATATTGCTGTTATTTATGGTATGGGAGACATAGGAAATCCAATTAAACCACTTGACTTTGGAGTTTACAAAGTCCACACTATCTGGGGCTATTTGGCTCATCTCCTCGGTAGATACGCTGACATAAGGGCATATGATGAGAGTTTAACAGTCCCAGACATAAACAGCTTGAGAGAACTTCTCAAAGAAGGCAAAACGCTGATAATGATTGATGAGGTTGCAGACTATGGAAATAACTTGAGGAGAAGCAACAGAGAGGATGCCAAGAACTATGCCAATAACATTCCAATATTTTTAGAGCGACTTTCAAAGGCAATAATCGGAACCGATAATGTTCTAATAGTCACTTTGCCGATTGAAGTAGAAAGAGGGGTTTTAAGAGAAACCGAGAAAGCCTATGATAAGGATTATCTTGAGGCTCTGTGGAAGGCCGTTGCAAAACTTAGTGGAGAACTCGTTGCTCCTTTAAGAACCGAGAGAGGAAGCAATGATTTAATTGAAGTTCTCAAAAGAAGGATTTTTGAAAAAATTAATCCAAGTAACAAAATCAAAATTATTGAGAGATACATGGTTGATATGGCAAATGAAGAAATTTTTGGTGATACAAGAGACTTCCTGAGAGAGCTTGAGGTTACATACCCATTCCATCCGGATTACTTCACCATAATGAGAACAATTCTTGAAAGAGTGCCTGGACTACAAAAGACAAGAGATCTGATAAAGCTCACAAGAAAAGTTGTTAGAAAAATACACAGAGAGGAAAAAGAATATTCCTTAGTAATGCCCCACCACATTGATGTCTTTGATAATGACCTGAGAGGCCTTCTTTTCCAAGAGAATTATGCTAATTATGCTGGAGTTGTTGATGTTGACCTTAATCCAAAAGTCATAAAGAAATACTCACAACCAGAGCTCGTGAAGATTATTTATGAATACATATTCCTTTCAACGTATCCCTACGATTCTCCAACACCTCTAACAGGATTTCCAGACAAATTTAGGATATCAAGAGGAATTTACGAGGTAGAGATTTTTGAAGCAATGGGATGGGACTCAACAAAGATTCATGATGCCATTGAAGAAATAATATCAAGGAACTACTTTATCCACTTGAACTATGATGATAGGTACAATGTTTTCTGGGTTTGGAGAATAGCAAATGTGAATCAAATGGTTCTCGCCAAGAAAGATGAGCTTCTCAGAAATAAAAAAGGCGAACTTATCGAAAAAGTCACTGCAGAAATTAAGAAGGCTATTGAAGGTAAACCAGGAAAAGGGAAGAAGTCTAAAGGAGAGCAAATCAAGATAACTCTATTTGAACGGAAAGACGTTATCTTTGATCCTCAAATGGGAGACATTGTTGATGACGACAGCTACAAGCTTCTGGCACTCTATTATGAGTATGTCGATGAAGAACTGCTTGAGGATTTGATTCTTAAACATAAGGGAGGAACAAGGAAATTCAGGAATACAATAGTCGTCACGTATCCAACGTCACAAGGATTTAATTCAATTCTAGAAGCTTTCGCGAAAGTTGAAGCCTGTAAAGAGGTTAAAAAAGAAGTTGACAAAATCTACTCCGACTATGGGAAGAACGTTGTAAAGATACAGCAATCAATGATTGAGCACATAGAAAATGCTGCTAAAGATGATTTGTTCACCACAATAGTACAATCCTTCAGAAAAGTTGCATTTCCGGTAAATGAAGGATACCGAGACAGTGTAAAAGCAACTGAAGCTTCAACAACTTCAACATCAATACTTGAAACTGTTTATTCAGTCCTAATTTCACCGGAAGTTGAAAAAGTTGCAGAATATCTTTCGTTTGATGAGTTAAAGGCAATGCTAAACATTGTAGGAATTGACCTAAGCTCAAGACCTTACACTTTTGGAGAGATACGAAACTACTTCCGCATGAATCCAGCGTTACCAATGGTTGAGGATGAGCGAATAAAAGAAGCCCTCAAAGAGGGTCTTTCAAGACTTGAAATAGGAATCTTAACAAAAAGTGGCAAGTTAGTATTCAAAGATGTCAAGGAAATAGTAATAGTAAATGGTGAAATCAAAAAAGAGAGTACGGAGCAAGCCACAATTCATCAAATAACTCTTGATGACAAGATTTTGCCAAAGAGAATTGCGCTTGAGGCCCAAGTGAGTTCTCTACTGCAAAGGGAGGAAACAAAGACAATCGAGAGAGGAAAGAAGAAAATCAGAAGAAAAGTTGAAGTATTTCTTGAGATAGACGGACAGAGAATAAGACTCAAAGACATAGTCGGAGATAAGGAAAATATTTCAATCAAAAATGAAGACATTAACATGCTTGTTGAAGGAAATTTTGTCGTTGTCATTACTGAAGAAGAACTCTCAGATGATTTCAGCGACTTCGAAATTGAAATTTCTCCAGCTTATGTTTCAGCACATCCTGAAGAGCTCATTGAAGTGAAAGTTGTAATAGCTCCAAAGGATCCAAATAAATCATTTGAAGTCAAGCTGAAAGTTGATTATGGAAAACTTAAAGAAACAAATGGAATCGTGCCTTTCGAGACTGTCTGGCATCTAAAGGCTCCAAGAGAAAGCGACGAATTCAGGCTTTATGCTGAAAGTAAAGATGTGGAGCATGTAGCTACCCTAAGAGTAGAAGTAATCAGCCCCACCATACGAACTAGAAAACTCACAGAAGAGCATATTGGAGGGGCATTAATAAAAATTGAAGACATCAGGAGACTTGAACATCTCAAAATATTGCAGGATGCTATTGGTAGTGAGCACATATTGTCAGGAACTGCCATAATAAAGGCCAATGGTTCGAGAGTTTCTATGGACTTGGACAGAATTCCACTCGATGTAGCTACTCAAGTAATTGAAGATTCAAAGGAATATTTAGATGGAAGCGACGAACTCAATGTGGATGTCACGATCCAAGGGGAAGTTACAATTACAGAACTACTACTCAAAAAGTTGTCTGTGTTAAATGACAAAGTGACGTTTGTAGTTGAACTCAGGAGGTAGGATAAATGACGAAATATCTGATAAAATTAAAGTACATCAAACCTATGAAACTGCTATTTGAAAAGGAGCAGAAATTGGCTGAGTTTATTCCTTTTTTACCTATTGAAGGGGAGAACAAATATGTCAAAGGAAAGATTGAAGGAAAAGCAAGAGTATTTCTTCCAGAATTTCTTGATTTTGCAAGAAAGCTTGGCTTTAATATCAAAGGAAAAGTCCTAGAGGGAGAAAATGACGAGAACTACTTAAGACTTTTTGTCTATGCCATGGTTTCACAATTTGTGAAGTCTGAAACTGAGCGTAGGGAAATTGAAAGAACAGTTATGGAGTTGCCGATTTTGGCTCTTAGATATTGGGCTTCAACTTTTAGGAATGCCTATTGGGCGGGAGGAAGAAAACGAGTTAGGAGAATATCAAAGTGTTTTAGGGTGATTTACTGTGATTAGAGGTTTTGAAAGTGAATTTAAAGTTTATTTAGCAAACAGAATCATTAGGAGTAATCCTATTGCATTCTTTTTTGCAATTACAAATCCTATCTCAAAACAAAAGATAATCCCATTCTTACATCAAGCTGATTTGCTTCTGCATCTAATGACTGTTAGACCAATTAGAGTACTGATAGCTGATGAAATTGGATTGGGGAAAACCATAGAAGCCCTTGCAATAGCAAAGTATCTCGAACTTCAAGATGGTATTAGAAAGGTCCTAATATTAACCCCAAAAATCCTTATCGAACAATGGGTCTCTGAAGTTAAAAGAGTTGGAGGCATGCCTTGGATTGTCTCAAGTGGCTCTCAGTTAAAGAACACATTTTTCAAAAGTGGAGTAGACAAGGCATATTACTACATAATGTCAATTGATTTAGCTAAGAGATATCCAGATATTATTGATTCTGTTGGCTGGGATTTAATAATAGTGGACGAAGCCCACAATGCAACGCTTGGCACACAAAGAGACTATTTATTGAGAAGATTAACCAGCAATAAACATAGAAACATAATTCTGCTTTCTGCGACTCCTCATAGAGGAGACTACAAAGACTATCTAAACAGACTTAGATACTTAGACCCAACACTTACCGAGAATTACGATGCATTGGATGCTCCAAAGTTTTACAGGGTAACACATGAAACACTTGTATTCAGAAGAACCAAGGGGATAGTAAACCAAGCTGAAGGGGAGGAAATATTCAAGAAGTGTCATGTTCATTCCTTCATAGTTGATATTAGCGATGTTGAAAAAGAGTACTTCTCAGAACTTCAAAAGATTCTAACAGAGATGATTGCCTCTGATAATATTCCACTATCTTTGCTTGCTGTTATCCTAAGAAAGAGAGCAAGTTCAAGTTATTATGCCTCAATTCAGACACTCAACAGGATGATATCAAAAAGCAAAGGAAAAGAACATCCAAAAAAAGTAGAAGACATCTTACAGAAAATATTTGCTCTTGGTTATGACGAATTAGAAATTGAAGCAGATGAAATTGATGAGGAGCTGAACAAAATAGTTGAAGCTTACGCCGATATTTTGACATCGAGACAAATAGAGAGATTGAGAGGAATCTTGGAGTTAGCAAGAAAAGCTCAGGAAAAAGACAGCAAAATAAAAAACGTAGCAAAACTTGTCAAGTATCATCTTGACAGAGGAGAGAAAATTGTAATTTTCACAGAATACCTGGACACTTTAGAATATCTCAAAAACAATCTCCCCAAATATCTGGGGATCAATGAAACGGATATTGTAACAATTTCTGGCAAAAATAAAGGGGATGTTCATAATATCAAAGAGAGATTCGAACAAGAGAATGGTGCAAAGATATTGATAGCGACAGATGTTGCTGGAGAAGGTCTGAATCTCCAAGTTGCAAATGTCTTGATAAATTATGAAGCTCCATGGAGCCCAATCAAGCTCGAACAGAGAATGGGAAGAATATGGCGTTTAGGTCAGAAAAAAGAATCTTATGTGTACACCGTATTTCTATCAAATAAAATGGATAGAGATGTATTAGAGAACCTTTATCATAAGTTAATGAACATTGACAAAGCCATGACTAATCCCCCCCAACTCATAGGCAGTAAGGTCTACATTGCAAGTGCAGAAAACTTATGGAGAGCCGATTTAGGGTTGCTAAATCTCGATCCAAAGAAAAGGAAGAAAATTAACGAATACACGCTTGTTTTGGAATCAATAAAGGGCAATCTTGGTATTTATGTTAGGGAGTTATTAGCAATGATAAACCAACTCTCTGCAAGATTAAGAGCCAAAAGTGTGTTTCCAGTTATTAAGGGGGAGAAAATCAGAAGTGAACTTTCAAAATATCTTGGCTCAGATTATCTTTCTAGAAAACAAGTTGAGAAAGAGCTTCAAGAATGGCTTTCGTTATTCATCTATGGGGGCAATAAAAAAGCAATAAATCTATGGAAGGAGCTTAATGCCCTACTATTAAAAGGCAATACGGACATTGGAAGCAAAATGATTCTTTTTGTAACGGGGGAAGAAACACTTAGGAGAATCTACTTAGTAAAACTAAAGAATTCCTCCCAAACACTGATTGAAATTCCTGTAGCTATTGACAAGAAGGGAGACATTCTCTATGGGCTCAAACTCCTCGAAGCTCTTAAAGAGATGAGTACACAAATACTAACAGCTGTCCCATATGAGAGTGTTGAAGAAACTAACCAAACAAGCATTGAAAAATTTAGAGATATTGGTAAAATAAAAAGCACCACAAGGAAATTACTTCAAGAAATCTCCTTTAAATGGGAAAAATATGAAGAGCGATTCCGTAAACCCTTAAAGGCTGGACAAGTGTTCTTTCCATTAGACTTTGATAAGACAACAGTTGAAGAGATAGCCATGTTTAAATACATTAGAGAAGTGGAAAGTGAAGAGGAAAAATGGGAAAGAAATTCTCCAACAGAAGAGATACTTAAGATAGAAAAAGAAGCAATGAGAATAGCTATCGAGTATGAAAAACAGAGATACATTAGGAAATATGGAAATGACCCAAGCAAATGGCTTGTGAAAAATGTGTCTTTAGAAGAACACTATGACATTTTAAGTAAAGATTTAGTCACTGGTGAAGTCAGATACATTGAAGTCAAGGGGCATAAGGGGTTTTCTTTATGGGCCGAACTTACAGAAGCCGAGCATAAATTCGCCGAAGACCATGCTCCTAACTATTGGCTTTATTTGGTTGTAAATATTGGAAAGGAACCCATGCTCTTTAGATTCAGAAATCCATTGGAAACTTTAGACATTAAAACGAAAAAACGATATGTACTTTATGTTGGTTAGTTGTTAAGTTAATCCATGATGAATTTTTCTTTTCTTTAACATCTAGGTTTGAATACAATACAGACGTATTTTAGAAGATTTTAAAAAGGAGCTTTCTGAGAGCTCAATTTGAGGCAATTTGTAACATCAAGCTTTAAAGACAATGCACGTATCTTGACCACAATAGTTTTCCTTAAAAGTTTGAAAATAATTTCATATGTAAAAAGGGGGCATGAGAGTGCTGTTTTTGGGTTGGGCTTAGAAATAAAAACAGCATGAAAATGCGAAAATTGATTAATTAAGGCTGTGTTACTCTTGGCTAAATCAATCCTCGGAGTAAAAAGGAGTATTTTTGGAATAATGGTGGGAAATGGTGTGTTGGTTATGTGTTGATATTTAGTGTGGCACTAAAAACTTTGTATGTGGTGGTTTAAAAATAAAAATCAGAGGCATAGAGCATCACGTTATTTCAATGATTGTCACATCATCTAGCAGATTAAGAGCTTTGAAAAGCTCAAGCTTGAATTCTTCCACTCCTTCTTCAAATGATCCCAAGTCACCTTTAAGTGCCGGGTTCTTTGAAATTTTCCTGAGCATTTCGAGTTTCTTTTTAATAATTACTTCATCTGCAATTTTATCGATGAGTCTTCTCAGTTCATCTTTTGCAGTTTTGTCCTGATTTATTATCTTACTAATTTCGGCATAAGCCAAGAGTTTTCCACAATGATAAGCCATCTCGACCTCATACCTTCTCTTTTCCTCATTTTTTGTGGAAGTAATTTTTTTCATGAATTCTAATGCTTTCTCTTTCTCTTCTTTGCTCTTCAATTCAATGTATGTTAGAAGTTCTTTCATATGAATCCCTCCAAGAAAAAATGAAGGCACAAATAGGCACTGTTTGAAAGTTTAGTGTGGTGTGTATTAAATATTGTTTAATGGGGTTTAGCTAAATTTATTCTCTTTTGTTGAGATTCTGAAGATGGGGGGAGAAACAACGTCGTTCGAGTACTTCATCGTCTTTGAATTTGATGTAACTTTGGAGCGGCTTAGGGTCAAAGGTTGCACACGAGAGGAGCTGAGGGACATTGTGAAGAGGAGAAAGCTAAAAAGAGTTAACGATGAATTCGCTGAAGTAATTATCCAGTTCTTTGAGATGCTACTGATTGAGAGAAAATTTAGTGATGAAGCCCGTTTACTATTCTTGATGGATGAAAATAGGAAGGATTGGATTGAAGTTTATTCTAGTGACGTTAGACAGCTTGTTGCTGTTAAACTCTTTTCAAGTGCTGACCTTCTCTGATTTTCTTTAATTTTTTCATTGAATTGTTGCATTTAATATTTGCTTTTTCTATTTCAGCATTGGAAGTGAGTGTCTATTTGTGAATGTGTTTGTCATTTGTGAATTAAATTGCACGTGGGAGCTGTTCTCGATGTAGCTACGTCTTAATGATAAATTCTCCCTACCAAACTTTTATTTTAAAATTTCAAGGAAAGTTAAACCAGTAAAACTTAGAATAACCATTAAACTGTCTGTTTTTTGAAAAAGATTATTGACAGAGTTTTGCTTAAATTAGGATAGTTTAAATGCCATTTCTGGATGTATGGGGAGAATTATCGTCTGGTACGGGTTTGGTATCAAGAATTTCGGGAATTTAGAAATCAGAGCGCTTGGTGTCTTTGGTCTGCATAATAAAAAAATACATGTTTTAAATAAAACCTAAGCTCAAATACATAAAAAGTTCTTAAAATTCTAAATTCAGTTTTTAGATAGATTAAAATTTTCCTTTCCTTTTTGTATTTAGTTTTAATAATAGATTGGGGGAGAAAAAGGTGCCAAGGCTTTCTAAAGCATACCAAACTGTGCCAAAGCCTTTTCTTGCCAAAAACACCAATGATAATGGAGTGCGGGAATAATAAAAGAGTTAGTGTCGTTGGTTTCAAGCAGTATGCAAAAAGCTAGATTTAATTTCTCAACTTATTTTTGGTTACAGTGGTGGTGTGAGATGTGGCGTCAGCTGAACTTAAGTTCAAAATTTTAGAGTATCTTGCCCAAGTAGACGTTGCCACTAGGAATGAAATTATGAAGGCTGTCAATAAGAGTGGCAGGACGTTAACAATGGCGCTTGAAGAATTGGTTAAAACGGGAGCTGTAGAGTTAGTTTCGGAAAATCCTTTGACATACAAGATAGTGCGTGCTAATGTTGTTACAGTTGATTTGAGTGATGTTAAAAGTTATTATGATTTGAAGTTTGAAGTCTTCAAGAAGTTGAGAAGTTTTGGTTGGCGGCTCTCAACTCATGAAATTGTGGCAATTGCACTAATGTATGCAAGATTTACACGGTTTAGACTGCTGGTTTTTGGTAGTCAGGGAGTTGGAAAAACGTCTTTGATTCAGGCAGTCTTTGGCAGGATTGGAGAGCCTGTTGTAGTTCAAGATTTGCATCTAAAAAATCTCTATGAGGTCGTGAGGAGTGTTAAGGAGAGGACTAAGGTTATTGAGCAGCAATATCGGCATGCGTGGGGGAAGGAAACGTTGGAGCGGTTTGATAATTACAAAGTCGTCCCGATCTCGCGAATTGCTCCTTCGGATTTACTGTTCAGGTTTGTTCCAGTTAGAATAACACAGCCTCAGAGACCGGGGGTAGGCTTGTTCAAACCTGTGAAGTTTGAGTTTATAAATGTACCCGGGATAAGAGATATTCCGGATGAATTGTTTTTGAGGCTTGAGGGAGCGTTAAAACATGTTAGGTATTTTACGATTGACCCTACTTGGGTTAGAGAGCGGGTTATGAAGCTAAAAATGGATGAGGTGGTGAATTACACTGATAATGTGAGTGCCGAATTTTATCGCATTAACGCCAGGTATGATGCTAAAATGGAGAATGACTTTGAACTTGTTAACTGGAAGATTCTACATGAATACGATTCACTGTACTTGGACATGGCATCAAATCTTCAACTCCTACTCAATGCAGTGGAAGTGTTAAAATTTAATTACAGCTGGCTTAGGGATGAAGAAAGGGCAGTACAACAAACAGTTGACTTCATGCGAGATGTGTTCGAAACATTCACAATCGTAAAAGAAGAGTAAGTTAGCTTTCTTATCTCTTTTTTGTTGAGAATTCTTCTTGCTAGGTTTTCTAGGAATATTCCAAACTCACCAGAAAGTTCTGGAACCGATACCTAAACAACAAAAACAAAAAGAAAGGAAAAGTTTATCCTAGGAATCGTAGATTACCAAAGACCTTATCATAGATTTCTTGTATTTCTTCAATTGTGTGATGCGAGTAATGCAGTGCATTGATATCGTATCTTATTGAATGACCCATCAGCATCTTTTTGATAGTCGCATTTCCGTTCCGTCGATCCCATTCCTGAGCGAAGAATTTCCGCATGTGTTTTGGCCGGAGTTTCTGGTTTCTAAGTGGACTTTTTTTGCGGAAGGGGCGTTGCAGTTGAGGAACTGTTGCTATTGGATCAGCAAGTGGTGGATTGTAGGTGTCTATGTAATGTTGCAGAAGCTCTTGCACTTCCTTCGTGAAAAACGTGACTCTTGCTTGTTTAGTTTTTGTCATGCTTGTGTTGAGATAAATTCGTCTATTTTCTATGTCCATGTCTTTTAAAGGCACTCTAGCGAGTTCACTAACTCTCATTCCACTAGTTGCCATTAACAACATTGCTACAAGCATTTGGTCGTACTTCTGTTCCTCGAAGCGGTTGCTTAGATAGAGTCCCTCCAATAGCTGAATAAAGTGCCTAATATCATCCACAGTTACTATTGTCATGTCGATGTTAACCTCTTGTGGTGTCTTTATTACATTGACAAGATCAATTCCAGCTACTCTGAGTAGCTTTTTAATGTAAGTGACGTGTCGGCGATATGCAGAAGGGGAATATCTTTGCCGTAATGTATGTAGGTATTTCTTGAGGTCATTTAGTGTAAAGATGTAGTAGCCATTATGTTTTTTCGTTGCATTTTTGATAAAGTTGGTTATGATGTATTCAACGCTCTTTTTGTGATTATGGGAAACGCCTTTAGTCTCAAACTCTAAGAAGAGCATTTCGATGTGTTCTGGAGATATTGCGTAGTATTGGTTCGGATTTGAAACTTGAAGGTAGTTACGGTAGTAGGCTTGCTTGTTACGTTCATGAAATAAGTGTCCTAAGGCTGGGAATTGGCGAGTGGGGCTTTCTTGTAGCTCTTCTGAAATAAGCTCTTTTGTGTCTTTATTCGCTAAAAGAAGCGATTTCGGGAGGGCTTTGGATCCCGCGACCGGGGTTCGAATCCCCGCGGGGCTACCATTAACCCGGGCTCCAGACTTTAATCTTTCTTCTAACACTTCCTCAAACAGTTTTGTCATATTAACGCCATTTTGCTTCGCTAATTCCACTAAATCGGCACGAACAGACAGTGTTACCTTCTTTGCTGTACACTTCTGTACAGAATACGTATTGCCATTACGTATATGCAACACACAGAACCACCTCACATAAAATTTGACAATGGCTTAATTATCGTCAGTACCAAGGTTGCATCATCGGAATTTTCCGTGGCGTTTATTATGTTAAAACACTTGAAGAATTTCTCTCAGATTCCCAGCCGAGTGTCTACGAGTTAATTGCGATGGCTATGGACAAGAAGACTTCACAGTGGTATTTTGGTTTGTTCACTGCTCTCCGACTAAATGGCGTTACTCACGTTACTCTAACTACGTGGGCAAAACGCCCACGATACTTTTTCATAGCGTTCCTTAGACTCCCATTAAAACCCCATCTCACAGAGAAGCACATTAAGAACTACAAGAGGGTAACAACTATCCTAACGGGTGATGAAAAGATATGCCTCTCTTTAGCATCTTAAAACTCTCAGTTTAGGAGCCTTAGAATTAGCTGATTTCCTGCTGTAGTTCTTAATTTGCTTGAGGCTAAAAACTGTAACTACCCTAGTTACACAAATTTTATATCTCGAACTTCTTTCACGTTCTCGTTGGGGGTTGCTGTATGAACAAGCGTTATGTCCTGAATCTACAAGAGATTAGCAGAAAAGATATCACTCTCGTCGGCGGCAAGGCCGCTACCCTTGGCGAGCTGTTGGCTTCAGGTTTTCCAGTTCCGCCGGGTTTCGTTGTGACGACTCTTGCCTATGATCTTTTTGTATCAAAGAACCATCTGGACGAGGTCATTGAGCGCGCCCTGAAAGAGAGACCCGTTGATGGTGAGGCCATTAGAAAAGCATTCCTAAGCGCCCCAATACCTGAAGAGGTGGCACAAGCTATTCGTGTTGCCTATCAAACTATGGGGTCTGGTCCTGTTGCCGTGCGTTCGAGTGCGACGGCTGAAGACATGCCTCATGCTGCATTTGCGGGACAGCATGAGACTTTTCTTAACGTAGTCGGTGCCGATGCTGTTATAGAGGCCGTACGCCGTTGCTGGGTTTCTCTATGGGACGATCGTGCAATAACATACCGTGAGAAGATGGGAATAGACCACAGAATGGCAAAAATGGCCGTTGTAGTTCAACGCATGGTACCAGCTGAGGCCTCGGGTGTTATGTTCACAGCTAACCCTATCACGGGGGCACGAGATGAAGTAGTCATAAATGTGAACGTTGGGCTTGGTGAAGCCGTTGTATCTGGTTTGGTAACACCCGATCACTACGTCCTCCGCAAAACCCGTTTTGGCTGGCGCATTGTGGAGAGACGTCTTGGTCGGAGAGAAGTTGTTGTCAAGCCCAAGGCTGAGGGGGGAGTTGAAGAGATCAAAACATCGAATGTCACTCAACCGGTTGTGTCGGACGATATTTTAAAAAAGCTCGCAGACCTCGGCGTTAAAATCCAGAGCTATTTTGGCAGGCCGCAGGACATTGAGTGGGCATTGGCCAACGGGAAAATATTCATCCTCCAAGCACGTCCCATCACTACACTCCCCGAACCTCTGCCGAAAGTGGGTAAACTCAACAGGATGCTCATAAGGACGCTGGCAGAGATAATCCCGGAGAGGCCCTATCCGCTGGACTTGGCATGGATTGAGACCATTTTCTCCAATGCAGTAGGCAAGATTGCACGTTATTTCGGCATCAAAGTGCCCGCTTTGGAACAGATCTTCGTGGAGGAAGACGGTATACCTGTGAAAGTTCGTCCTGACTTCTCCATACGTCCCTCATTGGGGGTGTTGCTGGCACCCTTCCGGCTGATATGGTTAGCTTTACGGTACGACTCAGCAAAATGGGAATCCGACC
Source organism: Thermococcus sp. LS2 (assembly GCF_012027375.1). Lineage (NCBI taxonomy): Archaea > Methanobacteriati > Methanobacteriota > Thermococci > Thermococcales > Thermococcaceae > Thermococcus > Thermococcus sp. LS2. Next base: position 351,878 of record NZ_SNUI01000001.1, on the reverse strand, counting down.
CGCTCCTCTCCGAGATTCAAGCCCATGTTGATTCACTGAAAAAGCGCGATCTGGAAGGAAGCACGTGGGAGGAGCTTCTTGATACGGTGCACGAGGCACTCTCAATACCGTCTCTGGCGGGTGAAATACGTAAACGGTATCTCCCCAGAGCATTGATATCTGCTGGGATAATAGCTCTCTCACTGAGGATGCTTAGGCGCAGGCAACTGCTCTCAACCCTCCTCTTCACGTGCATTAACACAAAAGTTACCGAGGCAAATGCTGAACTGGAGAAGCTCGCAGAGATAGTAAGGAAAAATCCTGAACTCATAGAGCTCTTCCGTACATATGAGCCGAAACAGCTGATTTCTGTTCTTGAAAAAACACCAGCAGGTCAAAAATTCCTATCCGAATTCGAGGCATTCCTCGAAAAATACGGACATCGTGAAGCCAGGGGCTCGGCGTTGATTTCCCATGGGACGTGGAAGGAGGAGCCGGAGGTTGTTCTTGGAATAGTCAAAAGTCTCGCCATCTCGAAGTTGGAACATGGAAACTCTTGCGCGAGATTTAGAGAGGCCCTCGATCAAGTACTAGCTCATCCACTGTTGCGTTTACGGCTTTTCCGCTCCATGTTTCTGAGCGTTCTTGAAGAAGCGCGTCAGCTCCACAGACTCCGTGAGGACGGGCGCTTTTACGCTATGATGCCAATACCGATACTAAGACGCGCTCTATTGACAATGGGCAAACGCCTAGTAGATGCCGGAGTACTGGAGGTTCCTCAGGACATCTTCTACCTAAAGCTAAGTGAAATAGAGCAGATAAAGAAGTGGCCACTCTCAGAAGATACTGCAGAGAAACTCCGTGCTCTCGTGTCTCGGAGGAAGGAAAAATGGGCGAGCCTAAAGGACAAGCCCTTCATAGACCCGCGGTTGTTGTACGTCCAAGATAACTCTGAGGATGCACAGAGGGCCCTGCTGGTTGGCATACCTGGCAGTCCAGGAGTGGCAGAAGGTTATGCCCGTATAATCAGAGACAGCTCGGAGTTCCACAAGCTCCGGCCTGGAGATGTGCTAGTTGCACCTTACACAACTCCAGCCTGGACACCCCTCTTCCGGCTGGCAGTGGCGGTGGTGGTTGATACCGGTGGGCCATTGTCCCACGCCGCAATTGTCGCACGCGAGTACGGCATTCCTGCAGTTATGGGGACGGGAATAGCTACAAAAGTGCTCAAGGACGGGCAGTACATCCGGGTTGACGGCAACAGGGGGTTGGTTTTCTCCGTTGAGACCGAGCGAGAGGAGGTGAGCAAATGACGGACTACGATGTCAAATACGCCTGGAGAGTCACCCCTCTCCTCAGTCTTGCATCCCTCCTTGTTCTTTATACTGAGGCAATGTTAATACCGAGCTTACCTTATATCCAGCGGGAATTTAACATAACGCAGGCCGATGTGTCGTGGATCCTCACGGCCTATTTAATCACAGGGACAATTTGTGCGCTGATCTTTGGTACCTTGGGTGATATGTACGGGAAAAAGAAGCTCCTCTTAACGGCCCTTTCTCTTTACACACTCGCCCTGATACTTAATGGGTACGCTCCCACCTTTAGAGCGTTGCTTCTCTCAAGGGCCGTACAAGGCGTGGGCATGGCCATGTTGCCCCTCGCTTACTCTTTAGTCCGAGAGCAGTTCCCCCGGCGGCTTGCACCTATGGCTCAAGGGCTCATCTCCGCCATGAATGGGGTCGGAATCATAATTGCGTTTCCGGTAGGGGCATGGATTGCACAAAACTACGGGTGGAGGACCACTTTCCACACGGTTGCTCCTTTTGCTATCCTACTGGTTGTATTAATCGCTCTATACGTACGGGAAAGCAAGTTCATCCAGCATGATAAGAGGATAGACTTGGCAGGAATAGCTCTTTTCGCAATCTTTCTGGTGTCCTTCTTGATAGCCTTATCAAAAGGTCCTCAGTGGGGATGGACATCTGAAAAGGTTATCTTTCTGATAATGTTCTCCGTCATTTCCCTTTTTGCATTCCTTTTCCATGAGGCCAAAACTGAGCATCCTTTTATTCCTCGAGAGATCTTTAACAGGAATGTTAAGGCCGCTGTCTTTGCGACTTTTGTCGTGGCATTTGCATTTCAGATAAACTCGCTGACTCTGACGTATTTGCTACAGATGCCCAAACCCCATGGATACGGGCTTCCCGTGTTCAAGGCTGGCCTTTATATGACACCTCTTGTTTTAACATATCTGGTAACCGCTCCTATAGCAGGTCGCGTTATACTCCGGGTGGGGGCAAAAACCCTCTCCGTTTTTGGAATCTTAACGGCAGTGTTGGGATACTCGCTGGCCGTTCTCCACCTCTATGATGGAGTTATGTATGTGCTAGGATTTATGAGTGTGGGTTCTATGGGAATGGCTCTCCTGAACGTGTCTCTAATTAACCTGTTAACGTTCTCCGCTCCCCGGGAGAGGCTGGGATTAACAACGGCCCTTTTTACCACTTTTAGAAACATTGGCTCTTCCATAGCTCCTCCTGTGGGCGGAGTGATTCTCACGATATACCGTGCTGATACTGTTCCCTCCCCAACAGCATACTATGTTAACTTCTCAATAGTGATTGCGATGTTTCTGATAGTGCTGATCCCGATATTTTTTGCAGAAGAAGTTCTAAAGGATTAAAAGAACTCTCTGCGTTTATTTTTTGCTTATGCAAACGCCAGCGGCTCAAGCAAAGATATATATTTAGCTGGGGAGCTATAGGAATTGGAGGGGTGTGATTACGGTGATTGAACAGGAGATTATTGAGAAACTTAAGCTTCTTGGTCTCAAGGAGTACGAGGCAAGGGTCTATGCCGCTTTAGTAATCCTTGGGCCTTCGAAAGCGAGTGAGATAGCTAAGGAAAGTGAAGTTCCGAGGCCAAAGGTTTACGATGTCTTAAAAGAGCTTCATAAGAAGGGTTTTGTGGATATAAGCGAGGGAAGTCCTACATACTTTAAGGCTACTGATCCTGAAAAAGTGGTTGCCTCCCTTAGGGATATGTACATTAAATCGGCAGAGGATGTCATAATCAAGCTGAAGAGTTATCAAAAGGAACAGAGACAAGAATGGTTTCCAATCTGGTATTTACAGGGCGAGTGGAACATAAAACGTAACGTTGAGGATTTAGCAGAGAGAGCTGAGGAGGAGTTCATCTCAGCACTTGTTGACTGGAAACTAGGGTTTAAGTTCAAGAAAGCGTTCGAAATTGCAAAGCGTAAAGGACTGGATACAAAAATAGTCCTCCCCAAACCCAAGGGAAATAAACGCTATATCGATACTTTAAGTCAGCTTGGAGAAGTGTTTCTGATATCCATAGAAAAGGCTCTAGACGAGGAACAGGGGAATTTTGAATTACTCACGAAGGCACTATTCACAAGCGAGATGTCTTACAGCGTGGAGGGGATCTTTATTAGAGATGGACGGGAGTCTATTATGGTCTACCGGGAGGGAGAAATACTAAAAGGTCTGATCGTAAGGCTTCCGTTCATACCGATGTTCCAGAGGATGATTGTTCTCTACTTAATCGAAAAATCAACACAATAAGGAATCCGAATTTTTGTGGATCTAGCTGGCGAAGGGTATCATCGAGGGTCTAGATTTTATCCTCTAGTTGGGTCAGTTTATTTTCTGCACGATCGGAGTTGAAAATGATGCAGAAACTTCTTTTGAAACCTTTAAGAATAGGAAAGGAACAAAAGCTCACCACTTCTCAAGCAGATATTCTTTTTCCTTCAAGAAAATCTTTGCTCTCTCTTGGATGATTGTCTCTGCTTCCGCCGTTGTTAACTCTTTCGTCTTTTCAACGAAATCAGCAGTCTTTGCAAAGTAGAGCGGAATTAGTGGTTCAGCGTTCTTGAGGATTCCGTTCTTGTATGCAACTGCTCCATCAAAGAGAACGTGGCTCCATAGAGTATCATCAAACTCAAATGTTTCAAGGGCTTTGGTAACTTGAGCAAATGTCTCCTCACTTAGGGCTTTCTTTAAAATTGCTTCATTTTCCTTGAAAAGCTCCCTAGATTTTTGTTTTAAAAGCTCGATGGTAACTTTAACTTCTTCTGGCTCTTGCCATTTAATGCTCCCAAAAGTTTTAACTTTTTTAATTTCCTTAACTGGTCTCCACTTCTCCTCGTATTTTCTCATTAACATAAACAGAGTCCCAACAACTTGGTTGAACATCGGGCCGAGAGAAGCAGCTGGATCCTTTGGATTGTGAATCTTTAAACCTAGAGCTGTTTGGATTACTCTGAATCCCTCAGCTAGGGCTGTTGTGGTTAAAAAGATATCAACACCGAATCTTGCAACATCTGTCTTCCAAATTTCTTCATCCGCTAAATAAACATCAATCAGCTTCGCACTAATCCCAAAGTCTCCCCCAATTGGCTGTCTAACATTGTAGCCATAGAGAGATGCTGTCATTGGATAGGCGATGTTGTTCGTTATCGTTCCATCATATTTGTGCCTTATATAGAGCGGAGCGACGAAATCGTAGCCATCTTCAATAGGCTTAGCAAATTTGTAAATCCACTCTGGGGTTATGCTCCTCAAATCGCTGTCAACAAAAACAAGAACATCAACACCTTTTTCCTTTGCAAGCTCCATAAGCTCTTTCATTGCACTGCCTTTGCCGGGAATTGGCCACTTATAAACGAAGCTCATCACTTCCACTCCTTCTGGGACTTTGGTCTTCATAACGACTTCTCTCGTTCCATCACTACTTCCACCATCTGCGTTTGCTATAATGCCTCCTCCGAAGTATTTTTTCAATCCTTCAGCAGCTTGCTTAACTACAAAGCCTATGGTGTCAGCGTTGTTGTAGCTGGGTATCCCCACCATAACTTTCATTTTTATCACCTGAAAAATACAACCATCTAAAGTGGTTTATAATGAAAAATGTTATATACTTTTTGTTTGCTTCCCAATATTAGTGATGTCCTATGCCAGAGCGTAAATTGAGAGTAGGCGTTGTAGGCTGTGGAAATATCTTCAATTTAGCCCACAAAAATGCTCTTAAGAACATCGAAACAATAAAAGTTGTATCCGTTATGGACATTAAGGGAAAGAAAGCAAAAGAAGCTGCAAAAGAGTTTAATGCTAAGTATTTTACAAATTTGGACGAATTTCTTGACTTAGATTTGGATGTTGTTGAAATTCTAACCCCAACTTATACTCATGCTGAGATTGCAATTAAAGCACTGAAAGCTGGCAAGCATGTTATTGTTGAAAAGCCAATCGCCTTAAGAAGTGAAGAAGCTGAAAAGATGATTAAAGTTGCAGAAAAAGAAGGATTGTGGCTTTTGGTTGGACACACGAGGAGATTTGATAAGAGATGGATGCAGATAAAGGAAATTATCAAAAAGAGGAACATCTTGCCAATGCAAATTAGAAAAGCAGAGGTTCAAAGACTTCCTTTCCCGGAAACTGCATGGTACTGGAAGCCTCACAAAGGTGGTGGGGTTGCAATTGATTTAGGAGTTCATGTCACTGATTTCTTGAGGTGGTTCTTTGAGAGCGAACCTATTAGGGTTCTTGGAATTGGAAAAGCAATAAGGAAGGAAGCGAGGGTTAACAACACATACGATCACTTTGTCATGATGATACAGTTTGAGGGAGGAAAGACTGGAATAGCCGAGGTGAGCTGGGCATATTCATATCCAGCCCGTTATGGTGTGTTTTATCATCATCTCGACATTCTTGGCAAAAATGGAAGAATAAGATACACTCCAATGGACACCCCAGTTGTCGGTGTCGTTAAGAGCCACTTTGAAATGCCTCGCTTTTCACCGATGCTCTCGACATTTCCAGATGCCTTTGAGAGAGAACTGAGGCATTTCTTCAATGTGATCCTTGGAAAGGAAGAGCCAGTGATTACAGCAAGAGATGCACTAATAGCACTTCAAATTGCTGAAAAAGCCATTGAATCTGCTCACAAAGGGGAACCTATTGACCTCAAGGGGGTGATAGCATGAAAATTAACATTGGGATTATAAGCTATGCTCATCCTCATGCCATCAGATACGGCTCAACTTTTGCTTCCAACCCAAAAGCTAAGCTTTATGCAATTTCCGGGGATGGTTCTAATTCTGATGTTGCTAAAAGGGAAGCTCAGAGACTTAAAGCTAAATTCTACAAAAACTATGAAGAGTTGCTGAAGGATGAGAAAGTTGATGCTGTTTATGTCGCAATCGAGACCTACCGCCATAAGGAAGTTGCTCTTAGAGTTATTGAAGAGGGGAAACATCTTCTCCTAGAAAAGCCAATTGCTTTGACTCTTGAAGATGCTGACGAAATTATCAAAGCGGCTAGGAAAGCTGGAGTTAAACTGATGGTGCCTTTCAATCCGAGATTCACAATTCCCCTTAGAAAAGCAAAGAGCATGATTGAAAACGGAGAAATAGGGAAGTTGGAATACATTTATGCAATTTCGGAGTATGTTAAGCCGCCAATATTCTTGGAAGGCTTGGACATGACTTGGTTCCTCGATGTTAGAAAGTCTGGTGGCGGGGGTTTTATGGACACTGCACCACATGGAATTGATTCTCTCCTCTGGTTGACAGAGAGCGATGTTAAGAGGGTTTACGCTGATATTGGCTCAAAGATTTATGGATTCCCAGTTGATGACGTTGGAACTGCGGTTTTAGAGTTCAAGAACGGAGTTACTGCCGTCTTAAATGCTGGCTGGGGCAATCCAAGAGGGTATCTCTATGGACTCGAAATAAAGTACTACATTCTTGGAAAAGACGGCTTTTTGGACATAAGGACAGCGTATCCCGATTTCACAGTATATCAAGATAGGGCTGAAAAGATATATTGGGAGAGAGCGGATGTTGAAAATATCGTTAGATGCTTTATAGAGTCCATACTTGAGGATAAAGAACCTCCAATAACTGGAGAGGACGCAAAGAGGAACTTGGAGATAGTGTTGGCAGCTTATGAATCCTCAAGGACGGGAAAGGTTGTGAAGCTTTAGCTTGACCTCTAAATTTCTTTTTGTTTTCCTTGACAAAATACAACAACTAAAAGTGGTTTTATCATAATCCTTATATAGTTGAGTCGTGTAACTTTTAGTGATTTACTGTACTGAGGTGAGGGTTAATGAACCGAAAAGCAAAAATTGTAGGGCTTTTGGTTTTTGTCATTTTAGGAGCGATAGTAAGTGGTTGCATAGGTGGTGAAAAGACAACAACGCCGACTACTTCTGAAGCGGTAAAGCTTATTTGGCTTTCGACACAGCTGAATCCACCTGAGGAGAGAGTTTTTGTTCAAGAGCAACTCCTTAGCGAATTTAAGAAAGAGACAGGAATTGACGTTGATTTCATACCCATAAGTTATTCTGATATGGCTACAAGGCTTGAGGCTGAGGAAAAAGCTGGAAAGGTCACTATTGATGTCATCGGCGACTTGCACGGTGGTCTTGATTACTTTAACTCAAAAGGCTGGCTTATGGACTTAAGCGGAATGCCGAAGCTTGAGGGAAGGACTTTCATAACAACCTTTGAGAAGTATGCGACAATTGGAGGAAAGAAGGTTTACGTCCCATGGATGAGTGCTACATACGTCATGGTGATCAACAAGAAGGCATTTGATTACTTACCAGATGGACTCACAAAGGAGGATGTTATGAAGGGAACTGACAAGTGGACTTACGATGCATTCTTAGCTTGGGCTAAGAAGCTTAAAGAGGCAACAGGAAAGCCGCAAGTTGGATTCCCAGCCGGACCAAAAGGATTGTTCGTTAGATTCCTCCACGGATACATCTACCCAGCTTACACAGGCTACCAAGCAAAGGCATTTGACAGCCCAGAGGCAATTACAATGTGGAACTATCTCAAAGAGCTCTGGCCGTATGTAAATCCAGCAAGCACAACTTGGGATGCAATGGCTGAGCCACTCTTAAGAGGAGAAGTCCTTATAGCATGGGATCACACTGCAAGAATCAAAAACGCAATTGAGACAAGCCCAGATCAATTCGTAGTTGTTCCAGTGCCGAGAGGACCAAAGGGAAGAGGATTTATCTTAGTAGTTGCGGGATTGGCAATTCCAAAGGGTGCTCCACATCCAGAAGAAGCATGGAAGTTAATTGATTACCTCACAAGACCAGAGACACAAGTTAAAGTCCTTGAGAAGGTTGGATTCTTCCCAACAGTCAAAGAAGCAAGTGGGGTATTACCAGAAGGACCGCTTAAGATTCTGGCTGAGGGTGTTGCTGCACAGTCCGCAACACCAGATGCAGTTGTTGCAATGATCCCAAACCTTGGAGCAAAAGGTGGTGAATTCAAGGACATCTACAGAACAGCATTTGAGAGAATTGTCCTCAAGGGTGAAGACCCAGCTGCGGTTACAAAGGAGCTCAAGCCAAAGCTTATTGCACTCTTTGAGGAACAAGGCGTAGAAGTTCCATGAGGGGGGAATATGAAGGTTAAGGCCTCCCATCTTCCCTATCTTTTAATTTTGCCGGCTTTTGCATATCTGATGTTCTTTGTTGGTTATCCTCTTATTCAAGCTCTGTATTTGGCTTTCACTGAGAATGGTGCCTTCTCTCTTGCAACTGTTAGCAGAACGATTGGCGACCCTCGCTTTTGGGATGCCCTTAAATATACTATTGGTTTGGCTGCTGTGATTGTGCCTACCCAAGTTGTTTTAGCGCTGATTTTGGCTCTCGTAATGAACAGGGCTTTTAGAGGTAAAGATTTAGCCCTTTATGCTTTAATAATTCCTCTTACGATTAGTGATGTTGCTGCAGGTTTGATTTGGTATGCAATGCTATCTCCAAGCGGATTCTTGAATAAGCTCTTTCTAAATATTGGATTAATCGACAATCCGGTTTATTTCTTCGGCTATCAATTTAGGCACATGGAATTTTTGGCAATAGTTCTAGCAGAGCTTTGGAGGGCGACTGCAATTGTATTCGTTATTATCCTTGCTGGTTTGCAGATGATAAGTCCAGAGTACCTTGAGGTAGCGGAAGTGTTTGGAGCAAATTATTGGACAAAGTTAAGGAAAATAGTGATTCCACTATTAAAACCAAGCATTCAAAGTGCCTTAATCATAAGGACGCTCTTTGCAATGCAGGTCTTCGGTATCGTCTGGATATTAGCAGGAAGGGATATCCCAATTTTGGCTGGAGAAGGTTTCTATCAGCTTACCGAGATTAAGGATTACGGCGTCGCTTCAATTTATGCATTAACAATAGCCGCGCTTTCAATTGTTCTTGGAGCCATGTACATCAAGTTCATGAGAGCTGAGTATTTGGAGGTGAAAGAATGAATGAGAAGACAAAGTTTATGCTTAAGCAAATAGCCTTTTACACGTTCGTTTTTACGGTCGTTGCTTGGATAGTTGTGCCATTGATAGTGGCAACCCTTTATGCATTTTCTTCAAAGCTTGATTACTATGACCCTAGCAAGATAATCCCCTTCCACTATACAAAACAGTGGGTCAATACTTTGCTATTTGTACTCGGGGCTCTTGATGCTATTAAAAACAGCATCATCGTGGCAGTTTTGACAATAATTATAAGCTTTGCTCTTGGAATTCCCGCAGGTTATGCAATAGCAAAGTTCATATTCCCAGCAAAGGATACTATAAAGCTCTCAATAATTGCATTAAGAATGTTTCCAATCCCTGTTATGGCGATACCTTTGGTTGTGCTTTACATTAGGCTGAATCTCATAGATACTTTACTTGGTGTTGCATTAGCTCACACTGCAATGGCTCTTCCCTTTGTTGTTCTCATAACCTCGAGCATTTTTGCTGGAGTTTCCAATGAGCTTGAAGAGGCTGCAATGGTCTTTGGGCTAACAAGGCTCGGAGCATTCCTTAAGATAACCCTTCCATTAGCCCTTCCTGGATTGGCAGCAGCTGCAATGTTTACCTTTGTCATGTCGTGGAACGAGGTCTTTGTTGCATCAGTTTTAACTCTTCAACGCAGAACTCTGCCTGCTCAAATATTATCAATAATGGCAGGAGCTACCGGTGGGGCTGCACCTGATTATTACAAATTTGCTGCTGCATTTATAATGATGCTTCCAGCTATGTTGTTCATCTTCTTCGCAAGGAAGTATTTAATCACAATGTGGGGTATAACGCTCAAGTGAGGTGTTAAAATGGTTGAGGTTAGACTTGAAAACCTCAAGAAGTATTTTGATAAGGGACGGGTAAAAGCAGTTGATGGAATAAACTTAACGATAAAGGATGGAGAATTTTTGGTCCTTTTAGGACCGAGTGGCTGTGGGAAAACAACAACGCTTAGAATGATCTCTGGACTAGAGGTGCCAACGGCAGGAAAGATATGGTTTGGAGACAGGGATGTAACGTATCTGCCTCCAAAAGACAGAAACATTTCGATGGTCTTCCAGAGCTATGCAGTATGGCCGCATATGAAGGTCTACGACAACATAGCGTTTCCATTGAGGATAAAGAAATATTCAGAAGATGAAATTAGAAAGAAAGTTAAATGGGTTGCCGAGCTTTTGCAGATAGGGGAGCTTTTAGATAGATACCCTGCACAGCTGAGTGGTGGTCAGAGGCAGAGAGTGGCGGTTGCTAGGGCTATTGTTGTTGAGCCTGACGTTCTCTTAATGGACGAACCTCTCTCAAACTTAGATGCAAAGCTCAGAGTCATGATGCGTGCTGAAATTAAAAAGCTCCAAGCTCAGCTTAAGGTTACGACAATTTATGTTACCCACGACCAAGTTGAGGCAATGACAATGGGTGATAGAATTGCTGTGATGAAGCAAGGAAAAGTTCTACAAGTAGGACCTCCAGTTGAAGTTTACTCCAAGCCAAATTCAATCTTCGTTGCAACTTTCATAGGAGCTCCAGAGATGAACATTGTTGATGTTACTGTTAAAGAAACCGATAGGGGCGTTGTTTTAGAGGGGGAGGGATTTGAAGTACCTCTTCCTGAAGATTTGGGAGAATTACTTAGAGATTACATTAATAAAACTGTTGTGTTCGGAATAAGACCAGAGCACATGACTGTTGAAGGCATCTCCGAATTTCTGCACGTCAAAAGAAAAGCCAAGATTAAGGGTGTGGTTGATTTCGTAGAAGCGTTAGGAACTGATACAATAATCCATGCAAGGGTTGGAGGTAAAATCATAAAAGTTAAAATACCTGGTCATGTACCAGTGGAGTTAAAGAGGGAAATTAGCATAATCATAGACCTCGACAACATTCATGTCTTTGATAAGAGCACTGAAAAAGCGATAATCTGAGGGATAGTATGAGCGAAAAAGAACTTAAAGAACTCCTCAAGGAGCTGGGATTCAATGAGTATGAGGTTAGTGCATACCTTACTCTAATCAAGGAAGGGCCTTTAACAGCCGGTGAATTGGCAACTCTATCAAAAGTCCCCCAGCCGAGGATATACGACGTAATTAGAACTCTCATGGGCAAAGGACTTGTGATTACGATGGGAGGGAGGCCAAAGAAGGTTGTTGCTATTGATCCGGACAAAGTTTTTAGCGAAATAGAGCAGAAATACGTGAGGAAAGTAAGCCTTGTTAAGGAGATGCTCAAGGAGCTTTACAATCCCGGTGAAAGTGAAGTTGGCAGTATAATTGTTGTCAAGAGCAAGATAACCTTTGAGAAATATGTAAAAGAAGCAATCAAAAATGCTAAGAGGCACATCTCTTTAGCACTCCCATCTTCCTTCTTAATGCGGATTCAAGATGACCTAATGAGAAAGAAACAGATGGGCGTCGAGATAGATTTATTTGTATATGGCGTTGGTGAAGTACCCCCAGTTGCTCATAAAATAAAAGTCAGAGAGGTCTCTGATCCCTTCATTCTAATTCAGGATAAAGAGACCGGAATTTATGCACCGAGTGAGGCTTTGATGTCAAAAACCTCGAGCCTTCGCGGCTACGCGATGATAATTAAAGACGAAAATCTGCTTTTCATGTTTGACAGATATTTTTATTACGCCCTCTGGCCTACTGGAAAGACTGTGTATGAAGAGGAAAGGAATCTGGTGCTTCCGAAGGAGTACATCCACATAAGGAAGCTCGTCAGGGATATACGGCTCTTTAACTTGGTGAATTCAAAAGTTAAGATAATAGGAAAGTTTGTTAAAAGCGGAGAGCCCGTGGAAATTGAAGGCAGAATAGTTGATTACTACGAGGACAAAGCTAAGGTCATCTCTAATATCACTGTTGAGACTGAAGACGGTAAGAGATACATTGTTGGTGGCTGGAAATCTTCTCTTGAGGACATTGAGGCTGATTTGTTAATATTGAAAGAAAAGGGAAGCTAAATTATTAAAGATACCAAGTCCCAGATTGCCTTTTCTGGGTCTTTTGCTTTTGTGACTCCGCTTGCTAAGAGAACACCAACTGTTCCGAGCTCTAAGGCCTTCTTTACATCTTCTCCCGTTGAAATTCCAGCACCACAGAGGACTTTCACGTTTGGATTAACCCTCTTGACAAGGTCTACTGTATCTGTAATAACCTCTGGTTTTGCTTTGCTAACCGGTATGCCTGTTCCGATGAGCTCTGGCGGCTCAACAGCGACGTAGTCTGGGTCTAAGGCGGCAACAGCTGCTGAAACCTTTGGATTGTTTGAGCAAACCATCGTCATCAAGCCAACTTCTTCTGCTCTCCTTATTGCCGCCTCAAGGTCAGCCAAAATCATTCTGTTTTCGGAATGGTTCAAAAGGGTTCCAACAGCTCCAGCCTCTTTAACTGCCTCCGGTAAGACATGGCCCGTATGGCTTCCAGGCTTTATTGGATCGATATGCTGGGCAAAGACTGGAATCTCAACCTCTTGGGCTATTCTATAAAGATCTGCCAACTGCGGAGCGACAACGATCATTATTCCTGTCTCTTTGTAAACTTTCTCAGCGGCTTTTGCAATTCTCAAAGCTCCTTCTCCGGTAGCTTGAGCGTAGGTCTTAAAATTGATTGCAATAATTGGCTCTTTCAACTTCATATTACCACCTCCAAAATTGAATAAAGAATGAAAGCTCAAATAGTCCAATCAACTCCCAAAATTTCGCTGTAAGTATCAAGCACTCTCTTTAGATATTCCTTTGCCGTTCCGACTTTGTCCTTCTTGAACTTCTCCGCCCATTTCTCGTTGCCAAACTCTTCTGCACCTGCAGCAACTAAATCAATCACCCTCATTGAGTCCCAGAATACAGGTTCATAGCCAGCTTTCTTTGCGTAGCTTATTAATCTCCTTAACTGCTTCTTAGAATGCTCCTCCATTTCAACGTTCTCGCCATAAGCTTCGAGGAACAGAGCCTTTAATACGGGCTTAAGCCAACCTCTGTGGAATCTACACCAGCCAATGTTGTCGTACCAGAACTCCCAAGTTGCACTCGCTATAATTTTGCTCGCCAGCTCCTCAGGCTCAAGGAAGACTCCAAACTGGTAGAACGTCCAGTATCTTCCCTGGATTGGCAACGGAATATAATTGCCGATTGCCCAGTACATTGTTGGGCAAATCTCTCCATCCTCGCCGAGAGGTGTAAAGACTGCGTAGTCCTTGAAGCTCTCACCGTAGTTTAGTCTATCTTTGAACTTCTCATCAAGAATTGCACTTGCTTTTCTCTTTCCTAGGCCCAAAATTTTAGTAATCTCTGTCTCTGCAAAAGCAACTCTGTGAGCTAACTCAGCGACCAGTTTAGCGTTCTTTTCGCTTGCTTCAACAGGTTTTAGGATCAGAGCGTCTTTGCTGAACTCTGGCTTATCACTTAAGCCAACTTCCTCTGGTTTAAGAAGTCCTCTGTAAACGAGCTCAAGAACCCATGCAGCTAAGCCACCAAATTCGATTGCATCAAAGCCCATAGCATCAACTGCATGGACGCTTATGTCGCTTGCGTAGAGGTAGATGCTTCCGCTTAATGGACCGTTTGCCTCATAAGGCTCATATTCAACGTGATGCCCTTTGCGGAACTTCTTACAGACAACAGGACATGGTTCACCACATGTAGTCCAGTTCTTTGTCTCAATTGCTTCCTTGTTAAAAGGCTCCCAGTAGTGCTTCATTATGTTTTCGTGAATCTTGATTCTCTCCTCTTTGTTAATGTAGGGCATCTGCCAGTTTAGAATTGGTACGAAGTCTCCTTCAGCTGGGTAGTTTCCTCCAAAGGTCCCCCCGGTTTTCAGCTTTGGATTGTAGCGGTACTTGGTTGTTTTCTCTCCAATAACTTGGAACATTGGCTTCTTGTGGACTCCTTCCACTATCTGCTTTACAACTTTAACGTTTCCTATGTCCTCACCAGGGAACTTCTTCTTCGCCTTTCCACCGAAGATTATTGCGACGACGTTGTGAGCTCTAAGTAAAACACTTCCAGAACCGCCACGGGCGGCCCAGTCTTCTCCACCTTCAACTCTCTTTCCGTTCTTGAGAACTTGCGAGAAGATTGCGCCGAAGTTTGTGTTAAGAGAGGCAGGTCCAACACAGGCAATTCTAAATTCGCTGTCAAATTTGTCCTTGAAGTTGTCTATGAGGTATTCAGTTAGGGCGTAAACTCCCTCTTCTCCTTTGTATCCCTTCCAGATTTCAAGGACCTTTTCCAACTCTATTTCATGTAGCTCAACGCTGACGTTTTCTCCATCTCCTTGTAGCAGAATTACGGTTGGCTTCTCTCTCTTACCTTCAAGAACTACAAAGTCCACTCCAACTCTCTGGAACTGATACGCTGCTCCACCCATCGCTGAAGGGAAGATGACTCCGTAGAGCGGTGAGCGGAAGACGAACATCAATCTGTGTGCTCCCGGAAGGACAGAACCAGCAAACGGGCCCTTCCCAAAAACCGTAACGTTCTTCGGGTCATAAGGATCAAGCTCATATGTTTTGTAAACTTCATCGTGAAGGTAAAGAGCGTAGTCAATGATTCCGTAGATTCCTTCCTTTTCCACGCTTTCCATTTTGATATCTTCGCTGTCCAGCTTAATTTTGAGAACCGTGAACTTCATACTAATCCCTCCGTATCACTCTGAGTGTTAGTTTTAGAAAAGAATTATTTAAGGTTTTTGAATTGAGAAAGTTCGCAAAAGCATGTACAAATAAGTACGTGAAAATTAAAAAGAATAAAGGCTTTAGAGGGGCTCAAATCTGTCTTTAAGTCTTTCAAGAACGTGTGGTAGAGTTGTGTACTCCATCTCTTCAAGTGGCAATCTGTGTGGCTCGAATGGTCCATGTCTCCTTATGTAATCTGTAATCTCCAGTGCTTTTTGTCTTGCCCAATCAAATGCTGGATCGTCAAAGAGGTCAACTGGGCCAATTAGCTTTCCATCTTTGTTTATTTGCCAACCCAAAGCTATTACTCTTGGAGGACCATCAAACCTTGAGGGTGTTGCGTACTTTAATGGGACAGGCATTATTGGTCCGTTGTGAGAACCTCTCATCCAACCGCTTACCAAGTGTGGGAATGCGAATGGCTCTAAGACCTCTCCCAAAGCTGGCAAACCGCTCTGGGCTCTTACTATTGCAACTGGGTCGTCTTTTCCTACGTACTCACCGGCAATTTCAAAGAGCTTTTCAGTGCTGACAACAGCAACTGGCTCGTCTTTTGGGATTTTGTGTCCTTCTTTGGGGAATACCCCTTTGATTACGTACCTTGACTTTGCACCGATCAATGCTAAGATGTCGTAGAGTTCCTCTGGGGAGTTTAGAATAACTCTCTTGTGTTCTCTGATGTCCCAGATTTCAAATCTGAAGCCCATGTGCATGTTGGGGTCAATTACAAGTCCAGCAGTGTTGAATGGGTCAGCGAACATTCTGAAGATTGGCAGGTTGAATGCTCCTGGCTCAGTTTTGTCCATGTGGAACGTAACTATTGGCTCGCTTTTCCTTAGGGTAATTTCCATCTCAGCTGCTCCTGGACCCATTCCTCTAATATTTCCACTGAATGCATTTTTTAGCAAATCTTGTCCTGCTCCATAAAGGCCAAGCTCTTTGGCTACTTCAGTTGCCTCTTTGAATGCGTTCCAAGCCAAGCCGTGGATATCTGGGCTGTCAACTCCCTTCTTGTGCGTCATTATCAATTGCAAATCATCACCGCAGTATGTGACGTGGAAGTCAATGATTGTTCCCTCTTCTTTTGCTTGTGCTAAAACTTCCTTTGCCTTCTCTATCAAGGCTGGATGAACCTTGTGATGCCCTGGCCAGCCTCCAATATCTGCCTTTATAACGCTAATTGTTATTTTTTCTCCAACTGCCATTGTTCGTCACCAAGTAACCCTATGTTATTTTAGCCTTATAAAATTTTGTTAGGCAAAAATGTATCACTACAAATGATACAAAAATCCGAAAAAAGTTGCTGATTTATGAAAACATTTACTTGTAAAATATAAAAGAACTGGGGAAGATTCTTTATATTTATCACTCGCAGATATCAGTCCATCCAAACTCCTCTTTAACAACTTTGATTAGGTTTTTGAGCTCCTCTTTCTTGATGTTCACACTGCTTGTTGCTCCCACTAGAGCTATAATTCCGTGAATCTCTTCTTGTACTTGTATGACATCATCACTGACCTTCATGACCTTAAGTTCCCTCTTGGCCACCTCATCTTCGCTAATCTTAAATTTATCTTGTCCAATCATTATTACAGTCATTTCTACCACTACAATATTTTTGTAAGCTAAAGTTAATAAAACTTTCCGCAAAATTAGGGGTAAAACTTATAAGCTGATGCATAGCTAAGGAGTATTGGGTACGGGGGCGTGGTGTAGCCTGGTCCATCATCGCGGGCTCCAGAGGTGTGAAGACAGGCGGGTTTGCTGATTGGGGATGAGCCTTTGGAGCTCTGACCCGGAGAAACCCGCGGACCGGGGTTCAAATCCCCGCGCCCCCACCATTCTCTCAAACTTTGTCTGTGCGAAGTTTAATTAAGGTTCGTACGTCTCTTTTGAATTACTAGTCTTAAACGTGGACTCACTTTTCAATTGGCAGTTTTAGAGTGTTTAACTCAAAATAGCGCCCTTTGGGTGCGGAAAGAAGAGGAACAAAATCTAAAGTTCTGATTTTGGATTGAGCCCACATTGGTTGACCGTTAATAAAAGACGTACAAACTCATCCCAGCTTTTTGGAAGAGAGTTACACTTTGATCAAACTTTGCTCTGCAAAGCTTGTGCAGGGCTCATTCAAGTCCTCGCGTCATCATAAAAATCAGAAAGGAGAACGGTAATCATCGCCCTAGATAATCATATCTCCTCTTTTACAGTCACAAACGAAACCATCGTTACAGTTTGGTCAATACCCTTTATTTCCCGTAGCTTGTCAATGACTATCTTTCCAATATCTTCAGCTGAAGGAGCTCTAACCTTTATGAGCAAATCCCATTCTCCGGCTATAATGTGAACTTCATAGACTCCCTTAATGTTAGCCACTCTCTCTGCAACTTCTCTCTGACTTAATCCAGAATCTGGATCATAGCGTGCTAGTATGAATGCCGTTGTTCCTAGGTTAAGCTTTTTGTAGTTCGGTTTTATAGTGAACCTTTCTATAATCCCCTCCTCAACGAGCTTCTTTATGCGGTAGTGAACGGTTGTCCTGGGTATGCCCAACTTTTTGCTGAGTGTTGCTATGTTCTCTCTCGCGTTTTCTTTCAGCTCTTCAAGGAGTCTTAAATCAATTCTATCCAAGACTTCCCCCATTCTTAGTCCCTCACCTTGTTGTCATTTCTCCAATTTATGACCTATCATTTTTGTCGTTTAACCATTATATAAGGTTTTCTTTTAGCCATTTTGAGAATGTTGCAAGTGCCCTCCCTCTATGTGATATCTTGTTCTTTTCTTCAGTTGTCATTTCGGCAAAAGTTTTGTCAAATCCCTCGGGAATGAATATTGGGTCAAATCCAAAACCTAAGCTTCCTCTTTTTTCGTATCCAATTCTTCCCTTCACAATCCCCTTAAAGATATGCATCTCCCCATCATAATACCCAATAACGCTCTTGAAGTATGCTTTTCTGTTCTCAACGCCTTCCATGAGCTTTAGAATTCCCTCGTTCCCAAGGGTTTTAAAGACATATGCAGAATAAACTCCTGGAAATCCGTCTAATGCCTCAATGAATAGCCCTGAATCATCTATAAAAAACGGTTTGTCAAGCTTATCTTTGAGCCAGTTAAGTGCGAATTCAACAACATCTTCAAGCTCTTCTGCTTGAATTTCTGGATATTCAATTTTTTTCTGAATAATTTTGATTCCTAAAGGTGCGAAATATTTTTGAGCTTCTTCGACTTTACCTTTGTTTGAAGTTATGAACACTATCTCCATATTCCTCACCAATAACGGTCAGGTACTTCAATCCCAAAATAAAAGTTTTTTTGTAATTGGAAACATGGAGATAACAAAGAAGAAAAGGGATTGATATCATTCAGTCAATAATGTAGCCAATCTTTTCAACGAGTTCTCTTCTCTCTTTCTTCTGTTCTTCTGTCTCAATTTTGTTTGCTGCTTTGCCGTCAACTATTCCAAGTACGGCTCTTCCCAGCTCTGTTTCTGCAACTATAACTTGCATTGGATTTTCACTTGCTCCATAAACCATAGCAACTGCAGGGTGGTTTTTAACTGTGTTGAGAACGTTTATTGGAAATGCATTTCTCATAAGAATTACAAACACATGCCCAGCACCAATTTTTACAGCATTCTTTGCAGCAAGCTCCTCTAGTTCTTTGTCATTCCCGGTATATCTTGTCAGCTGTGGTTTTGCCTCATTCATGGCTATTCCAAATTTAATCCCTGGAACGGTTGTCAGTAATGCTCTCGCCAGGTCATCGACTGTGAATATTGAGAAATTGCCTTGTCCGATAATGCATTCAACGCCTTCTGGTTTTTCAATATCAACAACCTCAATCTTAACCATAACCACCACCAAAAATAATTTAATTATGAGGACATAAAACTTTTTCTTAGGGAGGTCGAATGAGCGAGGTAAAAATTGAAGAAGTCGAGTATCTAGTTGAAATCTTGGAAAAGTATCCGCGTGAGAGTCTTTTAAAGATAGCAAAGAACGAGGGCATAGATTACTATAAGCTTAAGAGGCTTTATGACAGGTATTATGGTAAATATGTTCATGTTTCTGCCATCTATGATATTGCAAAGCTTGGATTAAAGAGCTATGTGGCTTTTCTATCTGTCCCTAGAGAAGATATAAGAATGGTTGCACTTCAAATGTCCAAGAATCCGTTTATTCCTTCAATAGCAGCGATGTTTGGATTTAAAAACGGTATTTCCGCTGTTCTCCACGTCCCAAAAGAACAGACAAATCTGATAGATGAGCTCTTATCAAGATACTCTGACGACTATGAATATTACGAAGTGAGAGCTTATCCGGAGAAACCTAAGGAGTTTGGAGATTGGAATTTAAGCTATGAGTATGCTGTTTTAATGGACATACTGAAATATGATGCTAGAACTAGTCCAACAAAAATGTCAGAGATTTTGGGAAAATCTAGACCTACAATTAACTACATGATTAAAAGGCTCGAAGAATTAGGAATAATTAGAGGATACCATGCAATGGTTGATATGACTGCATATGACAGAGGCTTCTGTGGCATAACCGATGAGCTTTCTGATGTTATTCTTAAGAAGTTTAGGGATTATGAAATTCTCCTCGGAGTTCTAAAGCCTAAAGGGTATCTTGTTGAGTGGTATTTCTCTTCGAAAGAGGATATTGGGGCTAAGATATTCGAATTCAGCAGATATGTTAAGAAGGTTGCAATTTACTATTTTGACTTGCTGGAAGGAATTGAGCCAAACTACAAGTTTTCAGAGAGGGTAAAAAAGGATGGAAGTGGATATAGGTCAATTTTAGAGTTCTAAATTGCAGTATTCAACCCCAAATATATCTCCGCTCGCTTGGTATTCAAGTGCTCTGCAGTCATGGCAGAGATATTTGAATGGACAAGTGCTGCAGCCTTCAATGCTGTCTTTAGTCAGCTTCCAGAAGTTTTTGAGTCTTTTCTTCCTTAAAAGCTGCTTTATGCTTTCCTTCTTGGCATCTCCAACGATATAGTTTCTTAGGAGTGGACAAGGCAAAGCGTATCCATCAGCTGTAATTGCTAGCGTTCCAGCAAGGCAGTCATGATAAGTGTTGGCAGTTGGTGTATGGATTCTCTTCATCTCAATGATGTTGAAATTAATGTGTCTCAGCGACCCTGGGTAGAGTATGTCAAGATATACCTCACCCTGGAACTGGGGTGGATGCTTTATGAACTCTTTGTATTGGTCATATGTCAGCATTATGAGTGCTCCATGTACCCACTTAAGTTTTTCAAGCTTTTTGAGGTTTTCTTGAGAGTATTCGAGTTCTACTATAAAGTTAATGTCTTCCTCCGGAGATATCTTTTCAACATCTTCTAATCTAACGATGGCGTAAACTTCCTTAATCCCAAGAGCAGCGGCATACCTTGCAATTCTGGCTAGATACTCAACACTGTCATAGTTAGTTAGGTAAATCTCTCTTCCCCTAGCAAAATAAAACTCTTTAATGATTTCTTTAACTCTTTCAACACTTAATGGCTCCCTTCTTAGTATGAAGTTATTGTTCCCAATACACCCAATAGATCTTGGAATACCCGTAACTTCGGAGAATTTCCCTTTACCACTACCGAGCTGAAATATTAATCGCTCAAGCTTCCCCGAATGGGAGTAGTTGCTCCACGGTGGCTTTGCTATAGTTGCGATGTTCCATGTTCCTTTTATGCCGACCTGAGGAACATTGACACTGATTACCTTCTCCATTAGCTCCACCGGGAATAGAATAGGGAAACGGAGCTATATATACTTTTTCTATGCGGATTTTTATTACCACAGCACTTAGTTTGCAAAAAATGAAGAGTACAGAAATGTACAGCAATTAGTCTGCGGGTATTACCTTATCCCCTTCTATCCAGAATTCGCCCTCATCAGTTACCTCTCTCTTCCAAATGGGGACTCTTTTTTTGACTTCGTCAACTGCCCACATGCAGGCTTCAAAAGCTTCTCTTCTGTGCTTTCCGGCTGTGACTATTAATATTGTATTTTCCCCGACTTCGAGCTCACCATAGCGATGCCATATCAAGATTTCCTCAATTGGAAACTTTTCCTTTGCTTCTTGCCTTATTTTCTCCATTTCTTTGAGAGCCATCTCCTCGTAGGCTTCATAAATCAGCTTCTTCACTTTTCGTCCGTGGCTTTCTTCCCTAACTTTGCCTAAAAAGATTACAATGCCTCCAGTTTTTCTTGAAGAAACTAGCTCAATAGCTTTATCAACGTCAAAATCCTCTGGCTTTTTAAACAGCTTTGCAAACATTTTTAACCCTCCAGAAATTCATTAAGCGGCAGATTTTTCCTTGGATTTTTGAAAACTAAAACATCTGAAACCCCAAAGACTTCATGTTCCATCTTAGTTATGAGTTTGAAATCTTTAAAGAAAATGCTCCCTATACCTAATATTCCAGCTATATCCCAGAGTCTGTGCTCCTCTTCGCTAACTTTTTCAAAGCCAGGTATCTTGTAGTACGTTCTCTTGAACGTGCCTCTCTTTAAATTATACCCTTCGTGAACTGAAATCACAGTATACTCCTCTGTCTTAGTTTCGACAAGGAAATCTCTGTAACCTACCCTATAGAGAATGTTGAACACTCTGTCTGATTCCTCCATTAGGAAAATACCATCTTCTTTAAGAACATAAGAGACGTTAGCAAAAATCTTTATGGTTTCAAAAGGGTCAAAATGGGGCATTGTTAATCCCCATAACATGGCAACATCATAATGGGATTCTTCAAAATATCTATGCAGCTCTCTGATATCTGCTGTCACAGTGTTTGCCTTTGCATTCTTAACTTCATATGCTTTAATCCACCTATCAACGAAATGCAGGTCTTTTTCCCTAAGGTCAACAGCCGTCAGCTCAACTTTAACTCCTCTCTCACCAAGAACCTTGGCTAATGCAACACCAGCAATTCCAGTTCCAGCCGCTAAGTCTAGAATTACGATTTCCTCTTTGCTCTCGATAATCCCATCTTCGATTAAACTGCTAAAAACTCTCACAATTTTCTCAAATCTTTTTCTTGCACCTTCATCATCTGGGTGCATGGGCCAATGAAGAAACTCATAGAGTTCTTCAAGACTCATCTTAATCCCTCAACAGCTAATTCTTAGTGCAAGACTTTAAACCTTACCACTGATGTCAAAAGTTTTAAGTCGACAAGGTTTACACACATGAATTTTAGCTGAAATGCAAAAATAGGACGGGAAGTAAAAAGAGCTTACTTTTTCTATGTTCCAAAAATAGGGGTTAGAGCGCTCTTTGAAGATTCTGAATTACCAGAATATCTGCTTAAACATGCATTGGAGCTTGGATTGGCAAAAAACTTAAATAAGGAGGAGCTTCTCCAGAGACTGGAGGAATAAGTATGAATGGAGTTTCACTCATAACACTTTTCCTCAATAGAGGCAAATCACCTAAAAGCTCTTGGGAGTGGAAAAAGATGGAGTGGGATGAGTTCCTAAAAGAGATTGAAGAAAATCCTTTTCTCTTAATGGGATTGCTGATGATAGTCTTAGGTATTCTGTCTTTGAGCAAAATATTGGTTTGGATGGGTGTCTTCATGGTGATAATGATAGTGCTGTTGACGGGGGAATTCGACAATTAAAATAATGGAGATGCTGTTTGATGACAGTGATGAAGAAGATTGAACTGCTTGGGAGATACATGCTCATCATCTGCGGAATTCTTATGATTGTGGGTGCCTTGCTCTTAGGTAAAGCAGAGTTCATTGGATGGGGACTTTTCCAGATATTCACTGCTATGGCTCTCACCGAGCGTAGCGATCTCTGCAGGAAATTTGGAATCTTTGGTCTTCTCTTTGGAGGGATAATCATGCTCATCATCAGTGCCGCTGGAAGGGACACCTATTCCCTGGTGCTCAGCATATTTATGCTCAACCTTGGAATGCTGTTCTTAACGGGAAAAGCTAAAGGTGGTGGGTTTAAATGAAGACATTCCTTATTTTTGCCCTCTGGCTTGTGACGATCATTGTTCCTCCCTTGGTAATGAGATACTGGGGAAGGAAAATCCTCGCAGAAGAGCTGCCAAAGAAGGAGAAGAACTACAGGTTGCAGAAGATTGAGGTTCTCTGCATCTTCGGAGCCTTAGTTATTTATCTCCCAGGAATGATAGCCCTTGGAATCCTTGACTGGGCATCCAACTTGGTAGACAAGCTTCCTTTACCTGCGATAATTGAGGTTTTTGCATTTGCGGCAATTGTTCTCTTCCCGCTTCTCATCTCAATCTTCCTCATCATCTACGAGACCGTTAAAATTGGGGTAAATATTACGGAGGAAAGGATTGAAAATCCAAAAAAGGAAGTTTTAAAGGCTCTGGCTCTAATTCTTGGCCCAATCTTTGGCTTTGCCTTCATCTGGGTGTTGCTGATTCTGTATCTTCCAAGCAGTTTAACTTCAAAGTGGTGGTTTAACCTTACCATGTATGCTCTTTTGGTACTCATCTTCTTTGCTGTCTTTCCGCTTATTCTCATTAGGATTGGGCCGAGGAGCGACCTTGACCCTGATCTTAAGGCCGAGCTCGTGAAGTTCTGCGAGGAGCAGGGAATCATGGTTAGGGACATCCTCGTCAAGGGTAAGCCGGGGCAGAGGCTTGCAAATGCTATGGTGACGGGAATAATTCCCAGATACCGCTACGTTGTTCTAACGCGCGGTCTCGTCGAGAACTTCGAGGAAGATGAAATTAAGGCAGTTTTGGCCCATGAAATTGGGCACATAAAAGGAAAACACCTCTGGATTAATGCTACACTAACGATTGGCTGGTTCGTCTTCTGGATTGGAGTTGTTTATGCCCTTCACAAGTTCGGCATTAAACTCTTTTCCTCACCATGGGTCTTCTTTGGTGTTTTCTTCTTCGCTTACTTTACGTATCTCTTCATAATTGAAGCCAAAATTGCCCTTAGAAATGAGTTCAAAGCCGACGAATTTGCTGCAAAAGTCGTGGGTAAAGAGGCAACAATTAGGGCTTTAGAAAAGTTGGCTGAATTAAATTTAACTCCCAAAAGAACGGGTAAGTGGTTTAACTTTTTGAGCTTTCATCCTTCAATCGAAGAACGGATAAAGCATCTTGAGGAGGTAGAGGAATGAAAAAGTTGGGAATTCTGCTGGTTGGAATACTTTTAGTTGGTTTAGTTGCTGGTTGTATTGGAGAAAAAGAATCGACTTCCACAACATCAACGACTACTCAAACCCCAACACACTTAACTCAAGCAACTTCAACAACCCACTCAGAGACATCAGAAACAATGACATCTTCAACAACTACAACGTCAACTAAAACAATGACCCCAACAGAAACCCAATCTACAACTCCAACTCAAACACAAGTCAAGCCAAAAATTTACACAAGGGAAGAGCTCTTGGAAAACTTGGAAAAGATAAAGAGCTTTACATACTTGGAGAACACAAGTGTAACATTTGATGTGAAAATAGAGCAAGGAAATACCACAGTTAACGCTGGTGAAGTAAGCATAATTTCAAAGAAAGTTGGCTACATTGATTTAGAAGCTTATGAGGCAGACATAAACACAACTATGACGACTTTTCCTGGAGGGGGCTCGAGCTTTACAAGGCAGATAATAAAAAATGGGGAAGTTTACCTCTATGCCAACGGAATGTGGCAAAAGCTCACTAACGAAACCCTAGGGGTACCTCCAGAGAAGTTGCTCAATTTAACTTGGAAGTACAACCTTGTGAGCCTTGTTAAGCTCTACCTACAAAAAGAACCTCGAAATGCAACCATCGTTAACGGAAGCCAGATTTTCTACTACAACATAAGTGATGAGGACTTAAAGTGCATTATTGAGGCATTCCTTGGAACTGCTGAAAACGAAAACATGACAATAAGCTTCAGCAACGGAATAATGGAGGTAGTCTTCAAGAATGGACAGCTCTACGGCGGTAGACTGATGTACAATATGGAGATTAGAATAAAAGCTCAAGACTTGGAAGGAAAGCCGATGGAAATCATCGAGATAGGTAAGGAGTACGACGAATTTGTGATAAAAGAAGTTAATGTGAGGAAGAAAGTTGAAGCTCCAAAAGGGGAAGTCAGGGCTTAGATGAGCTCAACAATCTCAAAGGAGCCATGGGCTAAATCCACTATCAATAGCTTGTTTGCTAGCACTTCCCCATAACCCGTAATCAGCTTAATGACTTCAGCTGCTTGGATGGTTCCAATGACTCCAGCGGTTGCTCCTAAAATCGGAAACTTTTCTTTTTTCTTTGGGGGTTTTGGAAATATCTCTCTCAAACATTTTGTCTTTCCAGGAATTATGGTTGTAACCTGCCCAAACATGCCTTCAACGGCTCCATGAACCAGAGGAATTCCTCTTTTGTGTGCGAACTCATCTAAAAGATACCTTGTTTCAAAATTATCTAGGCAATCAACAATAACGTCAACATCATCCAGAACTTCTTCAATATTCTCTTCTGTAAGCCTTCCTACAAATGTTTCAACTTTTATGTCTGAATTGAATCTCTCAAGCTTCCACTTGGCCGATATTGGCTTTGGATTCTTATCTATGTCCTCCTCCCAGTGGAGTATCTGCCTGTTTAAATTGCTCAACTCTGGAGTCTGCTCATCAATTAGAAGTAAAGTTCCAACTCCTGCAGCTGCCAAATAATAGGCAACTGGACTTCCAAGCCCTCCAACTCCAACGACAGCTACCTTGGCTTTTTTGAGCTTTTCTTGACCATCTACTCCAAAAATTCTAATTTGCCTGTCATATCTTTCAAGGTCTCTTTCGGTTAGCATCTCAACCACCGCTTGCCGGCGGAAAGAGGGCAACAACGTCTCCATCTTTTAGTTCTTCATCAAAGCTTACATAGTTTCCATTTCTCGAAACATTAACGTCAGCATCTTCATTCTGGGCAAAAACTTCATTCTTGAACTTTGGATGCCTTTCTTTTATAATTTCGATTAAATCTCTCACCTTAGCGCCATCTGGGAGCTCTATAATCTCCTCGCTAACTCCTGCCAGCTCTCTGAAGCGGGCAAAATACTTTACCTTAACCTTCATGTTATCACCAAGAGATTTAACCATCTCACTTTAAAAAAAGTTTGTGTAAAGCTTAAATGTTTACCAAGGAACGCTCTTCCACTTCATTTTGTATGCAAATATGTTGGCAAACCAGTGAATGAAAGGTGTGACTGTCAGTAAAAACAAAACTTGCCCAGTTAAAAGTGTCTTTATGGGATACGCCAAAATTAAAGCTGTGATTAGGAATCCCCACTGGTCTAAGCCTACAGCTGGATAACCACGGGGCATTCCTATTCTTCTCTTTATGAAGCTACCAATTAAATCGCCGAGAAGAGCTCCTAACGATAGAGCAAATCCTAATTTTAGCGCCATGGTGAAAGAGCCGTAGAAATTGGGAGTTATATAATACTGAACAACAGCGATAAGGGTTCCTGTGAACAATCCTCCAAAGAATCCTCTCCAAGTTTTCCCATCTCCTAAAATTCGTCTACCATCTCTGAACTTCTTTCCAAAATCCATGGGGGTTCTTCCTTTAAATATCACCGGAGATGCATTTGCGAAGTATGCTGGGAGAATGTACCAAAGTGCCTCAAGCAGAGGATTCATTTAACCACCTGTATGATTTACTTGCTTTCCTTTTTAAGCTCTTCCTTTTCAAGCTCCTCCAGGTATAGTATCAGCTTCTCAAGGAGCTTTTCTTCATCACTCCTTATGAGTAGCTTTACAATTTTTTCAGTTATCTCGTTCCTTTTGAGCATAAATTTAAGCTTTTCCCGTATTTTTTGTGCTTCTTCACTTTTATCATTCTTAATTTCTTCAAGAGCTTTTTGAACATTTATCTTTGTTTGGTGGATATCTTCAAGGAGCTTGTTGTAATATGCTGCTTTCCTCCACTCTTTTAGGTTTTTTATTGCTGTGAAGTAGGCCTTTTTATCTCCCGGCTTTTTAACCCTTGTAACTAAGCCGACGCTTTCGAGGAGCTTTAAAGCAGAGCTTACATGAGAAATTGAATATCCTGTTTTCTCTGCGATTTCACCTAAACTTAACGGTTCATCTGCAAAGAACAAGACGCCGTAAATGTACCCATAGAGCTCGCTCAGTCCAAACCTTCTTGCGGCATTTGCAAAGTGGTTCATTATGATTCTCCTAGCTTCTTCGATTCCCAACACAATCACCTCGCAGAGATTAGAGTCTCAGTATATAAAATACCTCTATTTTCTTTTAAAATTTCGTTTCTAAGCTCGTTTAGTCTTTTCAGATCTTCAACTTCCACTTTGGCAATGACATCATAGTCCCCATATAGTACGTATGCCTCTTTAACCTCCGGAATCTTTTTGAGGTTTTCTGCAATTTCATTTTCCCTCCCGTTTTGGGCTGTAATTAGGATAAATGCTATCATTTTCAAACCTCCTAAGATTGTACCAAAAGATTTTTAAGCTTTCTTAATTATAAAACTTTCGGAAATTTCCGAAAGTTGGGGGGATTGAAATGCTCAAAAAATTATCAAAGATCATCGTCGAGTACAGAGTTGCCTTCGGTTTAATTGCGATATTCTTGCTCATCCTTTCATTCTACGGCATGACAAAGCTCAGCTTTGAGAGTGATCTATCTAAACAGCTTCCTGAAAACTTGAAGGCAGTGAAGGACTATTATGCACTTCAGGATGAATTCCAAAGCGGAGATGTTGCCATAATTATAGTGAAGGTTAACAGCGTAGAGGAAGGGGGTGTTTATGACATAAGGGATCCGCAAGTAATCCAGGCAATCTACGAGCTTGAGCAGAGGCTTAGACAACATGAATATGTAACGGGCACAATAAGCATAGCTGACATATATGTTCAAACTCTTGGAAGATTGCCAGAAAACGAAGATGAAGTGCGGTTCGTTCTGGATATGCTCCCTGAGGAAGCTAAACAAGGATTGATAAGCTCTGATTATAGAACAACGATGATAGTGGTGACCTTAAACAGAGAAAAAGATTCTAAAGTCTTGCAGAGGGTTTATGAAGAACTCCAAGAGGACATTAATGAAGTAAAGTTTCCTAAAAACGTTGAAGTTGTTCAAACTGGAACTGTTGGAATTGCCTATAGACTTTTGAAGCTTTTGCAGAGCGATTTAAATAAAACTATGGGAGTTGCTTTTCTGATTGTCGTTTTGATACTGCTCTACTTCTATCGCTCTCCAATAAAAGCCGCAGTTCCCCTTATTCCCCTCATCTTTGGGGTTATAATGACTCTCGGATTTATGGGGCTTTTGGGCATTCCCCTTGACATGGCAACTACAACCGTCGGTGCTATGCTGATAGGTATGGGTATTGATTATGGTGTTCACGTAACGAACAGATATTACGAAGAGAGAAAGAAGGGAAGGAGCATTGAAGATGCAGCAGAAGAAGCCATAGCTGAAACAGGTAAAGCTCTGCTTGGAGCTGCGTTGACAACCATAGCTGGATTTGCAGCGTTAAGCCTTTCCATATTGCCTTCACTGCAGAGGTTGAGTGTTGCTTTAATAATGGGTTTGAGCTTAGCAGCATTGAACGCTGTGGTGATAACTCCAGCGATCATAATTCTGGAGGAGGACTTAAGGAAAAAGTTCACTGGTCAGTATGAGATTCCAGAGATTAGAGCTCATTCAGGAGTTGTGGCTAGGGTTTTTGAAAGCCTTGGAAGAACAGTTAGGGATCATCCAAAGAGCTTCTTGGCGTTAGTGCTTATTGTGACTCTGTTCTTTGGGTACGGCTTGACCAAAGTGACTACTGAGGTCAGGCTTGAGAAGATGATTCCAGAGGGAATACCAGAGATAGAGGTGATGAAAGACGTTAGGTATGAATTCGGCGGTCAAGATGAAGTAGATGTTTTGGTGAAAGCAGATGACGTTAGAGATCCAAGCGTCGTTAGGGCCATTTACCGCTTTGAACAGAGCGTTAAAGCAGATTCTTACTATAACAACGTCTTTGAAGCTAATAGCATCGCCGACATTGTGATTCAGAAGTACGGCTACATTCCCAATGATAAGGAGAAGATAAAGAAAGCTCTGGAGGAATATCAAGGGCAGAGCTTGGTGAACTCAGATTATTCAATGGCAGTAATTCAGTTTAAAGGAAACTTCATGGGAGTTACACAAGATCAGTTTAGGGGAATAATGAAGTATTTTGAGAATGAAGTTGAAAATGCCGACTTTCCACCAGGAGTGCAGGTTTCTCTGGCTGGAGAGACTTATTTGAGCTATGTCTTGGATGACTTAACGAACCAAGAACTCGGTAAAATCTCAACCTACGGAACGCTCTTTGTGCTTCTCATAGTCATTCTACTCTTCAGAAACGCAAAGCTCTCAGTAGCGATGGCAATGCCGATGTTCCTTGGTGCACTGTGGACTGTCGGCTACATGGGCTGGGCCGGAATTCCATTCAGCCAAACACTGGCTGGAATTATCTCAATGATTGTAGGTTTAGGAGTGGACTACGGAATGCATCTAACTCACAGATTCATGGAGGAACTAGATGAAGGAAATCCGCACCCAATAGTTACTGCTGTCAAAAGCGTTGGCCCTGGAATCTTGATTGGTGGTTTAACAACTGCTGGTGGATTTTTGGCTCTGCTGGTTGGCCAGCTAACTCCAATCCACGATTTAGGAAAAACTTTGGCTGTTGGTATATTTTCCTCAATGTTCGCTGCTTTCCTTGTTACCCCTGCTTTACTGCAGATATTTTATGGAAAAAGGATTAGAGGTGATGGAGAATGAGAAAAATGGGAATTTTAATTGGTCTTTTGCTTATTTCAAGCCTCTTTAACGTAGTTTTAGCTCAAGATACATTGCTCTTTGAAGGTTACTTGAATAAAGGGGAGTACCTCCTCGTTGGTCCATTAGTGATAACGGTGGCAGATGTTCAGAAGAACTATCTAAACAATACATACCAAGCCTTAATCGTTGTCACAAAAGACGGAAAAGTGCTTAATACAGTTGCAACTCCAGTAATAACTCCAAATACAGCTTTAATTCAGAGTCTGCTCAGCAACCAAACCTTCTTAATCTTAATGGGAGAAACGCTCGGCTACAACATGACAGATGCACAAGACCAATTGGCATTCTACCAATGGCTACAAACAGCAAGCGAGGAAGAAATATTTAACGCGATACTTGCAACCATTCAAGCACATCCAGAACTCGGGTTGACCCCTCGGGATTTGGTCAACGTTCAGATAAAGTACAACTACATAAGTGAAAACGAGACAATTGAGCTTGATGTTGATGGTGAGAAAGTTACAATTACGGCACTTCAAATATATCCAAACGGTGCAAAGCTCAGCATAAGCGGTCCCTATGGATGGAAAGCATCAACATTGCCTGCTTTCATAACAACCAGCATAGAAATTCCAGAGAAGGTCAATCCCGGTAATGAGTTCACGATAAAGGTTCACCTAAAGAACGAAGGTGCTTTAAAAGCGAGATACATCAATGTTATAGTTTCCCCGATGCCAATGAGTATGAGTGAGGAGGAGCAAGGAAGTTCAAGCAATGCTTTAGCTCAAGCTTTAACTCAAAGCGGTGTCGTTCAAAGTCTTTTAATGCCTGTCGATACTGCAACGAAGTATATAGAGTATCTCGAAGGAAAGGAAGAGAAAACTTTGGAATTCAAATTTAAGGTTAATGAGAATGCTGCTCCAGGCATTTATCCGGTTTATGTAACTGTAATCTATTCAGTTGGAATGGGAGAGAGCTTGCAGCAGATGCAGAGCTTCAACTACGCTGGAATTACCGTTGCAAGGGAAAGTGATGCAACTTTTGTAATTGAAAGCGTTGAAAAGCCGGATGTTGTTTATCCGGGAGAGGACTTTGAGGTTAAAGTGAAGCTCAGGAACGTTGGTGGAGAGGAAGCTAAGAATGTTCTGGTAGCTCTTGAGCCAGTTATAACCCCGAACATTCAGGATTCCTCACAACTTCCAAAAGTTTCGCCTGAGAAAGCTATATTAATAAGCAACAACTCAAATCAGTACTACACTGCGATTGTAAGGGCAAATGGGGAAGTCGAATACAAGTTCAAGCTCCACGTTTCTGAGAACGCAAAGACTGGAAGCTATCCTGTAAACCTAAAGCTCACCTACTACAGTGGAGACGCAAAGGAGTCAAAGAGCCAGAGCTTTGAGTTCTCAGTTCAAGTGCTTAGAAAAAGAGAGGCATTTATAGAAATTGAAAGCATTGAAATGAGTCCAAAGAAAATTGAGCCAGGAGATGAGTTCACGCTTAAGATTAAGATCAAAAACGTTGGAGAGGAAACTGCAAGGGCCTTTGAGCTTAAGATTTTGCCCTACAAAGCTGAAGTTCAGGGAGAGATAAAGAACGTTGATTTGTCATCTCTTCAGAATTTGCCCATCCAAGGAAGCCAAGCTATAGGCGAAAACCTTCAAACAGCCTTAAACCAGATAATGCAGGAGTTAGCTAAGAGGAACGTTGAAGCGTTTTTGCCAATTGGTGAAGACAACTCAAAGTACGTCAGTGAAATACAGCCAAATCAGGAGGTAACATTGGAGTTCCACATAAAAGCTAACGATAGATTGGAAAACGGAGTTTATCCACTGAGAATAGGAATTGAGTATCTCTCAACTCCAGACGACGAGAAAGTGAGCGATGAGCGCTTAATGGGTATCAACGTCCTTGGAAAGGAGGAACTGATAATCTCAAAAGTTTCAACTTCCCCAAGCAGAGTTTTAGCAGGAACAAACAATGTTGAGGTAAGTCTTGAAGTTGAGAACATTGGAAGCGGAACTGCGAGATATATTCTCCTTAAGCCAAAGCCTAAAGATCCATTCGAGCTAAGCGAGACGAGCGAGCAGGTAATAAACCTTGGAACTTTAAGACAAGGGGATTCAGCTAAAGCTGTCTTCAGGATTAACGTAAAAGATGGAATTAAAGGAGGAACCTACGAGATTCCAGTTGAAATCACTTACAAAGACTCATTGGGAGAAACGAAGAGCATAACTCTAACTGTTCCAATAATAGTGAACGACAAGCCGAAGATAGTAGTTGAAAGCGTCAGGTTCGACAAAACACCGATGCAGGGTGAAGATGTCAAAGTTTATGTCAAAGTCAAGAACGTTGGCGGAGAGCAGGCAGAGAATGTTATCATTGAGGGAGTCGTTAAAGCCAGCCAGCCATTTACACTAACTAAAAGAACTGACTACATAGGAACTCTCGATCCCGGAAAGAGCGGAGAAGGAGTCATAGAGCTGAGCATAAACAGGGACGCGATTCCAAAGGAGTATACAATCCAAGTTAGAATCAGGGCTGTTGGAGACAAGGAAAGTGGAGATGACAACGTTTACGTCTTTGAGGACAGCATAAAGGTTCCAGTGGAGGAAAACACGAAGCAAGCTCACACACTGAAGTATCTTGGCGTCGGTATTGGAGTGTTAGCAGTTTTGGCAATTATTATTACTTATCTAAAGAGAAGGGAGTGAGCTTTTCCCTTTTTCCTTTTTTTAGAAAACTTTAAACGGTCTTTGTAGTGATTATCTATGTAGGTGGTGGAGGTGAGAGTTGTTAAAATAATAATTGGAGTACTGCTAATTCTGATAGTGTGGCTTGGATATTTAGGGTACTCTGCAATGAGCTTAAAACCCAAAATAACTGCTGAGTGGGGATATGTTGGCGATAAGACAACTGAACTGTGGCTTCACATATATTTGGGCAAGGGGTTACCGATTTCCATAGATGTGAAGAATGTTACAATAGAATGGGCTGGAGTTAAAATTGGAAAAATTGAGAACATGAAGCTCGGCTTTATGCAGGACAGGGTTGATGGAGTTCTGGTCCTTGACAACTACAAGGCTATTGAAGCTTTAGAGAACCACATAAAGAACGATGAAAAAAGCAGTGTGAAGATCACTGTTCAAGCATCAATATTTGGCGTCCCTCTCTTTAAAAAAGACTTCACCCAAGAAGTTGAGACAGACATCTTATCTTACTTCAACATAACGACGGAAAGTACTGGAGATTTGATAAAGACGCCAGCGGTTGAAGGAATTTCCTCAAAATGGGGACCAATAACGAACGATTCAATAACAATCTTCAGCAATATCAAGCTTTACAACCCAAACAGCTTTCCAATTCCAGTATCTGGTGTAGTGTTTGATACAGTGGTAGATGGATACAAAGTTGCTGACGGGGAGCTAATTAAACCAGTGATTTTACCCGCTAAAGGAACAGCAATTGCTGAAGTTAAGATAAAAATTGACACATCACTGCTTCCAAAAGTTTGGGCCGAGCATATAAAACGTGGAGAAGAAAGCGATGTGTCCATTCACATATACCTTCGTGCAAAGGTTCTGAACAGCGACATCAAGATTAAAGTTGCAGATGTCCAAAAGAAAATCAAGACAGATATCATTGACCAGATCAATTCTATGCTCCAAGGTTAAAGCTAAACTTTAAATTTCCTTTACCTTTCTCTTTTCTGGAGGTGAGAAGGTGGATTTACTTGAGATTCACAACTTGCTCAACTTTATCTGGGGGGAGATATTTAGGCTTAATGAAGAGCTGAAGGAAAAACTTAAGCCTTTGGGATTTGAAGTTGAGCCAGTTGAGGAGGTATTTAACGCTTACCTCTACCTTGATGGAGAATGGAGGGAAATGCTCTATCCTCATCCAGCCTTTGAAGTTAAGCCAGGTGGAGAAATTGGGGCAACTTTGCAAGGATTTTACTTTGTGTTTGGCATTCTCAAAGATAAGATAAGTGAAGAATTCATAAGGGAGTTTGTCCAAAAGTTCAAAAAATCATATATTTATGGAAGCGAGAACTTTCTTGAAGATTTTTACAATTACCAGCATCCTAAAGAGCTAGATAAAGTGTTTGAGGAGATAAGAGGGAGTAATGAAGAGCTCATAAACTTTGAAGTTGGGGAGCTGAGTGTTGAAGAACTAAAAGAGTATCTCTTTGAGTTTATTGAGCTCATCAAAAAATATGGTCTTTTTGATCTCTAAGGTGGTATCATGTATCTTGACGCATTTCCAGAAGAACTTCAAGAATACTATAGAAAGCTATTTGGGGGAGAGGCTGAAATACTAATGCAGAAGCTTAGAGAGCCTGTGGAGAAATATTACATAAGGGTCAACACACTTAAGATAAGCAGGGACAGGCTGATTGAAGAGCTTAAGAGGGAAGGACTTAAGCCCAAGCGAAGCCCCTATCTTGAAGAAGGCGTTTATTTTGAGAGGGAAGGCCCAAATTTCCCTGATAATTACAACCCAAATCTTCCAACTGTTGTTGCAAACAAATATGCAGCTGAAAGTGTGTATCAAGGCGCGATGCTCTATGCTCCGGGTGTCCTTAAAGCAGATAAGGGTATTAAAGAGGGCGATGAAGTGCAGATAAGAGATCCAAAAGGTCTTTTGGTTGGAATTGGGATAGCGAAGATGGACGCAAAGGAGATGATAAAAGCCACCAGAGGAGTTGCTGTTGAAGTAACTCTGCCGAAGTTCAAGCTCCCGAGCTTAAGTGAGCTCAAAAGCTTCGAGAAAGGTTACTTTTACCCTCAAAGTTTGCCTTCTATGATAACTGCCAGGATTCTCGAGCCCAGTGAAGATGACTTAATCATTGATATGGCAGCTGCTCCGGGAGGCAAAACCACTCACTTAGCCCAGCTCATGCAGAATAGAGGAGAAATCATCGCAATTGATAAATCTAGAAACAGACTTAAGAAGATGGAGGAAACATTAAAGCGCTTGGGAGTTAAAAATGTCAAATTAGTTCACATGGACTCAAGGAATCTGCCAGAGTTGGGCTTAAAGGCAGACAAGATTCTGCTCGATGCTCCGTGCACAGCTTTAGGAGTCAGACCTAAACTCTGGGAGAGCAGAACGCCGAAAGAGATAATGGCAACAGCTCGCTATCAGAGGCACTTTATAAATGCTGCAATAAAGAGCTTAAGGAATGGTGGGATTTTAGTATATTCAACGTGCACTCTTAGCTATGAGGAGAACGAAGGAAACGTTAAGTATATGCTTAAAAAGGGATTGAAGCTTGAAGGGCAATCAATTTTCATAGGCTCTCCTGGGATAGGAATCAAGGAAGTGCAGCGCTTTTATCCTCACAAACATTTAACTCAAGGATTCTTCATAGCAAAGCTGAGGAAGGTGAGGGAATGAAGAAAAAGAGAATTCCAATGATAATCATTGGAATTTTGGTAATATTTGCTCTCATCTGGTGGGCTGGGATAGATGAAACCATAATGTTAGTGATGAGTGCTGACATCAACTATCTTCTCTTAGCTTTGGCAATGCAAATCTTGGCGACTTTGGCATGGGCTTTGAGGTGGGGGGTGTTTTTGAAAACAGCGGGCATTCAAGTTGGATTTAAACAAATACTCATGGCCACCCTCATCGGTGTGTTTTTCAACAACATAACACCAGGAGCGAGAGCTGGTGGGGAACCTGCAAGGATGGTTGTTATCAGCAAAGAATCCAAAAGCGGCTATGGACAGGTTTTTGCAACTATAATGGCAGATAGGATCCTCGACGTCATTCCAGTTATGGTGTTTACGTTCATAGCTTTCAAATATGCCTTGAGCTTGAGGATACACATTTTGCTTTTAGTTCTTTCAATTTCGACAGTTTCGCTGATGGTAATTCTAACTGTTTCAATTCTATTGTCTTTCAATGAGAAGCTCGCAATGAAGTTCCTTAAGTGGATCATAGGTATCTTAAAGAGGATCTTCCCAAAGAAGTTTGAGGATATAGAAGAGAAGCTCGAAGAGAGGCTCAAAAAATCAATATTTGAGTTCAAAGAAACATTAGTTGAACTTTCAAAAGACAAAGCAGTTTTGATAAAGACGATGTTTTACTCATTTGCTCTCTGGATTTTCATGATTCTCAGGACGTACTTTGTCTTTGAGAGCATAGGTTATCCTCTTGAGCTTTACAAAATTCTCATGGTTCAGATGGCTGGGATAGCGTTGGGAATGATAAGCATCCTCCCCGGAGGTGTTGGCATAACGGAAGCAGTGAATTCGGCCCTCTACTTAAGCTTGAGTATAAACAAGAGCTTAGCAGTCACCGCAACAGTGATTGACAGGTTTATTTCCTTCTGGCTTCCGAGCATAGTTGGTGGAGCTTTGAGCATTTATTTGGGTGTTAAAAGTGGAGGAATTAAAGAAAAATCTTAACATTTTAGTCTGTCCTCGCTGTGGAGGTGAGTTAGGGCTTAAGGAAAATTATTTATTTTGTGAGCGCTGTAATTTAAAATATCCCATCGTTGATGGTATTCCTCAGCTTGTGGTGAGTGTTAATGAAGTTTGGCGTAGTGGCGAGAAGGGATAAGGAGGCGGCATTAAAGCTGGCGTACAGAGTTTACGATTTCCTCAAGGTTAGTGGATTTGAGGTTTTTGTGGATATCGAGACTCATAAACACTTTCCCCATTTTAACGAGGAAGATGTTGTTCCTCTTGAGAATATGGATGTTGATGTTATAATTGCGATTGGAGGAGATGGGACTATCTTAAGGATTGAGCACCGCACCAAAAAGGACATTCCAATTTTAGGGATTAACATGGGGACGTTGGGCTTTTTAACTGAAGTGGAGCCAAATGAAGCATTTTTTGCCATAAATAAGCTGATTGAAGGTGATTACTACATCGACGAAAGAATAAAGCTGAGGACTTATTTAAATGGAGAAAACACCGTTCCAGACGCTTTGAATGAAGTTGCAATCTTAACTGGAATTCCTGGTAAGATAATGCACTTAAAATATTACGTTGATGATGGGTTGGCTGATGAAGTTCGCTCTGATGGCCTTATAGTTTCAACTCCCACTGGATCAACAGGCTATGCGATGTCTGCAGGTGGGCCTTTTTTAGACCCGAGGATTGATGGAATTGTTATAGCTCCTCTTGCTCCAATAGCATTAAGCTCTCGCCCAATGGTCGTTCCGGCGACTTCTAAGATCAGCATTAGAGTCATGACTCTAAACAGAAACGTCATTCTGGCAATTGATGGTCAATTTTATACATATTTGAGCCCAGATGTTGAAATAACTATTAAAAAGTCTCCTAGAAAAACAAAGTTCATTCGCTTTTCTAAAGAGATATATCCAAAATACACTCTGAAAATCAAGAAGAAGTTTTGAATTTCTGCTTTTCTCTGATGATGTTAGCAAGTGGGGAGTAAAATTGGAAACACAAATCTTGTTGGAGTTTTTAGTGTTTTTAAAAAGATTAACTTAGACTGATTTTTAGATACATTAGAGCCGATATCGATAAAAAACTCAGTTACAAGAGTATTGTGTGGTGGTATTAGTGGTTGCATTTAAAAAATTATTAACATATGAGGGACTGGTAGAATATTTAAGAAAAAAAGGGTATAAAGAAATTAGAGAGGGTGAATTTGTTATCGGTTCTTATGATGGTGAGCCCGGAATCGAGTTGCTTGTTGTGAGGAAAGGCGATAGTTATAGAGAGTCTCTTGACAAATTGAGAAAGGAAATTGAAGAATCTGTTGGGAATGAGAGAAAGAAATATGGTATTCTTTTTGTGGATAATTATATTGTCTTTTTGAGAAAAGTCATGTGGGGTTTAGCTCCCAAAGTAGTTGTTCTTAGGAAATCCCTTGACAAAATAACCCCCGCGTTTGAAAAGAAATTCAAGAAGTTTTTGCAAGATGTAGCGGATCCTGAAAGATGGGAATTTCTATTTGATAGAACAGATGTCATTGAGGAATTCTACCAATTGTATCTTAAAGCAAGGGAAAATTTAATCAGAAATATTGGAGGAATCTCTGATGATAAAAAGAAGGAGGAGTTCGCAGATAATTTGGTGATGCAATTATTGATAATTTGGTATCTCCAAGAAAAGGGCTTTTTGGATGGCAACCCAAGATATCTTATTGACAAATTTAGGGAGTATAAGAATCTTGGGTTCAAAACCTATTATGAATTTCTGCTTAACCTTTTTGGAATTATGAAAAGTGGGCCCAGGAAAGATGTTGATGATAGGTTTGGGAAAATTGTTGTTACAGGTCCTGCTCCCTTTTTAAGTGAGGATGGGGACTTTGATGATCTTTTGCAAAAGGTGGAAATTCCCGATAATGTGTTTTATATTGATAACGCTACCGAAAAATTGATTAAAGTGGACCCTAAGGGGCTTACTCCAGAGGATGTGCCAATTCTGAACTTATTTGAAAGTAGGGATTGGGCTGAGGGTAATATTGATGAGTTTGTTCTAGGTGCAATCTTTGAGAAGCTGATGACCGCAGAAGAAAGAAAAGAAAAAGGTGCTTATTATACTCCCGAAGTAATTACAAGGTACATCTCAGAGAATACAATATATCCTTATCTCGTCGACAAAATAAACGAGAGATTTGGCACGAATTATAAAACTCTCCAAGAATTCTTTGAAAAAGAGAGGGATGTTGAAAAATACAAATATCTGTATGAGACTCTGCAGGATTTGAGGATAGTAGATCCTGCTTGTGGAAGCGGGCACTTTTTAGAGACTGCGATAGATGTTTTAGTTGAAATCTATGAAGTTCTTAAAAAGAAAGCAGAAGAGCTAGGATTCAATGAAGGCATTTTCTCAATAATAATAGCTGATGAAAACGGCAATATCCAAAGAGAGGATTTGTTTTCAATTTCTAATGAAGATGAATTTAAGCTAAAAGTGAAGTTTCACGTAATAATCCCAAAGAACATCTATGGTGTGGACATCCAGAGAAGTGCCATTAATGTTGCGAGGGCTAGGATGTTCCTAACTCTTGCAAAGCATTTTGATGCTAAAAAGAGAATCTTTGTTGAATTTCCTAACGCCCACTTTAATCTGAGAAGTGGAAATAGTTTAATAGGCTTTGTTGATTTCTCTGGTTTTGAAAGAAATGCCATAAA
This sequence comes from Thermococcus sp. LS2, assembly GCF_012027375.1. Taxonomy (NCBI): domain Archaea; kingdom Methanobacteriati; phylum Methanobacteriota; class Thermococci; order Thermococcales; family Thermococcaceae; genus Thermococcus; species Thermococcus sp. LS2. The sequence goes on along the minus strand of NZ_SNUI01000001.1, from coordinate 313,001 downwards.
AGAAAAACAGACAACCTTAACAGAGTTTCTAAGCAGAACCACTAAGAAAGAAATATCAAAACCAAGAAGATCGCTTCATTTGAGTATTACGAAGGAACTTGAGGATTATTTAAAGAGAATGGATAAACAATTGGGGATCAGGATATTTGAGTTGGTTAAAGAGATAAAGAAAATATATGAACAGCCAGTTAGTGTTGAAGGTATCAAGAAGGTTCTTGAGTTCAAAGCCAAACTGATGAATATTATGCTTGTCTCCCTGAATTTAAAGTTTGCAAAGGAAATACGAGACCTTTTGGAGTATGTTACTGAGGCATTTAACAGTAACCTTAACGAGGAATTCTTATATTACCTCGAGAAAAGAGGAGTTATACTCACTCAGAAAGATTTAGAAAAAATTGGATACTTCCACTGGATATTGGAGTTTCCAGAAGTATTCTACGAGTCCAAAAAGGCTGAAAGAAGGGGATTTGATATTATTATCGGAAATCCACCTTATGGTGATATACTTTCAGATATTGAAAAAAGGATCGTTACTCGGTTATATGTGGTCAGTACATCTGAAGGAGAATTGAAAGGAACTAGAAATGCTGCAGGGCTGTTCATAGAGAGAGCTTTTCAATTATTAAGGTATCAGGGGTATTTTGGCATGATAGTGCCCAAATCCCTTTTGTATATTGAGGAATGGGGCAGAGTTAGAGCACTCCTGTTAACAAAAGTTGATCTTAGAAGAGTCGTGGATAACAGCAGGGCATTTGGAGACGTGAAATTAGAAATGTGCACGATCATCTATAAAAAGTCACCTCCCATCTCTGAGCATGTAATTGTGCATAACTTGTATATTGGCCGCTTATCTAAGTATTCTACTTCACCAACAAAGATTCCTAGAAGCTTTCTAACTACGGAGCGCTTTATTACGGAATTTGATGAGAATAGGTTAAGATTGTATGAGCTTATTACTTCTAAAAGCATCAGATTGGGTGAAATCTCTAAAAATTATAGGGGTCTCAGTTTAAACCGGTATGTGCAGGATTCTTTGTCAAGCAATGATATGATTCCGATAATTAGGGGCAAGGACATTGGGAGGTATAAAATAAGAGGGTTTGGCTATATTCATAAGAAGATGCTAGAAAAATCAGGTGGATTTACTCCAGGGGATATTATAACTCAGAGAATTGTCGCACACATTGAGAATCCTGTGCCTCATATTGAATTAATGAGCACAATCCCGCCATCTTCCAACGTCCCTAATGTTAATACTGTTACTAACTTTAAACTCAACGAAAAAGCCGCTGCACTTGGAATAACGCCAAAATACGTGGTGGCACTTCTTAATTCTGATATTTTAAACTGGTTCGTTTATAAATACATCTACGTGAACGCCATAAGGAGCATGGATTTTGTTGGGAAATACGCGGATCAGACACCGATTCTAATTCCAAAGAATGAGAAGTTCGTAAAGATAGTTGAGAGGATGGTAGATTACATTCTCTTTTTAGAAACCTTAAATGATGACTCTGAGCTGCGAAAAATAACTAGATACTTTAAAGGCCTAATTAATGCAATTATTTCCCTTGGATATCTAGAGGAGATTGTTGGAAATATAAATCTCTACAGTTTCGTTGAGTATTTAGATTCTAAATTGATACAAATTCCGTATGATAGGTATCATCATCTTTACTGGGAATCTACTTTAACACAACAAAGAATGCAAGAGGAAAACAGCTTAGATGAACTGAAGAAAGAAATTTTGGGGATGATTATCCGGAGTTATAATGGAGTTGTTAATGATATCTTAGTTAAAAGTGTACTCTCAACTTTGAAGGCACACCCCCTAGTACGGATTTTTAAGATACAATAATACTTTTAAACTTATAACCACTCAAAATATAACAATATTACTTTATGGAGGAAAATCAAATGACTCCATGGGCAGTAAATAGATCAAGAGATAGAGAGCGGGGAGAGAGAAGTGAATTGAGATTTAAGGATGAATTAGAGAAACACTCTTCTTATGAAGTTAGGCTAAATCAGCAAAATGTGAACGGAGCTTACAAAATATGTGGATATATTGGCCCAGATGCCCTTATTATTAGAGATAACTGTCCGATAGTATGGGTAGAAATAAAGAGAAAGTATCCAACTTCTACCTGCCACTTCGGAATTGAATTATACCGTTTGGCTGATTACTTGAAAATCGAGGAACTCTTAGGTCTTCCTGTGTACTATGTTATACATGTTGACTACGCAGAAGGTAAAAAGGGGGCTGAAAAATACGTTCAAAATTGTGGGCTATCTAAAGACATCTGGCTGTGGGCTAAATTTTCAGATCTTTGGGAAAAAGCAAAGGAGAATATTGGTATAATTAAACAAGACTTCTTAAGTTATGATAATGTGAAGTTTAACGGGAAAATCACTGATGACGAAATTTTAGGGTATATATCAGAAATACGAAGAAAAGAGAAGAGAATCTATATAGAATTTGATGAGGCATCAAAATTTTTAGAGGCTTGTGAAGATGAATATTCTCAAGACATTGCATTGATGAGACTGGCTGATAAAAGTTATTACAGCGGAAATAGGGGGACAAAAGCAACAGTTGTTTATTTTCCGGTACTATGGTTCAAGAAAGGCCTCAATGCCTTAAAGAGTGAGCTTGAGAGCACTGGATGCTTGCCTCAAGCGAGATATCTCTTAAAACAGTTGCCGAATTCTAATGATTCTCTCATTAAATTCCTTGAAAGGATAGACGTTGAAAAAATGAAGGCTAAAACTGGAGAGTTTCCATTTGAAAAAACGGCTGATGGATCTTGGATAGTCAAGTATGGTATAAAAATTACAAAGGACGGGAAACTGGAAAAATTGTGGTAAATGCGTATGAAAGTGAAATATTTTAAAAATGCTAGTATAACGCATTTGGGGAGAAAAAATGAATGAAATCTTGACTCACAATGAGTTGGTGGATGTGGTCTCACAAGCAATTTTGAAGAAGTACCGAGACCACTTTAAAGATATGTTCATAACAAATGTGTCTATCGATTTTCCAAAACCCGATTTTATATATATGCCCTATAGATTTGTTGAGATGAGAAAGATTACACCTAAAAAACTTAAAAATTTGGTAAGTGTTGATTCTGGAATTATGGTTCCAGTAGCCTTTGAGCTAAAGCCTCCTTATGCAATGAAGCATGAATATTTAACGGCTATTGGCCAAGCATTGGCATATACCCTTGTTTTTCCTGTTTCGTATCTCGTCATTCCAGAGTTCTCGATTAGAGAAGATTTCGACGGTGTTCAGTTTGTCGAAAAAATCATAACTAGGCATAATTTGAAAATTGGGATCATCTCATACAATAGCAATAATCCAAATAAAGTTGAGCTGATAAGAGAAGCTGAGCCTATATATGATACACTGGATTCGGATACTGTTAGTGCTATGATTACCAAAATAAAGCGCTCTTATTCTTATTGGAGGGATACAAGGCCTGAAGAGGTTTATGATGTCTTAAAAATAGTAGAGAGAGTAATGTTGGAAAAAAGAGAATCATCGAGTATTATGGATGATGTATTCAATCGTGTTTGGGAAGAAATATTGTCTTCACGCTTTAGTGAAGCTAGTAAGAATTCATACATACTCAATTACAAATTGTTTTTTGTCCAAAATGGATTGATTGACAAAAATGGTAAGATTACAGCTCTGGGATTGAACTTGCTACTGTTGGGGGAGAGATTAGGAAGTGATAGTAATGAATTTAGGGATTTGGTAACTTACGTTCTGCTTATTTATGGGGGCCATTATCAAGTTTTGTCGAAGATTTATAAAATTCAAGAAGCAATGAAGGAGACTATGAATGATGAGTGTCTACTAGATGAAAGCAAATGGCTTGAATGTATTAAAACAAATTGAAGGAAGAGTACAATTTTTACATAAGCACGGAAGATTTTAGATTTGACAGAATCAGACTTCCCTATGCTTACGATAAATATTTCGGAAAAATCGCTAGAAAAAAGTTCTATCCTGGACATGGCATGATAATTGACTTCCCTAGAATCTTTGATATCATAAATAAGGGTTCAACTCTGTTTAATGTATAGGCAATCTGACAGTAAGCCACATAAATTCACTCATGAATGGTGGAACTCTCTCCTTAATAGGGCAACTTCTGATTCTTTTAGTGTCATGGGATCGACGAATAGTATGAGCGTTGCTCCTTTTATCATCAGATAGTCTTTTAAGCTCACTAGGAACTTAAAGACGCTTCTAAAGCCATTGTAAATAATGAGATACTCCAGACAATCTATGATAACCGTAGTACCGTTGTTTTCAGACGTAAATCTTATTGCTATGTCTTGAAGAACATGAAGAGCAGTAGGTGAAACTCCTTTGGAATCTGCCGTTGTTATCCACACTATTTTAACGTTGTTGCTTTTGTTATATAGGTGAGGATGCCTGGTGAAAATCAGCACTGGGCCTTTGAGGTTTCGCATAAGCTTGGCAATCTCTTGAGTGATTTCTGAAGATAGCACAAGATATGCTGTTCCGGGGGGTTTTCTCTTTTCTTCAGAAGTGCCAATGGAGGTAAGGGGAATATAATAACTCTCTAGGGTTTTCATCATCGAGATGAATATCCAAATTAAACCTCCAATTGAGATGATATGAGTTATGACGTGAATTTCATTGGAAAAAGGTATGTGAATGAACAAAACCAGCACATCTACGAGCCTGCCAAGGGTTCCAATTGCTGAGAACACAGCAGCCAGCATCATTAAGAGCCTCAGATTTCTTGGGTACTTGTTAACTCTGAGGCTGATGAAAACAGTTAAAGAGAGTATCATTAGAAATAGAAAAACTCTGTAAAAGAGAGAGGTTATATTTACCATACCACCTCAACCTCATCTGTTCTAAACCTTTGATTGACAATCGTCTCCTCGATTCTAAATGTTATGCCAGCTTTGTACATTCTCAGACCGGTGTAGGCTATCATTGCACCATTATCACGACACAAATCGTAAGGCGGGACAAAGAACTTAACCCCTCTGTCCTCTGTCATTATCTTTAACATCTCTCTTAATCGGTTGTTTGCAGCAACTCCACCTACCAAAACTACCTCCTCTTTTTCAGTATGTGCTACTGCTCTTTCAGTAACCTCAACCAGTGCGGCAAATGCCGTCTCTTGGAAGGAATATGCTATGTCTTCGATTCTGTATTTTCCGCTTTTGAACTTTCTAACGGCTTCAGTTAAAAGACCTGAAAAGCTTAAATCCATACCTTTGACGGCATAAGGTAATTCAATGTATTTCTCTCCCTTTTGGGCGAGCTTTTCAATTTTAGGCCCACCTGGAAAGCCTAACCCAATCTCTCTTGCAAAAGTGTCGAGGGCATTTCCGATTCCGATATCCAAAGTCTCTCCAAAGACCCTGTATCTTTTGCCTTCGAGGGCTAAAACTTGAGTGTTTCCGCCGCTTACATACAAGCCGACAGGGTCTTTAATCCCAAACATCTTCGTTATTTCGACGTGGGCAATGCAGTGGTTTACGCCTACAATTGGCTTGTTGTACTTTATCGCTAGAGCCCTCGCTGCTGTGGCAACTACTCTCAGACAAGGCCCTAACCCTGGACCCTGAGAAAAAGCTATAACATCAACATCTTCAATTGAAATTTTGGCTTCTTGAAGGGCTTTCTTTAAGAGAGGCTTCATGAGCTTTGCGTGATGCTCGGCAGCTTCTTTGGGGTGAATTCCCCCTTTCTCAGTGGTGAGAGTATCAAATACGTTGGCGAGGACTTTATCTTCGGTAACTATCCCAATGCCCAATGTATGTGCTGTTCCTTCAATTCCTAAAGCAATCATTGTTTTGGGTGTTATTGTAGGAACTTAAAAACATTTAGGGTTATTGTAAACATAAAGAATTTGCAAGAAAAATTGACAAAACTTAAAACATAAAAACAGGTACTTATTCTCTTTATTCTGTTTTGTAAATCTTATCCTCAAAAGTCACAAAGTCCGTCCATGCTGCATGGGCTAGGAATTTGAACTTCAAGTTTGGCTTGCCATTTTTGAATGCCTCACCTTTGTAGCTCCAGCCAACAACTTCACTAACAAACCACGTGTGGTCACCATAATCCCTTGCATCAACAACTCTGCACTCAATGTTTGCCAATGCCTCCCTTATGCTAGGTGTGTCTATTTTCATTGAGGGTACCAAAGTAATGTTCATTTCCTTAAGCTTTGATGGACCGCTCTTTGTTCCGGCAATCCAAACATCTCTAAGCATATCCAAGCTTGGAACGCTCACAACGAACTCTTTGTATTTGCTGATTAGTCTGTGAGTATATCTCTTTGGTGAGACTGCCACTCCAACCATAAACGGTTCGTGTGATAGTATAGTTACCCAATCAGCTGCCATAACATTCACTTCCTCGCCGTGGCCTGAAACTATCAGATAGGTTCTCATCGGGTACAATAGCCTATATGCATTCACTCTCATCACCAAGTAAGAATAAAGAAAAGCTAGTAATTAAATCTTTTCCCTCAAGCTGAGCCAATACAGTGCTTTTGCCGCTCTTTCGGGTGTTAGAAAGTTCTTAATTCCTCTCTCCGCCAGAAGCTTAACTCCTTCTCTAACGAGCTCTCCAGCCATGAAGTTCACTATTATTGGCTTCTCGCATTTTGCATCAATTACAGCTTTTGCTATCTCTTCACTTGGGATGAAAATTGGAGGCACACAGATTACAAGCAAGGCGTCAACGTTTTCATCTTTCCCAACAATCTCAATTGTTCTCTTGTATCTTTCATAATCAGCATCCGCAATTAGGTCTATGGGATTCTTAACGGAACACTGGGGAGGTAGAAATTCTCTGAGAGCTTTTACAGTTTCCTCACTAAGCTTTGCAATCTCCAAGCCTAAGCGTTCAGCTTTGTCCGTTGCCAAAACTCCAGGCCCGCCAGAGTTTGTTATAATTGCTATTCTCTTTCCAGCTTTCTCATACATCTCAAAGGCCTTGGCGGCATCAAAAAGCTCCTCCATCTCTTCAACCTCTATTGCGCCAAACTGGGCAAATGCTGCTTTATAAATTTCATAGCTGCCAGCTAATGAACCAGTATGGCTCTGAGCAGCCTTTGAACCGCTCTCGCTCTTTCCAGCTTTTAAAATTATCACGGGCTTTTTGGATGTAGCATATTTCAAAGCTTCAATGAACTTTCTCCCATCTTTGACACCTTCAATGTACAAAGCTATTATCCTAGTATTCTCATCGTCAGCGAAGTATCTTAAAAAGTCGCTCTCCGTTAAATCTGCGGCGTTTCCATAGGATACAAAAGCGGAGAAGCCAATTCCTTCTTCATTCCCCATTGCTAAAGCTGCTCCACCAAAGGCTCCGCTTTGAGAAATTAAAGCTAAGCCCCCTTTTTCAACCCTAACCTCAAAGGAACCGAAGAATTTGCCATGAACTCCGAAGATTCCAGCACAGTTGGGGCCTATAATTCTAACTTCCTTCTCTCTCGCTTTTTTAACTAATTCTCTCTCAAGTTCAATATTTCCAATCTCACTAAAACCAGCAGAAATAACAACGGCACCCTTAATTTTGTCCCCAATTTCCTCAATTAATTCCGGAACTAGCTTTGCAGGAATTGCTATTATAGCAACATCCACTTTTTCGTCGAGCTTTTTCTTTATCCCAAACTTCTTTCCAGAAATTTCTAGTTTTCCCCCTTTTGGATTGATGGGAATTACCTTCCCTTCAAAGCCTCCCTCAACAATGTTTTTTAGAATTTCATAAGCTATCGCTCCCTTTTTGAAAGAACCAAATATCGCAACGGAAGAAGGATAAAAGAAGAAGTCTAAATCCATTGCTTCACCTCCTGCGTTTTCTCAGAAGCAGCGGTAGTAAAGCTAATCCCACGACAATCCCGGGCCCACAGATTTTCTTCTCCTCAAACACCATGGTGACCTTGTTTTCGGTAATTTTGTTGCTCACCATTACAACGTCTTGGTTATTAGGCGGCACTATGTGAACCTTGTCAAACTTGAAAGGTAGCTTTACCGTGACATTCCACGTCTTTTTTGTCAGGGTCTCCTTATATTGAAGCATTGGCTTTGCCTCTCCAGAAAAAGTTACGCCATTTTCTGTGCTTTTTATGTCAAATTTGATTAAATCCATGGTTCTGTTAAATTCATCAATGAGCTTTGCAATGTGATACTGCTGAGGCTTCATTCCAGTCATTGTTCCATTGAAGTAAACTACACCTCCGAAGGTATCGTATTTGATTGTTATTATTTTTGTAGTTTTGTTGAGGAACTCTTCAAATGGTATTATTGTCGTGGTATTTGACCTCTCCCTCTCAAAAACTGTCTCGTTGAATGTGAGCACGATTATCGGGAGGTAGTTTCCATTTTCCCAGATTGCAACATTCTCAGTAAACTCTTTTGGCGCTGGAGCTAGGTTTACAACATACATTTCCTTTGGAAATACAAGCGTCAGCTTCTTCCAGGTATATGCAAAGACATGGTTTTTGAATAAGAAACGCATTGGACCATATACAGAGCTCTGGAGTGTCTGATTTTTCTCAACGAGGAAATTGTATATCTTAAAATTCACAACTGCAGTCCAGTTTTTGCTAATTTTAATAAAACCTGTCTCTGGGATGACAATCATGGCTTCTTTGGATTTTTCTTCCACTTCTCTCTTGAAGTTTCTATAAATGAGGGAGTAAACCATCTTTTGGAACTCATTGTTGGCACTTTGGGGATTTGAAATGTTTAAATTGGTGAGGTATGCAATAAATGCGGGGTCTATCAGCTTAGCGTTTATTTTAACCATTGCAGTTCCGCTGGGATAGACTGTTATATACATTTCTATGTCAAAAAGCCTTTGTGGCTCGTAAGCAAAAGCTTGATTAGCAAAACTTAATGCAGTGATGAACATTAGAACAAGCACAAGGCCCTTTCTCATTTTTCTCACCTCCCTAAACTTTTTGTAAGTGGATACAAAAATTTATTGGTGCAAATGTTGAAGGGATAAACATGAGATACAAAAAAGTCGTAGTCGGTGGGACTTTCGACAGGCTCCACTTGGGTCATAAGGCTTTACTTAGGAAAGCCTTTGAAGTAGGAAAATATGTATACATCGGTTTGACTTCTGATGAGATGATTAAGAACAAGCTTTATGCTGAAAAAATTCTCCCTTATGAAGTCCGCTTGAGGGATTTAGTGAAGTTCTTTGAAGTTAACGGATACAAAAATTACCGCATAATAAAAATCCACAATGCGATAGGATTTGCTGACAAGCTGAAAAGCTTAGAAGCAATTGTCGTTAGTGAAGAAACCTATAAGGGTGCACTGATAGTTAATAAAGCGAGGGAGGAAAAAGGATTAAAGCCCTTGGCAATTGTAAAAATAGGAATAGTTAAGAGCAAGTTAGGATGCAAGATAAGCTCATCCCTCATAAGGGCTGGTCTTATTGACCCATTTGGAAATCCCAAGAGGTGATAAAATGAGAGTTGTAACAATTGGCGCTGGTCTTGGAGGTCTTTTAACTTCAGCATTTTTAGCAAAAGCCGGTCATGAAGTAGTTGTCTTAGAGAAATCATCTTTTATTGGGGGTAGATTCACGAACTTGCCGTATAAGGGTTTTCAGCTCTCAACTGGAGCTTTGCATATGGTTCCTCACGGTGAGGACGGACCGTTAGCTCATCTCCTTAAGCTTCTCAACGCCAATGTGAAAATAGTGAACTCAAACCCAAAAGGGAAATTCTTCATTGATGGAAAGCTTTATCACTACAGGGAAGGGTGGAAGTATCTTAGCCTGAAGGAGAAAGCTAAAGCAATGAAGCTTTTGGCAGAGATAAAAGCAAACCGTCTACCGAAAGGAGAAGAGGCTCAGATGAATGCTTGGGAGTGGCTGAGCGATAAAATTGGAGAGAATGAATTTGCTTATCTCTTCATAAAGAGCTTTCTCGGCTGGGCTGTGAGCTTAACCCCAGAGGAAGTTCCGGCGATTGAACTGGCTAAAGAGATTAAGGCTACGCTTAAGTGGGGAGGCCCAGGGCTGATTAAGGGTGGCTGTAAAGCTGTGACGGATGAGCTTGCTAGAATTGTCAGAGAGAATGGCGGAAAGATAATAACGAGAAAAAAGGTCGTTGAGGCTGAAGAGAGTAAAGTTGTTACGGCCGATGGTGAGGAGTATTTTTATGACATCTTAATCTCAAACATTGGAATTAAAGAGACTGTCGAGCTCTTTGGACGGGAGAACTTTGACAGAGAATATCTCAAAAAACTCGATTCATTAAAACCAGCGGAAGGGATAAAGATTAACATTGCACTGAAAGGAAAGCCAAGAATTGGGAATACAGTAGTGTTCACCCTCGATACAAAGAGAATTAACGGCTACAATGAGCCCTCAGCTTTGAGTCCAGAATTAGCTAAGGAAGGCTACACTTTGATTATGACTCACCAAGCTCTGAGGAGCAGAAACATAAAGAAGGAGCAGAAACTGGGCATTGAAGACTTGCACTACCTCTTTCCAGAGCTTGAGGAGGAAAATATTCTCCTAATGCAGACATATCTTGACGGAAATCCAGTTAACAGAGTAGCCTCTGGGCAGCACTTGGACTTTCCGATGGAGAATGTTTACATTGTTGGGGATGCCAACAAAGGTGATGGCGGAATAGAGGTCGAAGGAATTGCTCTTGGAGTTATGAAAGTCCTTCAAGCTCTAGGACTTGGAAGATTCGATGAGTGGTACCTTTAATTTTTCTTACCTTTGTAAAGCTTTCTGCAAATTTTTCGAACTTTTTTCTAAATAAAACATTTTATCACTAAGAAAGTCTTTTATCAAATATTTGTGAAAAATCCATTCAGAGGTGAGTGTCATGAGGAAGAGAGTTGTCATTGCATTGGGTGGAAACGCTATTCTCCAGAGAGGTCAAAATGGGACTTATGAGGAACAGATGGAAAATGTGAGGAAAACTGCAAAGCAGATTGTTGATATAATTCTTGACAACGATTATGAGGTTGTAATCACCCATGGAAATGGCCCTCAGGTTGGAGCTCTTCTTCTGCACATGGATGCTGGGCAACAACTTTATGGAATTCCGGCTCAGCCGATGGACGTTGCTGGGGCAATGACTCAAGGGCAGATAGGTTATATGATACAGCAGGCTATAACAAACGAGCTCAAGCGGAGGGGAATTTACAAGCCTGTTGCAACAGTTGTGACTCAAGTTTTAGTTGATAAAAACGATCCAGCTTTTCAAAACCCCTCTAAGCCAGTTGGACCATTCTACGATGAGGAAACAGCCAAAAAGCTTGCCAAAGAGAAGGGATGGGTTATTGTAGAAGATGCCGGTAGAGGGTGGAGAAGGGTTGTTCCATCACCAGATCCCAAGGATATAATTGAGAAGGACATAATCAGAGATTTGGTCGAGAAAGGCTTTATTGTGATTGCTTCTGGTGGTGGTGGAATTCCCGTAATAGAGGAAAATGGGCAGCTCAAAGGTGTTGAGGCTGTTATTGATAAGGATTTGGCTGGAGAAAAGCTGGCTGAGGTTGTTAATGCCGATATCTTCATGATCCTCACAGATGTGAATGGAGCGGCAATAAACTATGGAAAGCCGAATGAAAAATGGCTCCATAAAGTTACTGTTGAGGAGCTCAAGAAGTATTATGCAGAGGGGCACTTTAAGAAGGGCAGCATGGGGCCTAAGGTTTTAGCGGCTATAAGATTTGTAGAGTGGGGCGGTGAAAGAGCTGTCATTGCTGCACTTGATAAAGCAGTTGAAGCATTGGAGGGCAAAACTGGAACCCAAGTTGTCAAAGAGTGAGCTTTTTAGCGCTTTTAACTTTTTAAAGCATTACTTCCGCTTATTCTTTAACAATGGAAAGCTCAGCATAAATAACGTAAAATAAACCTTACTCTAGCAGTTTTGGATTAACCAAAATTTATAAACTCCCCATTTAGAGCCAAAAAGTTTTTATTTACTTCTTACTTTTTCACATAGCGAGGCTTAAATAAGGGTGAGAGAATGGGTAACTATTCTAAAATTGGGGAAGGGGAAGATACTATGCAAGTAAAAGTGGATCCAGAAGAAATTAAGAGAATAAAAGCAGAGATTGAAGCTCTTGAAAAAGAGAAGAGAGAAATTCAAGCCAAGCTTGAGGAGCTTCAAAAGGAGTTGAATATTTGGATACAGAAAAGAGATGAAAAGAATAATGAAGTTAAGCAGCTTAGACAAAAGGCTAGAGAATATAAGCAAAAGAGAGATGAAGTAAACAAGCAAATACAAGAGCTCAAAAAGAACAGAGAAGAGATCAATGCAAAGCTTGACCTTCTTTATCAGGAGATCCTTGAGTATAGGACAAAGAGGGATGAATATAATCAGCTGAGAAGACTTAGAATGCCAAAGGAGAAAATTGAAGAGAGAATTGAGAAGCTTGAATGGGAGCTTCAGACAAATCCAAACATAACTCCTGAGAGGGAAAAGCAGATTGTTGATCAGATTCAGGTTTTAGCGACGGAGCTTGAGATAATCCAGCAGGCAGAGAGATTCCACCAGAGGCTTCAGGAGGCCAGAAAGAAAGTCGAGAGCTTGAAGAAGGCAAGAAGAGCAATAAGCTTGGAGATTCAAAAGCTGGCAAACCAAAGCCAGCAGTTCCATGAGCAGATGATTAAAGCATACCAGCAAGCAGATGAGATAAAGAAGGAAGCAGATGAATATCACCAGAAAGTTATCGAGCTTAGGGAGAAAATAAGAGAAGTCAGGAGACAGCTCCGTGAGATTGAGAGGAAGATCATGGAATACGACGAGAAGCACAAGGAATTAATTGCTTACAAGCTTGTTGCAAGGATGAGGGCAAAGAGAGATGCAACATTTGAGAAAGCTGTTGAGGCACTGGAGAAGTTCAAGCGCGGTGAAAAGCTTACGCTGGATGAAATTCTGCTGTTGCAGAGATACAACCTGGTGTGATTCATGGAGATCCTCAAACATGAAGGCCCTGGAAGGCTGGGGTTAGTTAGGTTAAAGGATAAATCTTTCAGGACTCCTGCTTTGGTGAATGTAGACTTTACCTTATCTCCCTTCAATTCCTACTTCTATCCGAAAGACTTTTCTGAATATGACTTCAACTTAGCCCCTTCCATACCGATAAGCTTCTACACGCCGAGCGAGATTGTGGAAAAAGCGTTTTCCCGTTTAACTAACATTGATTACTCAAACTTCAATGCTTTTTACCTCCCAGCGATTAGAGACGTTGAAAAGCTTGAGAGATTTCTTGATGAAATTCTAGCTAACAACAGCTTTGATGCCCTCTATTTGGGCAATTCAAAGGTTTTAGTTAAAGATTATCGCAGATTTGTGCAGACCTTGAGAATGATTAGGGAAAAAGACCCCAATTTAATGATAATCACCGATCTGGAGCCCTTCTTTTATCCTTTGGCCGTTTATCTTGGCGTTGATGCATTCGATACGCGCTCTCTAAAGCTGTATGATTTTCACAAAAAAGCTTTCACTATGTATTCACCTCTGCTCTGGGAAGAGGGAGAGAACTCTTTGGAGTTTGCCCAGAAGGTTCTCTCCCTCGTGAGGAGAGCCCTTGAAGAAGGCAAGCTGAGGTATTTAGTTGAGAACTTCTTCTACACTCAGAGCCATGCAGGAATTTTGAGGATAGCTGATAAAGAGCATAGCGACTATCTCGAAAAGTACACGCCAATTCAGAAAGATACTGTCTATTTCATTAGCGATGCTTCTCAAAACAGACCCGAAGTTAAAAGGTGGCACCAGAGAGTAATAGAAAGGTTTGTTCCCCCAAAAGCTGAGCTTTTGCTTTTGTTCCCATGCTCAGCTAAAAAGCCTTATTCGAGATCAAGGAGCCACACTCTCTATAGAAAAGCTCTGCAAGAAGCTTTAGGCTCTGGGATTTATAAGATTCACGAGCTTATTCTAACTTCTCCTTTCGGTGTTGTTCCAAGGGAGTGGGAGTGGCTGGCTAAGTATGATATCGTAGTCACTGGGCATTGGAGTGAGGAGGAGATAAGCTCGGCAGCAGAGCTTTTGGCGAAAACCCTTGAGAAGTATCCGGATATTCCAATAGTTGCTCACCTCGATGAGGCTTATGTCGAGATTGCAAAAAGAGCAAGCGAAATGAGCGGAAAGGAAATAATTTTTGTCCCCGTTAAAAATGGCACAACGTCAAGAGAAAGTCTAAATGCTTTGAAGAAGACTCTTGAAGAGCTCGGCTTAGATTTAAAGGCTGGAAAAGAAGATAGAACTTATCGCTTCTATGAGAACATTAGGAAAATCTTTGACTTCTACTTTGGTATTGGAGCTGGAGGTGCTGTTCTTCCAGATGACGCCCAAATTAAGGGCTCAAGGATGCTGAGGATTTTCGTCGAAGGCAAGCAAACCGGAACTTTCCAAGATGGCGTAATAAGCGTAACCCCTTACGGAATGCAACGCATTTACGAGGCGACAAAGAGCTATTATGTTAGGATTGACTTCGATTTAAGGGGAGATGTATTTGCTGTTGGTGTGAATGAGGCTGATAGTAAAATAAGACCGGATGATTTAGTTGCTGTTGTGAGAGATGAGCAAGTTGTTGCCGTTGGAAAAGCTGTTCTAAGCGGGGAAGAGATGATTAAAGCTAAGCGTGGAGTTGCCGTTAAAGTTAAGAAGAGGGCTTAGAGATGCCCAAGCACATCAAAAAAGGCGTCAAGCTTGAACATCATCTCCTCAAAGGCATTCTGCCGGCTCTTGAAGAGATTGCGGAGATAGAGGGAGTTAAGAAAGTAATTCCGGGGAGGATTTATGCCAGCGATTCGCGAGGCTTCGAGATTAAGGTTGTTAGAGAAACGCTGACAGGATTAAAGCTTTTAGCGAAGAGTGACGGCAGTGTTCAGGAAATCTTCTTGGTTGTTGATAAAGCTGATAGGGAGCGAGTTAGGAGAGAGATAGAGAGGATTAGTGAAAAGTGGAAGAAATCTTAAAGCTCTCTCTTCCCTTCAAAGAACTCCTCAAGCTCTTCGTCGCTAATTTCCTCATCAGAATCAAAATATCCAAGCTCCCTCTTCTGCAACTCAATTAATCCCGGCGTAAGCAAAAGCTTTCCATTCAGCTTTGGGACGGCATAATGCAAAGTAATCTCACTGAATTCATCGAGCTTTATCGTTGGATTTTCTTCATACTCTATTTCCTCCAAGCGTTTGCCATCAGCAATCAGCTTTGCAACTATCGCTGCACCGTCTATAGAGTACTGCGGCTTTCCAATGTGCCTAACTTTTACACCTTCCATCTTCGAAGTTATGAACTCCTTTGTCCTCCCTCTCGGCACGGCATCCCCTAGAATTCCTCCGACAACAATTATTGTATCCTCCTCTATATCTTCGGGCTTAAGCTCTTCCTTAGCTTGCAGGTCAAGGACTATTATCTTTGACCTATCAAAAGGAAACTTTGTAACGCTCTCTGTAATAACGCTTCCCAATTTTGCGAGCTTTTCTCTTTCATCTTCTCTAACATTGGTGAAAATCAGCTTATCCTTCCACCACTCGCTTACATGCTTGTATTCGAGCCAGAGCCACTCGCTTATCTCCTCAAGGTGCTCGATAACCAAATACACCATTTCACTCACCGCTGAAAATTAGGGAGACTCTTTTAAAAGCCTATGCCCACTTATTTTCATGAGCTATCGGAGAAAATACGCTAGGATTGCAAGGTGGTATGAGCTGTTAGAGAAGCCTCTTGACAGATTTTTCTGCCCACTAAGGAGGAAAGCTTTAAGTTTTGCCAGAGGGAAGGTTCTTGAAATCGGCATAGGGACAGGAAAGACGCTCAAATATTATCCGAGGAACGTTGAACTCTATGCCGTTGATGGAACACCTGAAATGCTGAAAATCGCCGAGGAGAAAGCTGAAAAGTTGGGAATTACCGCTAAGTTCTATATAATGGAAGTTGAAAATTTGAAATTTTCTTCAGAGAGTTTTGACACTGTGGTTTCCTCCTTTGTGTTCTGCACAGTTAAAAATCCCAAAAAAGCAATGAAAGAGATTAGGAGAGTTTTAAAGCCCGATGGTAGGGTGATATTCATTGAGCATACGAAAAGTGATTCAAAGCTGATAAATTTATTCTTTCTGCTTCCGATGAAGCTCATTCTGTATCCTATCTTGGGGGATGACACCTTGAGGAATACTCATGAGCTCATTAGAGAGTTTTTTGATGTTGAGCTTGAGGAGAGCTATTACAAAGGGATAGTGCGGCTGATTGTGGCTAGGAAAAGGGAGTAGAGCTTACATCACACAACATTCGTAGATTATTTCAACATCTCTTATGGTTTTGGCCCATTCAATGACTTTTCTTGGGGGATTCGTTATTCTATCCACCCCAGCTAAAATTGCACCTTTGTCGAACTCTAAACGCCATTTTCCAAGGGGGCGCATGCAGCCGATGCTCAGCTCTCCATCAAACCTTTCTCTTGCATATCTGACAACTTTCAAGCTCTCTTCAACGCTTGGCTTTTTAACATTCTCCATCTCACTTCCCTTTGTTGGAATCAGCACGTCCAAAACGAGGACATCTATTGGATACTCAACGAGCATGTCTATTGCTTTATACTCCCACCAAATTTTTCCAAAATCGAGCCCAATGGTTATATGCGGTGCAACTCTAACGCCGTTTTCTGTTAAGATGTCTAAAATTTTGAGATAATCTTTGACAGTTTTGTCAATTTTGTATACTCTTTTTATCACTTCATCAGCCCCGACAAAATCCAGAGATACTGCATCAACGTATTTAATCCACTCTAAATCTTTTTCATCAATGAAACCAACGTGAGCATTGAGCTTCAGCTTAGTTTCTCTCTTGATGGCTTTTATTTCTTCAGCAAACTTGTCAAGCGGAACTTTTAACCGATTATCAAGTCCTCCGCTGAGGAGACAACCCACACAGCCTTCCCTTTCGAGGCTTTTGCAGTATTCAACTAAAGATGAGCGGGTAACCTTCAGCATTCCCTCTAAGTAATGTCTCCCGCAGTGAGCGCAGTTCAATGAGCAATAGTTCCCGGTGAGTGAAATTGAGGGGAATTTAATTCCGGGGATGTAAATCTTGAGCTTTCTCATGGGACATACCTCTTTATTTCATAAAGTTCCACTCATCTCTCCCATAGCGCTCTTCAATCAGTTTTTCAGCGAGTTCAAGCTCATAATCTGTAAGTTGACCCTCTTCAAGTGGAAACTCTTCAAAGAACTTCTCCTTTAAAAGCTCATAAGCATCGCTTCTGCTGAGCTTTATCCCTTCTCTCTCAAGTGTTGTAACCCTCTCCCAGATGCTCTTCACTCCTTTATCGGCAAGCTTTTTCTTTGAGACCTTTAGCACTGAGGCCAGAATATCAAGCCTCGTTGCATACATAAAAGTTCCATGCTGTAGAATTACTCCCTTCCTTCTCGTTTGAGCAGAACCGCTGATTTTCTTTCCATTTGCTATGATGTCATTCAGTCCAGAAAACTCAGCCTTAATGCCAAGTTCCTTCAAAGCTTCAACTAAGGGAGAAGCTAGCAAGCGATAGCTTTTGTATATATCTCTTAAATCTGGATGTAAATCCTCACCAACTACAACGCTGTAGGTTATCTCCCCATAGGCGTCGTGGAAAACGCTCCCTCCGCCGGTTATCCTCCTCACAACCGGAATGTTAAGCTCTTGGCATTTCTCTAAGTTAACATCATGCTTAATGCTCTGAAACCTCCCAATGGTTATTGAGCTTGGCTTGAAAACATACAATCTGACTGTATCTTCGACTTTACCCTCAATTCTCGCTCTTAAGATTGCTTCATCAATTGCCATTTGAACTTCAGGGCGGGCAATAATCAATGGGATGAACCTCATAATATCACCAAAGATTAAAAAGAATTGAGAGCTTAAAAAGGTGTGCGATGATGACGCCTAAGCCCTTCTGAAGGGTGATGAAAGCGGTCACCACTGAGCGGTCAGGGGCCGATTAGGTCATCACAGTTCAGCTACCTACCCTCACATCATCCCGGGATATTCAAGTTAAGCCCAGCCTTTCTCTGATTTCCAGCGGGATCAGACCAATCTTTGGAAAGACGAGTAGAGCTTTTGCCTCAACAGCCTCTTGTGGAACACATGGTAGGATTTCTCCACCATATGGATACGGATCAGGTGCAGGGTTGTTGTCTCCCCAAGTAACAAAACAAAGCTCTTCCTTACCGTTCAGCACAAGCTTTTCAATTGCCCTAACTCTGTGGATTATAGGATACTTAGTGTATGGCCTTTTGTAGACAACTACATCGCCGATTTTTATATCCTCTGGCTTAACCCCTTTGAGAAGCACGACATCGCCCCTATAAAACACGGGCTCCATTGAACCGCTTACAACGATGACAAGGGGCGAATCGGTGTGCAGGACTATTTTTAGCCCGTTGTGTATTGCAAATACGACAATTAGTGAGATTATAATGAACGCAAGGTCATTTTTCCAGTTTTTTATCTTCTCATCCATTTTAGCGCCTCCATTAAAGTCCTAATTTTAGTAGGTATTGCTCCTATAGCAGTGCATGTTTCTAAGCTTATTCTTTTGCCATCTGTTATGTCCAAGTGGTACTCAGCTAACTTAAAGATTTCCTTTGGAAGTCCGTGTCTTCCCAAGCCGACAATCAACATAAAGCTCTCTCCTTTTAGGGCTCTTTTAGCAACTTCTATGGCTGTTATTTCTTTATCCTCATTGGGCTTTCTGGTTGTTGCTATTATATTGCCAAACTGGGGTGGAAATCCTCTTTTTGGAAATTCTAACAGATGAAACTTATTTTTCTTAGCAAGTTCAAGAAGATATTTTCCTCCTTCTCCAATTGTTGTATTTTCGGATATTCTCTCTGCCAAGTCAAGTGGCTTATCATCGAATGGGAATCCAATTAGAGCTAAGTGAAAATCGAATGCATAGCAAATTGGAGCTGCCCTAGCAATTGCCCTTAAATGTGCCTCATGGATTCTCTTAGGATCATATGAGTTGTATAGCGCTAAGGTGAGCATTTTTATCACCACTGGCACTAGGCAAAGTTATTAGACAAAGGTTTTATAAGGATTTAGGGAAAATATAAGTATCATGACTACAATAGACGATATTTTAGTCCTTATAGAGAAAGGTCTGTATGAAGATGCCTTGCTAAAAGTCAGCGAACTTGATGACAATTTAGAGAAAGTCCGTGCACTCAGTTTAATTGCTCTTGATATTTATGAAAAATTTTCAGATGTTTCTCTTGCTTTAGAACTCATGGAAGATGCTGAATATTTTGCGAAGAAGATTAAAGATCCCTTTGATAGAGTCGTTGCTCTGAGCAGTATTGCATCCACTTATTTAACAATTGGTGATAAGGAGAAAGGGGTTAAGCTTTTTGAGAAAGCTCTTGATGAAGCGTTGGACATAGAAGACAGCGGGAAAAGGGTTATCGCTCTTGGAAAAACTTCTTATTATATGGCCATATCCGGGTTTGTAGATAGTGCATTGGAAGCATTTGATGTTGCTTTTGACACATTGATTAGGTCTAAGATGGATTACACTCAAAAGACTGACTACTTAATCAAGCTTGGTGAGCTTTTGGAAGCAACTGGGGATTCTTTGCATTCTAATGATGCTCTGTCTTTTTATGAGAGGGCTTATGATTTATTTGACAAGCTTCACGTGAACATTAAAGCAGCCGTGCTTGAGAAGAAAATTGCCCTTGCAAAGACCATGAAGAAAACGGGAAGTCCTGAATTACGGAAAGCCCTATTGGAAGGAAGATATAACTATGCAATTGCCAAAATTACAAATTTATTCAGAGGGGAGGAGCAGATTATTGGACTCTTAGAAGTTGCCCTTTGGATGAAGAGGGTTGAAACTTCTGAATATAAACAGTTAATCAGGGAAGTCTTGGAGAAAATGAACGCTGTTGATTTTTCTCAAGATGGTATAGGATATATTGCAACTCTGCTCACAGAACTGGGTAGCATTAGAGAGGCTTTAGTATTTGCGAGCAAGATTGCAGACATTAAAAAGAAAAGTGAGGCATTAAAGGCTATTGCTCTTGAGCTTGCTAGAGAAAAAGAACTGGAAGATGCATACAGAGAGTTGTTGAAGCAATTCCAGATGGGGAGGTTAAAGAGAAAGCCCTTCAAGAGTTAATAGAAATTGGAGCAATGCTGTAAACGTTAAATACTCTAAACTCGTTCTTCTCTTGGTGGTAGCATGATCTTTGATGCACATTCTGATTTGCCCACTTATGTCTATGATATGCGAAAAGAAGGGAAAAGCAGGGTTCTTGACAATGAATTCGAGAAGTTCTTTGGGGAGTACATAAAAGCTCGTGTTATGGCAGTTTGGACGAGACCAGATAGAAGGCATCAAGCTTTGAGGTATGGGCTTGAGGTTATAAACCAGCTCTACAAAGATGTCCTTGAAAGCGAAAAGTTTGCAGTTGTAACCACTGTTGAAGAGATGAGAAATGCCATAAAAAACGGTAGGGTTGCTCTATGGCTTGGCTTGGAGGGTGGAGAGCCAATAGAGGACAGCTTGGACTTGCTTGAAATATTTTACGAGCTTGGATTGAGGGTTCTAACATTAACATGGAGCTTAAGAAATGCAATAGGGGATGGTGTCTTTGAGAGAACTAACGGTGGTTTGACTAACTTTGGAGTTGAAGTTCTTGGAAAAGCCGAGGAGCTTGGAATAGTGATCGATCTAAGCCACATAAACGAGAAGGGCTTCTGGGATGCCCTTGAAACGACAGCCTTTCCAGTTATAGCTTCGCATTCAAATGCAAAAGCTCTCTGCGACAATAAGAGGAATTTAACAGATGAGCAGATTAAGGCGATAGCTGAGAGAGGTGGAGTCATCGGGGCTGTGGCGATTCCAAGCTTTGTTGACAAAGAAAAGCCGACGCTTGATAAATATGTTGAGCACATTGCTTACATGGTTGATTTAGCTGGCTATCAGCACGTGGGTCTAGGTTTTGACTTTGTGTATTATCTGAAAGGCTGGAAAGGAGACACCATTGAAGGATTTGAGGATGAGAGCAAAATCCCAGCGCTTTTAGAAAAGCTGAATGAGAAGTTCAGCAAAAAGGAAGTTGAAGCAATAGCTTTCAAGAACTTCGAGAGGGTTTTTGAAAGGGTTGTTGGTTAGGGGCGGAATTTATTGTTTGTGTTTTTGTGTGTTATTTTGTTTTCTTTCGCTTCAGTCCTCTGAGGGCTATGAGGTATGCTGATGTTGTGTGCTTGTCTAGTCCTAATTTCCTCTGCAAGGCTTTTGTTCCGGTAGAAGTTCCAGCGGGATTCACGAAAACTACATCAAACCCATACAGAGGGGCTTTGTATACAATCTTCTCAATTACTGAATTCCTGAACGTGGCAACCTTGTAATTATAATCCTTCCCACACCGTTCACCGTTCCTAATCCAGTAATACTTCAAGTAGCCAAGCACTTTTGGATTTTCAAGAGCAATGGTTGAAACACCGTGATAATACGCATACTTCAAAACCTTATGAATACTCTCGCCAAGCAGACTCCATGCCTTTTTCTTCGGAAAACCTCTTGCCGTAATTTCAGAAAACCAGACCGTGTACGTGTCGAGGAGTTCACCACTCCTGTTCACGACAGCAAGGTTTATTCTATCAGTATTTACATCAATTCCACCAACATTATCACCCAAAGGGCTCTCGAATCGCTTCATGACTTCATGGTAAAAGTCAAGACGAATCATGACTTGAATTTCTCCAAAAACATGCATGCTGTGAGGGTAAAAGTTTGCTTCTCTCACAATAACTCTTGCCGGGTACGCGAGTTCTCCACTCACCGAAAGCTCCACAACCCTATCAAGAACCATCCTGTACCCTCTCGGAAACTTTATATCAAGCATTATCCTCTCAGGATTCTTGGAGTAATCAAAAGTGAGCACTTCCACCTTGTCCTTGTAGAGACGAATGTTTTGATTCCCCTTCTTGTCCTTCTCACCCTCACACTGGAATAAAAGCCAATCCGAAAGCTCAAGCTTTTGAATATCCACCCCAAGCTTTTTCGCTGACTGAAGTGTAGAGTAAACGAGCTTCGCCATTCCATCAATATACCTCCTGTTGGGGAGGATATCCCTCGCCTGTTTTCTTGCGATAGTTTGAAACTTTCTCTCGTGAAAATCCACAAGGGGTGGGCTCTGTTTTACAAGGCTCAAAAGCCTGTGGGCAACTAATTTTGAGAACCAAGATGTAAAGTAAATTCTCCTCGCTTTTTCACCACTTGCTGAGAGAGGAATCGTGAGGGTTACGTATTCAGACATCCTTTCACCTATAGGGGTATATTCCCCGAAAAATTTATAAAGTTTTCTGGAGTATCAAATGCTGGTGGGCTTGGGTTTCCGAGAACCGTAGGGTGATGATGCCCCTGGCAACGGGGGTTGAGCTTCTGCGGTGAGGGGGCTCAAGCGTCGCCGTGATGACCCGCCCTGTGTTGGAGTGATATACTCCGATACAGGACGGGAGAACGGTGGATTTTTAAACTTTCTCTCTTTTGTTTTTCTAAGGTGATTAACTTGAAGCCTGAGTTTCAAGCCTATTTTTTTAACATTTAGAGAGGCACGTAGGGTTCTGCTCTCAAGGGGTGAGGTTAGGTTAAACCTCGATTTGAGAAAAACAAACAGAACTTTTGTTGTAAAAGTTGAGGAGGATAAGATAATTTTTCCCGATGAGAGTGAAGTTGAGAAGGAAATCATCGAGAAGATAGCAAAAGACGATGGCACAGTTTATTTCGTGAAGAATGGACATGTTTTTAAAGCTGCCATTGCTGGTGAGCACTTCTACAAGCTTGTTCCAACGATCCCGCCAACGATAGAGATTAACGGAATAAGAATGCACCGCACCAAAGATACGAACCCTCTCTGGGATACAAGGGCTAAGGTTAAGACCGTTGAGCCAAAAGAAGGTGAATTTGTTTTTGACACGTGCATGGGATTGGGTTACACAGCAATAGAGAGCGCAAAGAGAGGAGCTTATGTGATAACTGTAGAAAAAGACCCAAACGTTATTGAGCTTGCTAAGCTAAATCCTTGGAGCTATGAGGTCTTTCACTCTCAAAACATTCAAGTAATTCAAGGAGATGTTTTTGAGGTTATCAAAAAGTTTAAAGATGAAACCTTTGATGTGATTATCCACGACCCGCCGCGATTTTCATTGGCTGGTGAGCTTTACAGCGAGGAGTTTTATGCTGAACTCTTCAGAGTCCTTAAGCCCGGGGGGAGGATTTTCCACTATGTCGGCAACCCCGGAAAGAAATTTAGGAGAAAAGACCTGCAGAGGGGGGTTATGGAAAGATTGAGGAAAGTTGGCTTTAAAAATGTTAAAAGAGTGGAAGAGGCTTTAGGGGTTGTTGGGAGGAAATTTGGGTGATATCAATTCTCTCCCTTCTCTTCCTTCAGTATCTTCTCGATGTCGAAGCCTTCTTCGTATTTCTTTAGTTTTCTTTCGAAGAATTCCATGAAGAGTTTGTATCTCTTTGCTCTGTGTCTTGGTGAGCCTCTTATGCTGTGCCCATGCGCGCCTCTCTTGAAGATTGCAATGTAAGCTTCTTTTCCTAAGTCCTTGAGCACGTGGTAAAACATAACGCTCTGATCGAGCGGACAGCGGTAGTCCTCGAGACTGTGGATGATAAGTATTGGGGCTTTAACGTTCTCTGCATAGAATAGTGGACTTAACTTTTTGTAGTTCTCATTTTCAAGTGGATTGTCGCCGATAACTTCCTTGTCGAACCACAAGCCTATGTCGGAGAAGGCATAGCTTGTCAACCAGTAGCTTATGCCGTTCTCGCTAATTCCAGCTTTGAACAAGTCACTCTGTGTTAGTGCCCAGTTCGTCATAAAGCCTCCGTAGCTTATTCCGGTTATTCCTACTCTCTCTTTGTCAGCTTGAGGCTCAAGTTTAAAGAACTCTTCAATTCCATTCATTATGTCTTGAAAGTCTTCTAAGCCCGTTCTTTCGAGAACTCTCAAGGCAAAATCTTCATCGTAACCGTTACTTCCTCTTGGGTTGACGAAAACTATGTAGTAGCCTTTGTCAGCCATTAACTGCATTTCGTATTTGAAGTAATAGCCGTACATCCCCTTTGGACCGCCGTGAACGAAGACTATGACTGGAGCTTTTTCACCTTCTTTAATGTCAGGCTTGATGTACCATCCATCAAGCTCCAAATCAAGGGACTTAAAGCGGAAGTGCTTTATTGGTCTCGTTTTGAGCTTCGCTAAAATTGGGCCATTGTAATCAGTTATTTGTTTGAGCTTTCCATCCCAGAGGAACACTTCGCTGAGCTTTGTGTCTGTCTGCTTTAGAAGAACGACCTTACCATCATCGCTCACATCAAACCCCATGACCCAAGCGTTCTCATCAACTATTGGAATCAGCTCGTCTCCACTAAGCTTATATAATGAAACTCTCCCCTCTTTGGGACTTAGGAAGTAAACATTTCCTTTAGCATCGAGCTTTCCACCCCAGTTGTTGTAAATGAAGCGCTCTGTCAATGGCTTAACTTCTTTGCCATTCCAAAGATAGAGGTAATCATGCTCACTGATTTTTTCCTTTTTTGGCTTTCCTATGAGCAAAACTCCTTTTCCATTGGAGTCAATTGCTGCAAATGAAACTTTTTCGAATATCTTTTCCCTCTCTCCATCTTTATAGCGGTAGATGTCGTAGAACTTAAAGAACTGAGGCTTGTTGTCCTCTCTGTGAGGAACGTTGTAGATTATCTCCTTCCCATGCCAAATTCCAGAGGAGAATTTATCAGTTGTGAACTCGTCTAAAATCTCTTCCCCTTCAGTGTCATAAATCCAGAAAGTTGTTTTTTCGCCATCGAAGAAGCCCTTGCTGTCAAACCACACTGGAACATCATCTTCAAATATAAAGTCCTCATCTTCTCTCCTCTTGAAGCCGGTAATTAGCAAACGCCTATCATCGTCGCTCCAGCTCACGTTGAGAATATTCTTAACCTCCATGAGCTTCTTGGCACTCATTGACCTTAAATCAACAAGCCATAGCTCGCTTGTCTTTTTCTCTTCATTAGGTCTTACAAAGCTCATCTTTGTCCCGCTTGGAGAGAAGCGGGGCATTGATGCATTCTCTACAAACTTTCTAACTCCACTTTCAAGGTCTTCAATGACGATTGTGTTATCATATTTATTGTCTTTGAGGTTTGCTTTTGTCAGAACATACGCTATCTGCTTTCCGTCTTTGGAAATCCTTACATCGCTCAAATAGGAAAACTTTGCAAATGTATTTTCGTTCCATTCGATTTTACTCATAACGTTACCACCTATATTTAGGGAATCTTTAAAAGTATTTAAAGTTTAACCATTTTTTGCGGGGTGAAAAAATATGAAGGTAGAATACAGAATTGGTTTAATTCTATTCATTGGTCTTATAGTTTCGGTAATCTTGAGAACATATGCTGGAATTGTCATCGCAGCATTGGGGATTCCATTTTATCTAGCATATATAGCAAGGGAACAGAACATCTTGGCTAAGTCAAGGCTGTTTGACAAGGATTTATTCTTAATGATGGGATTAACAGTTCTCGTAATATTGGCTTTTGAGTATTTTTCAGATCCGAGAATAGGATTAATTGCAATGGCTGTCGTAATTCCTCTAGCAATATATGGCGTTGACAGATTAAAGGCTGGAAATAAGAGTTAAAATCTTTTTGACATTTTTGCTTTCTTTATATTCCCTTAAAGCTTTTCTTAATTCTGCTAAGAATTCCTTATTTATCTCAAATTTCTCTCGAATTCTCTTTGATATAACATTTTCATTCAAAAACAGCATTGCCATGGCAGATGTTAAGTTCTTGGGCTTTCTCCTCGTGCTGGCTTTTTCAAAGTCAATTATCCACACAGCTTCCCCAATTATAATATGCTTTCCCCCTTGAATCTGCCCATGATCTATACCAAGAACATCGAGTTTATGAGTCTTTTTTGCAATTTCGATTAAATGGTGTTTTTCAACATCTGCATACAGCAGAGGTTCTCCCTCAGCAAACTCTCTCACTAAGTACTCCTTTCCTTCAAAGATCCCATAGTTTATAAGTTCTGGAGTTATACTATGTCCTTCGAGCAATTTCAAGATCTCTGCCTCTCGTTTGAAATTTTTGCGTGGAGTATCTTCTCTCTCAAGCTTCACAATAACCTTCTTCCCTTGGAATTTTCCAAGAAAAACTAGGCTTGTGATTCCCTTTGAATAAAAGGTTAGCTCTTCTATGCCCTTTTCTCTCATGAATCTCTTGAACTGCTCTAGTTTTTCTCTGCTGATCAAATGCTCAATCATGATACTCCCCATTTTTTATGGCCGGGCTTGGAATATATATTTTTGGACCTAATTTAGCACTGTCTTTAAAGAGTTCAGCTAAATTTTGACACGATTCATTAATTTGTATTCACATTTCCGATAGTCTTAAATATCTCAGAAACAATACTATAAATTGGTGGTAAACATGGTGACAGCATTTATTTTGATGGTTACAGCAGCAGGAAAGGAAAGGGAAGTTATGGAGAAACTTTTGGCCATGCCCGAAGTTAAAGAGGCTTATGTAGTTTACGGAGAGTACGATTTAATCGTTAAAGTTGAGACAGACACACTCAAGGACTTAGACCAGTTTATAACAGAAAAAATAAGAAAAATGCCCGAAATACAGATGACATCAACAATGATTGCAATCTGATGCTTTCCTTCTTCATTTGTTCATCATAAGCCTTATTCTCTCAGCTGAGTCCTTAGCCTTATCTGAGATGTTGCTAAGCGTTCTCGCTATGTTTAAGATGTAAAACCCATCTCCCCAGCTGAGTTTATCTTCGTTCTCAAAAACCAGTTTCATGAGCTTCGTATCAAGTCCATCTATTTTGCTCTCAACACTCTCTATCTCCTTTATCAGTTCATATCCCTTCTCAATCTCTTTTTCACTAAAACCGCTCTCAATTACAGTGTCCATCTGGACTATTGCTTTGTGAACGAGCTTTGCAGCTTTAATGCTTTCCTTCCCCATCTTCAAGATAATTTCTTTGATTTCTTCTGGAATCTCTTTGGGCCTCTTTATGAGCAGCCATTTTGCAGTGTCTTCAGCAGCATCTGCTATTTTATCCTGCATGTGGAGGTACTCAAGAATGTCATTTCTGTTTACTGGCATGAAGAGCTTTGTCGTTAAGCTGTCTCTAATCTCTTCCTTAATTCTATCAGCAATATCTTCCAAGTTGTCAACTTCAATCGCTACTTTTTCCATTTCGTCATATTTTTTATCATACCACAGCTCAAGGGCTCTCTCAAGAGTTTCCACAGTATCTAACACGACTTCAGCGTGTTTTATTAAAGGCTTAAATGGGCTTTTCGCAAAGAGCTTAGTCCAAACTTGCATCTCATCCCACCACCATCAAAATCTTAAATATTATCCCGCTGACAATAGCGGCTATTGGCACAGTTACAAACCATGAAATTATTATATCTTTAACAATGTCCTTGTTTATTGCTTTTACTCCTCTTGCCAACCCTACACCAATGACCGCTCCAACTACTGTGTGTGTAGTTGAAATTGGGAGTCCAAGCCATGATGCAATTAAAACGACAGTTGCTGCTGAGAAGTCAATGCTGAATCCTCTTGTGTTTGTCAGCTCTGTGATTTTCTTCCCAACAGTTTCCATGACCTTGTAACCATATGTAGCGACACCAATTGCAATTCCTAAACCACCCATTGCCAGAATCCATCTCGGCACTGGAACCTTTATTCCAGCTAGCCCCATTGTGGCGACAGCATAAACCGCTGCCACTGGACCGATTGCGTTGGCAACGTCATTGGCTCCGTGGGATAGAGCAACATAAGCCGATGTTAGAACTTGGACTTTCTTAAATATCATCTCAACTCCAATATATGGATCATCAGATTTGAAATTCCGTCTTAAAACCACAAAACTTATGAGAAATGCTACAAATCCTGCTGGAATTCCAAACTTTACCAGTGCTATCAGCAAGGATTTTCCATGAAGAACTTTTATATAGAACATTGAGCCAATCACAACGAACGCTAACCCAATCCAGACTGGAGAGTGGTTTTTGGCACTTTTTACTGGATCTCCGCTTTGCAAAATTGTCTTTGAGATTGCTTTAAAGACTACAAATGCCATTATTGCTCCAAAAACTGGCGAAAGAATCCAGCTGGCAACCACTTGAGCCATCTTGCCCCAGTTGACTATCCCCAGACCTGCATACACAATCCCATATCCAACTATTCCACCAATGATAGAGTGTGTTGTTGATACTGGCAACCCAAATTTGGTTGCTATTAGGAGCCACAAAGCTGCGGCAAGTAAAGCTGCTATCGAACCGTAGATTAGAACAGTTGGCTCTGTTATTTGAGAGAGGTCAATTATACCTTTTCTTATAGTTTCTGTAACGCTCTTTCCAAAGAAATAAGCTCCAGTGAACTCTAAAATACCAGCAATTATGACTGCCTGCTTTGGAGTTATTGCTCCAGCTCCAACAGCAGTGCTCATGGAATTTGCAGCATCATTTGCTCCTATTGCCCAAGCCATGAAAAGACCAACAGTAATTGTGATAAAGAGCCATGGATCTGTAAGAGCTTCAAGCACTTATCACCACCCAAGAAACCGTCAGCTGGAGAATATAAATAGCTTGTCGAAATAGAATATAGCTATATAACGTCATCTATATAGACTATATAGAAAAGATGCAAAAATAAAAGTTCACCATTCCTCTTCTTCCCACTCTTCCTCCTCTTCCCAATCCTCCTCCCATTCTTCCTCTTCCCACTCTTCTTCCCAGTCCTCTTCCCAATCCTCAAATTCCTCTTCCTCAAAGAACTCTTCCTCTTCTATTTCTTCAACTTTCTTTTTCTTTGGAGGTTGCATGTTCTCACCCCCTCAATTGTCTTTCTGCATTATGACTTTAAGAACTTTTCGTTAATAAAAGAATAATATAAGAATAAAAGAAGGATCAGCTGACCTTTATAGGCTCAACTTGGATTCCTCCATCCACAGAAATCTTGACATAATGGTAGAATCCTCCCTCGTCAGGTTTAGCATATGGCGGAGCTCCTCCTCCACCAGTTACTACAAAGTAGACTCCGTTCTTTTCTCCGTACCAATAGATGTGAATATGGCTGAATATTCCAAAGGCATTGTATTCTTTCATTAGGTTGAGTAGTTTCTCTCCCTCGCTCGGTTTCATTGAATGATCGCCTCCAGGTCTTGGATCAACTGGGGGTGTATGCATAACAATTATTGGCCTTTTGTTGAGTTTCTTTGCTTTTTCAAGCTCATTCTCGAGCCATTTCCACTGTGAAGCACTCAAGGAGTAGCCTTTTTCAACGTTGTTCATGAAAATGAAGTAGTAGTTTCCAAGGGTAAACGAATAATCTGTTGGCCCAAAGTATTTGTGGTATATGTTGATTCCTTCTCCTTGATACTCGTGGTTGCCTACTGAGATGAAAACGGGCTTGTCGAATTTCCAAGCTTTAAGTAGCTCTGCCCATTCTTCAACTTTTCCAGAATAAACTAAATCTCCTCCGTCAATTATGAACACTCCGTTGTCATTGTTCATGGCATCTCTAACTTTTAAGAATATCTCTGGAACTTTTTTTCCACTTCCGGGCCTGTGATCACCAAAAGCTAAGAAAGTGAAGTTCTCAAGATTCTTTGCTTGGATTACAAAGTGTTCCTTATTTGTTGTAAGCTTAATCCAAGTGTTTCCGGTTTCTGCATTCTCTGGGATCTCCATAATGTTTGGATTCACGTTTTCAACAATGTAGGTTATCTCTGCTCCATTCCCGTTTTTAACTTCAACACTCACATTAAAGCCCAGAGCGTGAATGTAAACCCTTGAGCCGTTGACATATCTGATAAATCCACCTCTAACTGTTACATTCTCCCCATTAACAATGCGCCAGTTGTAAATAAACGGCTCCTTAAAGTAAATCTCGTTAATTATCCAGTATTCGTCGTTTTCTGGAATTCCATCCCAGTTGTTGTCACCGATTTCTTTCAGCACAACACCTTCAAAGTCTCCTCTTCTCAAAATATATGTTGCCTTTGGCTCTCTTTTCCCTTCTTTAATTTCGAAGGCATACTCCAATGCAGCACCTATTCCAGCTTTTCCATTACCTGTAAAGATTAGTCTGTCTCTGTTGTCTTCTTTGTATGCCACAATCATTCCTATATCCTGTCCAACGAACTTGTATCCAACTTTGTAAAGGACATAGCCGAAATAGTCGTTGATTGTAATCAGCATTGGCTTTCCTCTCAAAAGCTCGCGGGCGTCTTTTGGACTCAAAATTGCAATTCCGTTCTCAAACTCACTTGCAGGTTTTATTTGAGCATTTGGAAAGTAGTGCTTCGCCAAGTCTTCATATCCCTTACTGACATAAACTACACTTGTATCAAAAAGCTTCCACCAATTCCTGATTATTTCTCCACGCTTGTACTCTTTGAAGTTAATTCCTTGAGCTTGAGTCTGTGTTGGTGTGGAAGTTGTTATTTGTGTCTCACTTGGCTTTTCTTGGGTTGCAGTTTGGGTAGTCTCTGTTGGAGTTGCCCCTTTCTGCGTGCATCCTGCTGAGAAGATGATCAGCCCTATTAAAAGCAGCACGAAAAGCTTTCTCATGTTTTTCACCAAAAACCCTAAGTAGTTCAAAACTTAAAGACCTTTGGGTGACAGAAATGTTCGTTGGGCATTATTTTGATGTTGAAGAAAAGGAAGTTACAATAGGAGGGGTTGAGAAAACAACAATTAGATGGCTCGTTTCTCCAAAAGTTGGGGTAAAGAACTTTGCAATGAGGTATTTTGTAATTAAGAAAGGTGGAAAGATACCTATTCACCAGCATCCATGGGAGCATGAAATATTTGTAGTCAAAGGCGAAGGTTACATAACAAACGGTAGAAAGACAGTAAAAGTTGTTCCGGGCAGCTTTCTGTATATACCTCCAAATGAACCCCACGGATATGAGAATCCAGATTCGGAGACCTTTGAGTTTCTCTGCATAATCCCTGTAACTGAGAAGAGCATTCCTCCAGAGGAGAGGGGAGATTGACATATTCTTTTAAACTTTCTCTTCTTCTCCGCAACATTTTTAAATCGTAAATTCCAAGCTCAAAGCGGGCTTTTAATGATAGCTGATGAGAGATGGAAAGGTGTTTATTCCTTTGAGGACTCACCATTTTTGATGGAAATCCTTACAGAGCTCAGAGACAAGAATACTGGTGCAATAGAGTTCAGAAAAGGCTTAGTAAAGCTCGGCAGGTACATGGGTTATGAGCTAACAAAAACAATGGACGTTGAAACTGTTGAAATTGAAACACCGTTGGAGAAGACAGAGGGCATAGTTGTCAAAGACAGGAAGAACGTTGTAATTGTTACGGTTCTAAGAGCTGCAATTCCGCTGATGGAGGGATTGATAAAAGTTCTCGAGCATGCAAGGGTTGGCATAGTTTCTGCATCAAGGGGAAAAGCGCCAAGGTTTGAGATAGAGATGAACTACGTTAAGATTCCAGAGATTAAGCCTCAAGACACTGTAATAATTGCAGACCCAATGATTGCAACCGGCTCAACACTGCTAAAGGTCATCGAGGAAGTTAAGAAGTATGGGACTCCAAAGAGGATTATAGTTCTTGGAGTTTTAGCAGCACCAGAGGGGATAAGCAGAATTAAGGAAGCGCATCCAGAAGTAGAAATTTTCGTGGCAAAGATTGACAGGGAGCTGAATGACCACGGCTACATTCTCCCAGGACTTGGAGATGCTGGAGATAGGGCTTTTGGTGCACCAATTAAAATAGCGAAAAAATAATAACCCTTCTCTTTCTATTTTGTTTGGGTGAAAATGGTAGGCATAGATGAAAAAGACGAAGAAATTCTCAGAGAGCTTCGAAAAAATGGCAGGGCTACGTTGACAGAGTTGGGAAGGAAAGTCGGGCTTTCGCCGGCAAGTATAAAGAACAGAATTGAAAAACTTGAAAAACTTGGCGCTATTAAAGGGTATTCTGCAATAGTTGATCCTACTTTTTTGAATGAGTTCGTTCAGGCAATAATTGAAGTTGAGCTTCTCGTTGATAATGAAGCTGTTGACAGAATGCTGTACAACATAAGTCAGCTTGACAATGTTGTTGGAGTTTACAGAAAAACTGGAGAGTTCCAAATTTTAATAATGGCTAACTTTAGGGATGTTTCTCAGCTTAAAGAGTTCGTGAAAAGTCTTTCTTCCGAATACCTTGGAAAGAATATGAGAAGGTCCAGAGTATCAGTTATCATAGATGCTTTTAAAGAAAGTGGGGTTGTTTTGTATAAGGAGAGGAAGTCAAGAAGGAGAAGGTAGTGCAATAGGTTCAGGTGGTTTCAATGCTGTTTGTAATCAGAAAAGGCAGAAAAAAGAATGAGCTTGAAGCCTATTACATTGAGAAAGAACCTGAAAAGCTTTCTCAGATGCAGAATTTGAAGGCTGATAGTATTTACCGGCTAATTATGAGAGACAACCGTTTGTTTAAAGTTCTTGAGGGCAGTCAGTATAGGAATCCCAAAGAAATTGAAAAACTTTTGAGACAGGCGAGGATTGTTTTAGTAGATACTGACGAGTGGGAGGAATATTTTAGAGTAAGGCTCCAAAATAAGAGGGTTGAAAAGGCCTATCTATGTAGATTCTGCCTTCTCAATGGGAAGATAACGGTCTTAACTGAAGGAAACAGAGTAAAATTCCATAATGAGTATATTTGTGAGAAATGTGCAGAGGAAGAGCTCAAAAACGAGTTAAGGTATCGCTTCAGGAGTTTAGGAATGTTTGACCAAGCAAAGAAGCTTTTGCAGCGATTTAGAGACTTGGATAAAGTTCTAATGGTTTTTGACCCAAGATTTGACCCAACTAAAAATCCTGAAGTTACAAAATGGGACGAGCTTAAGCCGAAGAAGATTAAAGTCAAAAAGCTGAACATTGACGAACTTGAAATTCCGGAAGAGCTCAAAGATGTGTTAAAGAGTGAGGGCATAAAGGAGCTTTTACCAGTTCAGAGCTTAGCTATTCAGCATGGTCTGTTAAAAGGAGAGAACCTTCTCATTGTTTCAGCCACAGCGAGCGGGAAAACTCTTGTAGGAGAACTAGCTGGAGTTCCTAAGGCGCTAAAAGGAGAGAAGATGCTTTTTTTGGTTCCCCTTGTGGCTTTGGCAAATCAAAAATATGAGGATTTCAAACGTCGCTATGGGAAGCTTGGCTTAAGAGTGGCGATTAGAGTTGGTATGAGCAGAATTAAGACTAAAGACGAGCTCGTCGTTGTAGATACAGGAATTGATGCCGACATAATTGTGGGAACTTATGAAGGAATTGATTATCTATTGAGGGCTGGCAGAAAAATTGGAAAAGTTGGAACTATTGTCATTGATGAAATTCACATGATCGATGACGAGGAGAGAGGAGCGAGATTGGATGGCCTCATAGCGAGATTAAGGAAGCTCTATCCAAAAGCTCAGTTCATTGGGCTGAGTGCTACAATTGGAAATCCTGAAGAACTTGCAAAAGAGCTTGGGCTTAGGTTAGTTGTCTATGATGAAAGACCAGTGGCTTTAGAGAGGCACGTCATTTTAGCGAGAAACGAGAGTGAAAAATGGCGTTACATAGCTCAGCTGGCTAAAGCTGAGGTTATGAGAAAATCAAAACAGGGATACAAGGGTCAGACCATAGTTTTTACGTTCTCAAGGAAGAGATGCCATGAGCTGGCTGCGTTTCTAACAAGCAGAGGATTGAAGGCAAAGCCTTATCACAGTGGATTGCCGTATCATCAAAGAAAGCTCACAGAGATGGAGTTTCAAGCTCAGATGCTTGATGTTGTTGTAACTACAGTTGCTTTAGGAGCTGGGGTTGATTTTCCAGCGAGTCAGGTAATCTTTGAAAGCTTGGCAATGGGCAATAAGTGGCTGAGTGTTAGAGAGTTCCACCAGATGCTTGGAAGAGCTGGGAGACCTCTCTATCATGAGAAGGGAAAGGTTTACCTCATAATTGAGCCTGGGAAGAAATACTCAGCTCAAATGGAAAGCACGGAAGATGAAGTTGCATTTAAGCTGTTAACAGCACCTATTGAACCCGTTTATGTTGAGTGGAGTGATGAACTAGAGCAAGACCAAGTTTTAGCTCATGCATGTGTGTTCTCATATTTGGATGATATAGAAGAAGTTCAGAGCAGATGCTTGGGCGCAAATCAAAGCGCTGAAAAGGTTTTGGAAAAGCTTGAAGAGTATGATTTTGTTGAACTCAGAGGCAAGCTCGTGAATGTTACACCTTACGGAAGAGCTGTCAGCATGAGCTTCTTACTGCCAAGTGAGGCTCAGTTCATAAGAGAAAACCTCACAAAGAAAAGTCCAAGAGAGATTGCAATCACGCTTTTGCCTTTTGAAAATGTTTATCTCAGCGGAACTTTGCAGAGGGAGCTGGAAGGAGCGGTTAGGGGAAGGCTGAGCGCTAACATCTTTTCCCCAAGCTTTGCTTCGATTTTAGAGGAGCTTGAAAAAGTTATCCCAGAGCTTAGTCCAAATGCTCAAGAGAGGCTCTTTACGATTTATCAGGATTTCTTTATGTGTGAAGAAAAAGAGTGCACTGAGTATGCGATGCACAGAATAAGCGACCGCATCATAGAGCTGAGGAGAGAAGGGAAGCATCCAACTCAGATAAGCGAGTACTTCAGGAAAATGTACGGTCTAATTCTTTATCCCGGAGACGTCTTTACGTGGCTTGACGGCATAATTAGGAAGCTTGAAGCAGTTGAGAGGATTGCAAAGGTGTTTAGGGTTAAGAATGCAGAGTTTGAGGCGAGAACTTTGAGGAGAGAGCTCGAAGAGGGGAGAAAGTTAAGAAGAGACTAACCCGCAAGCTGTAAAATCATCTGCGCTGGGTCTCTTATCGCTGGGCCTAAGCCGAGAATGTAAATTGCCAGATACCAGTATCTTCTTTCTTCTTCGTCTGGCACTAGGTATTTTAGGCCGTAATAAACGACTATTAGGATAAAGAGTATCCATGGGTAGTAAATGAATGCTCCAAATTTTGTGACTAGAATATTCTCAAGCCAATGGACTTCTCTGTAGCCGTAATAGTGTATTGCCACAACTGTTGAGCCTATGTCAAAGAGGTGAGCTAAGACAGGATATAGGTAAAGCTTCTCAAAGGGCCTAAACTTGTAGAAAACAAGAACTGGGAGTATAAAAACTATCGTCCAGAAAATCGTGAGCTCATAAGGCTTCCAGCTTTTAACGTGTGTTACAAGGAGATAGTTTGCACACAATGCCAAAATTGTGCCCCAAGCTATTGTGACTTTTGGGTATGTTTTCAGCTTTGCATCGGCTATTAAAGCGGGAACAATCAGGAAAAATGCTGTGAAAAATATTCCGGGTGTTAAAATCAGAGGATTTGGCTTCAGCACTCCACCATCAACTAACGCCCTGACAGTTGCTCCAAAGACGACCATGGGAGTAACAGCCCAGAAGAGCTTTTCATCAACTTTAATCTTGAGGGGTTTGATTATGTATCTATAGGAATATATGACACCCAAACCCAGAAGAATGGCGTAGACGATGGTGTTGTATGGGTTGTAGCCTTCTCTCGTGTACATAGGTCTTATGAAGTAAATCCAGAAAAATTCCTTGATCGATTCGAGCATCTTAATCCCCTCAACACCTAAGGGAGA
The DNA here is from genome assembly GCF_012027375.1 of Thermococcus sp. LS2. NCBI lineage: Archaea > Methanobacteriati > Methanobacteriota > Thermococci > Thermococcales > Thermococcaceae > Thermococcus > Thermococcus sp. LS2. The sequence continues at coordinate 277,287 of NZ_SNUI01000001.1, read as the reverse complement.
ATGTTTAAAGCTTTTTCGCAAGAATTTTTTCAATAAATTGGGAAGCTTAATAAACTTTGAGATGTTATAAACTAAGAGGTGATATTATGCCAGCACCAATGGGTGGAATGGGCTTAGGGCCTCTTATTGGGGCCATTGGATTTGGAATGTTTGTAGTTATGTTTATAATTGGTCTAGCAGTTGCGGCGGTATTCCTATACATTGGAGCAAAGTTTGCTAGCATTGAGGATGCGAGCTTTGGAAAAGCGATTATAGCGGTAGTAGCAGGAGGAATTTTGTCTCTCATACTTTCCATGATACCAGTTCTCGGGTGGATTCTGGGGAGTATAGCATACATCTGGATCATCAAGACAGTATTCAACACAGACTGGGTCAAGGCAGTGATAGCTTGGCTTATATCAATAATAGCGGGAGTCGTTGTGATGGTAATATTGATGGCTATAGTGGGAATATCCCTCTTAGCTTAGTTGCTTTCTGAACCTTTTCTTTTTAGCAAAATATAAATATTCTGAAGGGAAGATTATTTTTTGATGCCGATGTTCTTCAAGCCCGCCAGTGAAGAGAAGAAAAAAGTAGGTCTCATTGAAGAACTTTCACCATTAGTTGGTGAGCTAGAAGAAGGGAGCATGGCGGCTGTAGTAACTACTGATGCCCTTGCACAGACAATTCTCCAGTATTCTTCTCTTGCAAATGCTCTTAACTCTGGAATAACTGCCTACTATCTCGAGCCAACTAACGGGTTCTCCTTGAAGCTTCTGAGTAAGCTTTCTGAAAATACTGAGGACTTATTCTTGGGCAAAATTTACACTTTAGATGAGCTTTCCTCTGCTTTGGAGCTTGTTGAGGATAATTCACTCGTCTTTGTCTCAAACTTCTCAATTCTTGAGAATCAGTCAAAGGAAAAGCTGATTAAGATGAGAAGAACAGTTGATGAAAAGGGGCTGTTCTTAGTTTTATCACACAATACCCTTGAAATAAATGAGCTAGATCTAAATTCTGAATTTAGAAGGCTGTTCGGCATTCCTGAGCTGTTTGAACATCTTTTGGTTTTAAGGACAAGCGGATATAGAGGACATTACCGCATGAACATTAGCGTTCTTAAAGCCCCACCAGAGTTCGTGAAAAATATTGGGGAGCACAGCATCCCAATTGACAAAAAAGCTAAGCTCTTCTTAGTATAACCTCACGTATCCAATTCCAAGTTGATATCTTGCATATAAGGCTAAGCCAAACAGCAGAAACACAATAATCAGCGCCACATAGTCTTTTCTCTTCATTTCGATTGTATATAAGAAAGTTCTTCTCTTATTTGCTCCAAATGCTCTGCTTTCTAAAGCTATGCTCAGCTCGTGGGCTGTTTTTATTGATGCAATTATCAAGGGAATTAAGATGGGTACTGTCTTCCTAATCCTTGAGAAAAAGCTGCCCTTTTCTAGCTCAAGGCCTCTTGATTTTTGTGCATCAATTATTGTCTGGGCTAAGCTGAAGAGAGTTGGAATGTATCTTAAAGCTATTGTGAGAGTTAGTCCAATCTCATAGGGCATTTTAAGCTTTATGAAGCCTAAGATCAACTCCCTCTGGGTTGTTGTCATTAAAAGGCCAAAAGTTATCATGGCCATTGAAGCTAATCTTAAAGCGTATCCAAAGCCAATAAAGAGTCCAAATGTCCTTGGTTCTAAAATAAAAGGCCAGATTGCGATTGTTATGATTATCAGAGGAGTTAGTGGCTTCAACACCTTTATCTGCTCCTTAAAGCTAATCTTTCCAAGGAATTTGAGAGAAAGGGAAAGCAGGGCAAAGAGTATGAAGAGCAGATACGGAGAATTAAAGAGAATCATAGCTAGAATGCCTAGAAGTGAGGAAATTATTTTGACCCTTGGATCTAAGCGGTGGAGGAATGAATCCCTCTCAATATAGAGGTTGTACATCATGTTCTCACCCTCTCTAAGAGCGAATTCACGAACTCATCAACACTTCTTACAAAGCCGATGCCAAGGGATTCGCTGATCCTAAGAAGTTCAGGCTTTTCTAAGCCGTAATTTCTCAAATTAAGCCGGAAGAATTCATCAACAGAACCATCAAAAACTTTAGTTCCATCGTAAAGCAGAATAACTCTCTCCGCTAATTCTAGGACAAGCTCCATATCATGAGTTATCAGCATTATTCCATGACCTTCTCTCCTCAGCTTTCTGATGACTTCCTTTACACTTTCAGCGCTTTTTTCATCTAAACCAGTGGTTGGTTCATCTAGGATAAGGTACTTTGGCTTCATTGCCAGTACGCATGCAATTGCTAAGCGCTGTTTTTCGCCTCCGCTTAAAGAATACGGACTTCTGTCTTCATAACCTTCCAAATTTACGGATTTTAATGCCAATCTTACTCTTTGTTCAATTTCATCTTTGCTTAATCCTAAGTTTTTAGGACCAAATGCAACTTCTTTGAAAACGTTTTCTTCAAAGAACATGTGCTCAGGATTTTGAAAAACATAACCAACAATTCTAGAAAGCTCAGCAACACTAGCTTCTTTGGTATTTATTCCATCAACAATCACTTCTCCCTTCGTTGGCTTTAAAAGTCCATTGAGGTGCTTTGCTAAAGTTGTTTTTCCAGAACCGTTAGGGCCAACTAGGGCAAGGATTTCATTTTCAATAGTCAGGCTAACATCTCTCAGGGCAATTTTCCTGCCTTCGTAAATGTGCCAAAGGTTTCTGACTTCAATCATCGTATCTGCATTTGAGCTGAGAGCTTAAAAAAGTGACTAAAGGATTAACAAAAAGAGAAAAGAAGTAAAGAATCAACCGCTTATGGTTTCGAGAACTGTCGGATCAATTGTCCACCATTCTTCAATTATCTCGTCTCCTTTAAAGTAAATCTCGTATCTCAATGGGATTTGTGTTCCTTCTTCTGTTGTTACTATGACAATTGCTTTTATTCCCGTCATGCCCTCTTCGCTTTTTGCGAGCGTTATATTGTATATTCCAACATCTGTTACATTGTTCCCTGCAAAGAATTTGCTCCATGTTGCCTCTATCTCGCTTACTCCATTGTATGTACCGTTGAGCGGTCCTCCTATCCAGTAAAGGGTTGAATTCTCAGCATTCTGCTGCATTAAAGCCGCTAAATCATTGTCTTCTAACGCCTGCCAGTGTTTAAGGCCTCTTAATGAATAATCTAGCAGAACATAGGCTTTCTTTACATTTATGTAAGCCCTTCTCATATGCGGCAAAGCCTGTATGTGTCCCTTAATTGGGTGTCCATACTGCCAGCCTTTTTGGTAGTGATATTCTGCCAATGACTTGTATTCTCTCACTTGAGGCATTGTTGCATTTGTTATGTTGTACTGAGCAACATTCTCGTACATTTCATCGAACTTGTCGGTGTATTTGTTGTAAAGCATGTACCAGATGTAGTTTAGCATGGCATAGTCAAAGTACTTAACTTTTTTCTGAGGTGTGAATTCAAGGTTGCTTGTGATAATTTCTTTAAGCAATTCTTTCCACTCCGGTCCCCTATACTTTGCACCGAATTCTAAGGTTAATCCTGTTGCAAAGACTAGTCCTTCTCCGAATGTATACGTAACGGCACTCGGCTTGTTATAGTCTGGGTTTCCTTGGGAATAACTAATGTCTGACTGTACCATTATTATTTTTGCATCCTTTGGGAGATTAATAAGATAGCCATGGCTGGCATAGGTGCTGTAGTACCAGAGGTCTTTTTCTACATGATAGTCATACCTTGAGTATCTTTTGGTTATTTCTACTCCTCCTGGTAGGGGAGTCTTCCAGATTCCTCCATGCCATCCCCAGTTTGCAGCATGTACTTCTAATACCTTCCCTGCTTTGACGAACTCCTCAATGTCCCCCATTTCTGGTGCAAGTTCATCATAAAAGATCTGAGGCTGATCACTTTCTATGATAATCAAGTCGTACTTATTTATAAGATCTGAAGCGGTCAAAGGTGCGAACTCAGAAGATGAAAGGATGTCATATGGCACACCGATTTCATCCAGCGTTTCTCCAACAGCCTTTGAGCCCCAAGCGTCAACATTTTTCAACAGTAAAACTCGCTGGTTGCTATAATTACTTTGGGCAGAAACACGTGGAAAGCTAATAAATCCGACGCTACTTGCTAGAAATAAAAATACAATTACTAAACTTGCTATTTTTTCATGGATTTCCCTCCAATTTGACTGCTAAGGCAGTTATATTACTTTGTTCTATGCTCTCAATCTATTTTAGTAATGACAGATTACCAAATGCTAGAGGGTCAGAGATCATGTTCTTTCAGCTCTCTCCTAAGGTTAGCAAATAATTTCCGTGAAAACTCAAGAAGGTTAATCTCTTTTCCAAGTTCTTGCTTTAAAGAAGTTGCATTGGCTGGCACTTCATTATTAACGTTCACACCTATCCCAAGTATGAGAAAATCAACCATATCGAGCTCTCCTTCGGCTTCAACTAATATTCCAGAAACCTTTTTTCCATTAATAAAAACATCCCCAGCTTCATTGACTTGAGGGCTTAGGTTGTATTCTTGAATTGTCTTGGCAACTGCAAGGGATGAAGGCATTAAAATTTTCTCAACCTCCGTGAGCTTAATCTTCGGTCTTAGGATTACAGAGAAGTATAAGCCCCCTTTTTGAGATACCCATGACCTTTTTAGTCTCCCTCTTCCGGCAGTTTGTTCTTCTGCAATTATAAAGGTCCACTCCTCTTCTCCTTTTTCAGCGAGCTCTTTGGCAACGTTCATGGTTGAATCAACGCTTAGGTAATAGTAGGCTTTGACATCTAGCTCCCAAGGATAGGGCTTATTGGGCTCTTTCAAAAGCTTATAGCCCTTTGGTGTTGATTCTATCTCGTAGCCAAGCTCAATAAGCTCTCTCACATGCTTCCACACAGCAACTCGTGAGATATCAAGCTTTGCCCCTATTTCATCGCCTGAGACACTATAACTTTCGCGGAGAGCCTTTAAGAGCTCTCTTTTTATTCTGCTATCCTTGAGCACTTTTCTTGGCATCTTTATCACGTGATTTTACTATGCCTTGAGCGTTAAAAAGCATTTTCGTTAATCACAAAAATTTTAAAAGTTAACCAAAATAAAACAGCGGAGGGAGCTAAAATGAAGGCAAAGGATATTGCATACTCAGCTTTATTCGCAGCTTTAACGGCAGTTGGAGCTCAAATAAGCATTCCAATTGGAGAAGTGCCAGTGACTCTGCAAGTTCTCTTCGTTCTGCTCAGCGGGTTGATTTTAGGAGCGCGTTTAGGTTTCCTAAGTCAGGCGATATACCTTCTGATGGGTACCATCGGACTGCCCGTTTTTGCGGGATTAAAAGGGGGATTCGTTTATCTCTATGGTCCAACGGGAGGATATCTAATAGCATTTCCAGTAGCTGCATTTTTGGTTGGCTTGATAGGTGAGAGATATGAGAATCTAAAAGGCTATATCCTGGGCTCTTTAATTGGCATTGGTGTTATATATCTCTTAGGCTGGCTTAGACTGGGTTTCTACTTCGGAGGAAACTTTGAAAAAGCCTTTGCAGTAGGTGTTGCACCGTTTGTTGTTATTGACTTGATAAAAGCTGGGATTGCTGTGGTGGTTGCGGACAGGGTGAAAAAATCTGGAGTTATTTAAATCTCCCCTCTTTCAATCTTTTTGAGTGTTTCCTCAGCGAATCTTAAATCAAAGCTGCTCTTAACTTTAAAGAAGCTCAGCGTTACTTTAGGATTTCTCTTAGCAAGCTCTTCAATGCTCACTGTTTCGTAATCCAAATATTCTTTAATGCAGCTCAGCTTTTTCTCGTTTTCTGCCAGACAAGCCTCTAGTGCACTCTTTAATGCTTTTGCGTCATAAAACGCATGTGTAATCTCTAATGTTCCATCGCTCCATGATGGAATTAATGCTTCGCTGTCTGAATCTAAAAACAGTGTTGAGAGGTAATTTACTAGAAAAGGCATTATCAGCGGCATATTCCCTTCAACAAGGAAGAGTTCTCCAGAGGCTGGTAAAGCTTTGTAAAGCGCTTCGATTTTGTTTTTGGCTTTAACTTCAACGGGATTTGAGACGTGAAGAGAAAAACGCTTCAGCTGTCCCTTTCTTATGATTGTATAGACTTCATCAATCCTCTTTGCCATTCTGAGCCTTTGCTCAACTATCTTAACGAGAGGCTCTTCATTCAAAGGTATGAGATAGCTCTCCCATCTTTTTTCTGGGAATGCTAAGATATAGGCATGCATGAAACTATGGATATAATGGGGATTTAAAAAGATTTTTGCCAGTTTTTGTCACTTAATCAAAGATTTTTACAAAAAACTTAAATTGTTCATATTTCTGCATTTTTGGTGGGCAAAATGATACCAAAAACAATGAGTACTCAACATCCTGACAATGTATATATACCTTTCTTTGCCCAAGAACCTCAGCTGAGTGGTGAGGACGAAGTAATTGAAGCGTTTTATGCTTTTAGTGTTCTAGGAATAGAAGAGCAAATGTGGGATTTCGAAGGAAAAGAAGTTGATGAATTTGTTGTTAAAAAACTTCTAGAGAGATATCCTCATTTTTTCAGAAAGCATAAGCTTGGAAAGGATTTTAGGTTGACTCCAAGAGTACCCAATCCCAGCGTTGAGAAAACTGAAGCAAAGCTTTTGCTTGAAACGCTCGAAAGTATTCCCCGGTCAGCTGATTATTCGAAGATATTTTATGGCGAAGAAAGTGCTCCGATATTTGAAGTTATCCTCCCAATGACAACTTCAGCAAACGAAATTAACAGAGTCTATGAGCTGTACAAACGTTATATCGTTGGAAAGCAGTACAAGAGAGTCTACGATATAAAGCTATATGAGTGGATTGGGGAATTCTTTCCTGAAGAAATTAACGTAATACCTCTCTTTGAAACAAAAGAAGCTATATTAAACTCGGCTGAAATACTGAGAGAATACTTGCATGGGAAGGACTTTGAATATCAGCGTGTTTTCTTGGCGAGGAGCGATCCTGCCATGAATTATGGGATGTTGAGCGCTGTCACCTATGATAAATATGCGCTCTTTAAGCTTCAGGAGCTTGAAGAGACGGAAAGTGTTGATATTTATCCGATAATTGGTGTAGGCAGTGCGCCATTTAGAGGCCACCTTGTCCCCGAAAATGTTGAAAATGTCTTGGAAGAATATAGATGGGCTCAGACATTTACAATTCAAAGCTCATTTAAATATGATAATCCACCAAAGGAAGTTATAAAAGCTGTTGAGAAAATTAAAAGCTCAAAGAGAAAGGAAGCTGAGCCAATTGATGAACAAATTCTCTCACTTCTCAGAAAATATGAAATTGAATATTCCAAGCAAATTAAAGCTTTAGCAATGTCAATAAGAGAGGTTGCGAAATTTGTTCCTTCTAGAAGAAAGAGAAAGCTCCACATTGGACTTTTTGGTTATGCTAGGGACGTTAATGGTTTTGCACTTCCAAGAGCAATAAAGTTTACTGCATCTCTTTATTCTCTTGGCATACCTCCAGAGGTTCTTGGATTAAATGCACTTAGCGAAAAGGACATTGAGGTCATAAGTGATGTTTACAAGGGCATTTACAAAGATTTAAGCTTTGCATTTAGGTATTTCAATCCTAAATCGGCTGAGAAATTTAAATTCCTAAGGGACATTCTGAAAATGAGCCAGCTGTTTGAATTTGAGAGAAATGAGGAACACTGTGAGATTACAAACAAAATACTGGATGGCGAGATTAATGAGGAGTTAATAATCAAAGCCGCGAGCATTAGGGGATTCTTGGGGTGACCGCCAAGCTTTTATACTTTCCATCGTAATTAGGTTGGGGGTAGTGTCATGCTGGCGGAATTTACGGTAGGCTTCCTTTTCACCCTAGCATGGGCGGGTTTTTTTGTGATCGTGGGGAAGCAGAAGAGCATCTGGAAGGCTACTTTGGGAGTGACCATACTGTTCTTGGTTATGATGGTCTTAAACTACGCGAGGTACCACCTCGGTGAGCCCCTCGGTTGGTTCCTCGGCGCTATCGTCGGCTTCCTGTTCAGTCTCTGGTTTATTCAGAGAGTTGGGTCGGAAAAGCCCACCAAGGAGAGCGCCGTTGCAATGTTCCTTTTTGATCCACTCATCTTTGTGGTGTTGTTGATTGTTGTCCTCTTTCTCTGAGGGCCGAAAATTTTATATACTTTATGTTACTAAAATTCCATTGGCGAGAGCTGAAAGGAGGTGAGAGCGATGGCTGAGATGATAATACCATATCCTCAACTCAAGAAGATTCTTGAGAGAACATGTGAGTTAGCAGTAATAAAGCCAAGAGCAGAGGAGATGATGGAGATAGTTGAGAAGAAGCTCAGTGATCTCTTTGAAGTGGCCTATGAGAATGCAAAAGCTGAAAATACCGGAATAATAAAGCTCAGACATCTTCCGCTAACAAAAGGATTCAAGAATTCAATGAATCTCTTCAGAGCTGTCATTGAGGATGAGAAAGTTGAAATTGAGCCGATAAGGAAGTTCGTTCTTAAGAAGATACCCTCTGATCTGCCGCTTGATGAGGAGGTTGTTAATGAGTTGCCCACTATAACAGGAACGCTCTTCGTGCTCGTTGGAAGAGTTATCAAGGCTTTGCATCCAGAAGTCAAAAATGTTTACCCAGAGCACATTGAAGAGGCTGGAAAGGTTCTGGATTATACGCTTTGATGCTCCTTTTACTTTTGCTTTGGCATGCTTAAAAAGAAGTTAAAAGTAGAGAATAATCACTTAAGCCATTTCTCAAACCACCCAACAATCAGCTCAAGCCTCTTAACTCTATGTTTCGGCTTTCCACTCCTTGATAAGTCATGATTTTCTCCCGGAAACACTGCCAGCTCAACGATTTTTCCAAAATACTTTAGTGCTGTGAAAAGCTGCAATGCCTCTGGAAGCCAGCAGCGATAATCTTCCATGCTGTGGATTATCAAAAGCGGTGTTTCAACATTGGGGGCATATTTCAGAGGTGATTTCTTCCAGTACCCTTCAAAATTGCTCCATGGGTCTTCTCCGATTTGATCTGGGGCGAAGTAGTAGCCTATGTCAGTCGTTCCAAAGAAGCTCACCCAGTTGGAAATTGACCTTTGAGTGACTGCTGCCTTAAATCTATTCGTGTGTCCAACTATCCAGTTCGTCATGAAGCCACCATAGGAACCGCCAGTAACTCCGATTCTTTCAGCATCAATGAAGTCAAATCTTCTCAAAGCTTCATCCACGACTTCCATTAAATCTTGATAGTCCCTTTCGCCGTAGTGCTCCCGAATGTCTGCAAACTCCTCCCCATAGCCGTCGCTTCCTCTTGGATTGCTGAATATCACTACAAATCCTCTAGATGTTAAAACATGGAACTCATGCATGAAGGAGTAGCCATAGGCTGTCTTTGGACCTCCATGGATTTCGAGAATGGCAGGATACTTTTTGCCTTCTTTAAAGTCCACTGGTCTCATTATCCATGCATCGATTTCTACGCCATCGCTTGCCTTAACTTTGAAGTGCTCAGGTCTTGAGAGCTTATACTCCTTGATCCACTCGTTGAAGTTTGTGACCTTCTTCTCTTTGCCGTCTCTTAGAATGTACAGTTCTGTTGGAGTTACTGCATCTTGAGCAATAAACGCTATGTAGTTTCCAATTCCAAAAGTTTCAATACTCCTATCGCCGCCTATTACTCTCTCAATGTTTCCTTCCAAATCTACTCTAAAGAGGTTCGCCCTCGGTCCATCTGTTGCTATGTAGTAAACCCAGCCATCCTTGTAAATCAGCGGATTTCTCGACTTTCCTCTCACATCGCAGTTAAGTGAGTTGTATGCTGAGCGATCGAGCTTTTCAGTGAGCTTTTTAATCTCCTTTGTCTCGACATTGAAGAGATAAATGTGAGTGTTTGTTGGTATTCCCTTCTCAAGGGTGCTCATCCTTAAAACAAAGTTCTTCTCATCAATTATCACAAAGTCTCCAATACGCCACTTAGAATCGGTGAGCTTTTCAATCTTCTTGCTCTTAACATCTAAAACGTAAAGGTCGCTTATCATTGGCTTCCTTTCTCTGTCTTCTTGAGCAACGAAGTAAATTTTACTTCCATCGTCGCTCCACTTGAGAGTTAGGATGTTTAGTTTTCCTTTAGTTAGCTTTCTCTTTCTCCCGCTCTCTGTGTTAACTAAGAAAATTTGGGCTCTCTTTCCGTAAATCCAGCCTATCCCATTGAACCAGAAAGGTATCTCTTTGATTATGTGGACATCATCCTTTTCCTTTTTGCGTTCAATTTCTACTGGTGAAATAACAGCGAGAGCTTTTCCATCGGGAGAGAATTCAAAGTCGTTGATCCCGTATTTAAACCTCGTTAAAAGCTTAGCTTCTCCACCTGTCGTTGGAATTAAATAAAGTTCACTCTCCTTGCTTTCTTTATCTCTCTTCGACGCAAAGGCTATGAACTTTCCGTCTGGCGAGAACTTTGGATTTGAATCTTTAGGACCAGCTGTGAACTGCATAACCTTTCTACCATCATAAAGGTAGATTTTGCTGAAGTAGTCATCTTTTTCAAGGCTTATCTCCGTAACTGTGAATGCCGTCTTGTTCTTGTGGACATCTAGTCCGCCAACGAGTTTGAATTTTCCCAAGTCCTTGATGTCAAGCTTTTTCATTAAAACCACCACAAAAATTTGAAGTCGTTTATATAAAAATTTAGCGTTTCGATAGTTATCATAGTGAATACTAATTGGAAAGGTATTTATACCCTCGGCATGAAGTTTATGTGATTACCATGAGAAGAAAGAAAACAATTGCTGTAGTTATGCTGTTGGTCATCCTTCCGGTAATTGATGAGGCATTAGCTAAGTGGGAACTCTCAAAATATCCTCAAGATAAGTCTATTTCTCCGGTATACATCTGGTATAAGCCAAGAGTATCAAAATTCCTCTCCCTAAAGATTGCTGAACATTACGGGGAAGTACAGTCTGCATGTTGTAAGAAATACGCTGTGATATACCTCAAAAGGGCTCTGCCCTTGAAGCTGGAATATAATGAGACCGACAAGATGTATGAGGAGCTTCGCATTCTGTATTCGGAGCAGTATAAGATTTTATCCGAGATTCCGACGACTAATGACACCAAACGGCTTTATGAGCTCGTGTGGAGGTATTCTGAGAATCAAGAACAGATTAATAAACTGAAAAGACTAGACAAGACAGCTGTTTTGAACTTAGGCTTCTCTTGGATTTCGTTTTACTCATTCATCTTCCATCAATTTGGTTTTCTGATAGGCATCGTTCTGTTCGCTATATTCCTTGAGCAGTTCGAGAGGAAAGTTAAGGTTAATGAGAAGCTTAAAGATCTCCTAATTGTCACAATATCAGCTCTGGTTGTTTTCCCTCTAATCTTGTATGGACTTCCCCTTGGGGAGAATCATGCTCCCCGTTACTTGGACATGCATCTTGAAGAGAGTAGCTCCTCGCTGGTGTACGGAAACGTCAGCTGCTATGAGGAATGGAATGTTAAACTCAACGATGAAAGTGTTGCTTATCTAAAGTCTGTACTACCAAATCTTACAGTAGGGGCAGTTTATGATGATGTGCATATCTATGCTGTAACTCTCCTCTTAAATGAATCTCAGAGAAATGAACTATTTAGAAAGCTCTCGGAACTTACTGAGATTAATGTGCCGTACACGGTCTGTTCTGTTAATAAAAGTATTGAAACAGCACTTAAGGTGGAGAAAACAGCAAAAAGGCTGTACGTTGATGGCTATCTATCTAAAGAGCAGTATGAGAGATTGTCCCTTTATTGCGATGAAGTCATTAAGAAGCTTAAGAGAACAAGGTTTGTGTGGGACTATGAAGTGCATATGAGTTTTAGGTGATCATTTCTATTAGGCCAATGATTTTTAAACTTCCTTTCCATCTTTTTACGGAGGTGAGGGAATGACGGTAAAAATTAGATTTGACAAAGAAGTGAGAGATTATGCAAAGGGAGAGAAAGTCAAAGATTCACTGTTAAGGCTCACTGAAACTGCTTTGGCCGAGGCATTGGAGAACTTTCACAGAAGGATGATTGTTCTTCAAGGAGAGAGTATGAATAAAGCAAAGCTAGCTGGAATTTTAGCTGGAGCCTCTGTCAGGGTTTTATCTTCCCTAATTGATGAATTAATTGCGAGAAAGCTGAGAGATGAGAGCGAGGGGAAGGTTGAGGTTTTATATGCTACTGATGCTCTCGGAGAAGGAACATTTGGAAGAGCTCGCTATGAAGAGTTTAGGAAGCATTTTGACATCTTAGCAGGTGAAAATGCCGAGCTTACAAAGGTCACGTTCAAATATACGAGCGATATTCTCGGCAGGACTTTTGATTTGCTAATCCTCGATTTGAGCTATGACTTCTCTCCCAACGATTTGGGCAGGATAATTGAGACTGTTAGGGGTGGGGGATTAATATTTGTCCTCACGAATCCATTTGAAAAGTGGAAAAATATGTGGACTGGCTTCCACAAGAACCTCGTAACTCCTCCATACACCATTGATGACGTCAAGAAGCGCTTTAATAGGAGATTAATTAGAAAATTTGAGAAGCATGAGGGGATATACATAGTGAATGCCGAAAATCAAAAGCTTCTGAAGAAGCCAGAGAAAAACAAGAGCCAGGCAAAGCTTCCAGAGAGAGAAAAAATCGATGTCCCCGAGGAAACTAGATTTCCAAGAGAGCTTTATGAACTGTGCCTCACAAATGGTCAAGTTGAGGTTCTCAGGAATCTTGAGGAGCTAATAGAAAATGATGGCATGGTCGTTCTCACAGCTGATAGGGGAAGAGGAAAAAGTGTGAGCGTTGGTATTGGTGTTGTCGGCTTAGCCTTGTCTTCAAAGAGGAGAAGATTCAGAGCAGTAATAACAGCTCCAGAATTGGAGAATGTGCAGAGCTTATTCAGATTTGCAAAGAAGAGCTTGGAGATTCTTGGCTATAAAGTCAAAGTCGTTACGGAGAAGAACCTCATAAAGGAGCTTTATGCCAAAGGCATTGGGTTGAGGTACTATCCACCAACTCAAGGATACAAGAAAAATGCTGATGTTTACGTTCTTGACGAAGCTGCTGGTATTCACGTTCCAATCCTTCACAAATATCTTGAAAAGCCAAAAGTTATTTATTCCTCAACCATTCATGGCTACGAGGGTGCGGGAAGAGGCTTCTCTGTTAAATTCCTAAAGAAAGCGAAGGAAAAGCGAGAATTTAGAGAAATCCATCTCTCAGTTCCAATCAGATACTCCAGCGGAGACCCAATTGAAAAGTGGCTCTTTGATGTACTTTTGCTGGATGCGGAGCCAGTGCCCCTAACGGAAGAGGATTATGAGCTGATTAGAAAAAAGGAAGTTTACTTTGAAGAGCCGGACCTAGATGATTGGTTTGAGAATGACAGGGAGGACTTGAAGCACTTTGTCGGGATTTATGTTCTAGCTCACTACCGCAACAGACCGAGTGATGTAGCTTTGCTTGCAGATGCTCCACATCACGAAGCCCGTGTATTGAGATTGAAAAACGGCAAGATAGTGTGTGCTATTCAAATTGCAAAAGAGGGAGGAATTCCAAAGGGTGTAATTGAAAAGATGGCAAAGGGCTACAAGCCGAGAGGAAACATAATCCCAGATATGATGGTCAAGCACCACTATGCCAAAGAATTTGCAAAGCTCAAAGGATACAGAGTCGTGAGAATTGCTACACATCCAGACGCTATGGACATGGGGCTTGGAAGCAAAGCCCTTGAACTGCTCATAAAGGAAGCTGAAGAAAAAGGCTACGACTGGGTTGGCTCAGGCTTTGGGGCTAGTGAAGAGCTGATTAGGTTCTGGATTAGAAACGGCTTTGCCGTCGTTCACCTAAGTCCTTCAAGAAACCCAGTTAGCGGTGAATATACGGCAATAGTAATTAAGCCCATAAGTGAAAAGGCCAAGCAGATAGTGAAGCAGGCAAATGCAGAGTTCAGGATTAGACTGTTAGACTGGCTGGGAGACACTCACAGAGATTTGGAGCCAGAAATTGCAAGATGGCTCTTTGAGAGTCCCTTTGGTGAGGCGGTTGATTATCCAGTACATCTGACAAAGACTCAGATAAGAAGATTGGAAATGTTTGTTGGTAAAGTCCTTACCTATGATACTGTAGTTGATGCAGTAAAGCCAATAGTGAAGCTCTACTTCCTTGATGGCTGGATGAGACCATATCTGGATGAACGTCAAATTTTACTCTTGATTTACCGCGTCCTTCAAGCTCACACTTGGGAGGAAACCGCTAAGTTCATTGACAGAACACCCCTCTTCACAATGATAGAAGTGAGGGACATAATCAGAGGGCTTTGGTATTACTATAAGCACATAATCAAGAGCTTTTCCAGCTAACTTTTTTATACTTTATAACTTTTTTATACTTTAAGTGCATTATTTAACTAGGAATATTAACGATGTCTCGTTGCACCGATGGTGATTAGAATGCCCAGCAATTGGGAGAGGATAATGGCGATTACAAAGGAGGGAATGCGGAGCATAGCAATGATGAAGCGCAAAATGCGGAGGGGCAAAAGGATTGCTCTTCTAATTGATGGTCCTAATATTTTAAGGAAAGAATTCGGAATCCACCTTGAGGATATTGTTGAGGCGCTTGAGCAACTTGGAAATATTAGAGTTGCCAAAGTTATTCTCAACCAATATGCTCCTCAAGGTTTAATTGAAGCTGTAGCTAACCAAGGTTTTGAACCGATAATTGTTCCCGGAGAAACGGGGGTTAAATTGGCAGTTGAAGCTATGCGTGAGATATATAATCCAAACATTGACATAATAGCTTTAGCAACGAGAAATGCTGAGTTTTTGCCCATAATTCTCAAAGCAAAAGAGAAGGGTAAAGAGACTGTGATAATTGGAGTTGAGCCAGGATTTAGCGCTGCTTTAAAGCATGGAGCTGATTATGTCATCATTTTGACTCCACGGGGTGGAGATAGTGGTGAAAGAAAAGATATTCAGAATTCTAAAAAGAGAGGAAAGAGAGGTTAAAGAAAAAAGTGAAGAGCCGAGAAAAACAATTGGGCTTATCATTGATGGACCAAACATTCTTAGAAAGGAGTTTGGGATTAGGTTGGAAGATATAAAAGAAACTCTCGAGAGGATTGGAAAGATTAGGGTTGCCAAAGTTGTCCTCAATCAATACGCTCCTCAAGGTCTTATTGAGGCTGTTGTGAATCAAGGTTTTGAGCCGATTATTGTAGCTGGAGATACCGATGTTAGAATCGCTATAGAGGCAATGGAGCTAATATATAATTCCGATGTAGATATAATTGCCATAGCAACGAGAGATGCTGACTTTCTTCCAATAATTAGTGAAGCCAAGAGAAAGGGAAAAGAAACTATCGTGATTGGGGTTGAACCGGGCTTCAGCGTTGCTTTGCAGAATGCTGCTGACTATGTAATTAGGATGGAAGGCAGAGGAGATGGAGTTGGGTACGAGAAAGACCACAGGGAGCACAAAGCATAGCTTTTTAAATTCTATGCTGCCTACAGACTATCGGCGATGACAATGATACAGGAGTTCATTATGTTCATAGTAGGCTTAGTTTTACTTATTAAGGGCAGCGACGAGTTCGTTGAAGCTGGGAGTAGAGTGGCTAAAGGCTTCGGTATTAGCGAGTTCTTGATAGCTCTTGTGCTGGCGAGCGTAGCTACAACTCTTCCAGAGGTTACGGTGTCTGCAATTGCGGCTTATGAAGGCAATAGCGGAATCGCCTTGGGAAACGCTGTTGGTAGTGCATTGGCGAATATAGCGTTGATTTTGGGAGTTTCTGCAATGATTATGCCTCTCAAAGTTGATGAAATCGCTTGGAGGAATTCTCTTTTCATGCTTGCTGTAACTTTCTATGCTTGGTTTTTGATGAGAGACATGACGATTTCGAGAATTGAAGGAGCTACGCTGATTTTGATTTATCTCTGCTTCCTCTACTATCTCTACAAGAAGCACATCACCCTTGAGGAAGTTGGGAGGAGCAATGGTAAAAACGTGAAGAGAGATATTGTAATCCTATTTTTAAGCGGTATTGTCGTTGTAGTTGGTGCGAGAATGGTTGTCACAAGTGCTGTAACAATAGCCAGAGCCTTAGGAATCTCTGAGGTTGTCATTGGCTTGACGCTGGTCTCTATTGGAACATCTCTTCCAGAGCTTGCAAACTCTTTGACGGCAACATTAAAGAAAATACCTAATATAAGCGTTGGAAACATTGTTGGGGCAAACATTCTGGACATACTGATGGTTATAGGAATTGCTTCAATAATAAGGCCAATAACAGTTGATGCAGGCATCTTCTCATTTACCATGCCTCTCACATTGTTGGTTATGGGAATTCTCACCATATCTCTTAGATTGACAAATAAAGTCAGCAGAGCGACGAGTGCTATTCTCTTGGTAATTTATGCCTATTTCCTCTATTCCCAATTTTAATTTCCCATTTTTGCCCCAATAAAGTTTTAAACTTCCTTCTATTACTGACTTATGGAAGTTAAAAAACAAGTTGTAGGTGGTTAATATGAAGAGGCTTGCTTTGATCTTGGCTTTGATGATCATAGCTGGTGGATTGGGATGTATCAGCAGTAATAAAGAGCAAACAACAACAGAAACCCCGGAGCTTGTTGTTTACGCTTATGACAGTTTTGTCAGCTGGGGATTGGCAAATGCAACGATACCAAAGTTCGAGAAAATGTACAACGTCAAAGTTAAGATAATCACAGTTGGAGACGCTGGAGAGGTTTTGAACAGGCTCATTCTCGAAAAAGACAATCCAAGGGCAGATGTCGTCATTGGAATTGACAACAACCTTATAGCAAAGGCAATTGAAGCTGGAGTTCTTGAACCATACAAGCCAAAGAACATTGATGTCGTTCCAAAGGAGCTAATAGATGCACTCGATCCAACTTATCATGTAGTTCCATTTGACTATGGATTCATTGCAGTTGTGTACAAGAAGAGCGAGGTTCCAAACCCACCACAGAGCTTTGATGATCTAACAAAGCCTGAATGGAAGAAGAGCTTGATTGTCGAGGATCCGAGAACAAGCTCAACTGGTGCCGCATTCTTGCTATGGACAATTGCTGTCTATGGAGATCCAGGATGGCTCTACTTCTGGGAGAAGCTTAAGCCGAACATTTATCAAATAACCAAGGGCTGGGACGCTGGATGGGAGATGTGGGACAAAGGCGAAGCTCCGCTGTTTGTCAGCTATGCAACAGACCCAGCTTATTCCGCTTATTCGTCAGGAAAAGAGCCCGACATTGGGGCAATAATCTTCAAGGAAGGAGGTTACCCACAGATTGAGGGAATTGGTCTTGTTAAAGGAGCAAAGCACCCAGATTTGGCTAAGAAGTTCATTGAGTTTGTTCTCAGTGAGGACTTCCAGAAGGAGATTCCACTCACAAACTGGATGTTCCCAGTGAACAAGAACGTTCAGCTTCCAGATGTTTTCAAGTATGCAGTTAAGCCAGATAAGCTTGTAACTCTTGATCCAAAAGAAATTGAGCAGAACTACTCAAGATGGCTCGAAGAGTGGACAAAGCTCATGATCGAGGGCAAGACTCCGGAGGAGATAATTAAAGAGAGGCAAGGGTGATTCTGAAAATTTTTCGATTCTCGCTTATTTTTCTGTTTTTGCAGTTTTTGACTGTTAAAGTTGGCTAATTTCAAAATAATGATTTGAAAATTCTTTGGAAGTCTTTAGTAATTATTTGTTAGGAAATTACTTTGTGTTACAGATTTTCTCTAAAATTATAACGTTTTAGATGTACACATTTGGATTTGAGGATTTTTAAAGCTTATTTTGTATGCACTCCTTATGGAAATCTGACCATTTTGGGTTTGGAGAGGTTTGAGGTAAGATTTTTGAAATTAAGGGTTTGTTTGGGCGTTGGAAGCTTCTTGAACATTTTTGTGCATTAGTAGATCCGAGGAAGTAATGGGGGTTACTCCATAAGAAAAAATATAAGATCACCTAAATCCGGGACTTGCTTTGGCTTTGTTATTAGTCATTTAGCACAAGGTTTTTATAATTCAAGCGTTTTTATAGTTTCATTAGGGAAATAGAGCAAAATTGCGCCCTGTTCCAATAAGACTCTAAGAGAATTGAAAGGCTCTCCTGATAAGCCCAAAACCTCTCAAGAGGGTCGTTCCAATAAGACTCTAAGAGAATTGAAAGATTGGATCACGAAACGAACTTATGAAAGAATATTACGTTCCAATAAGACTCTAAGAGAATTGAAAGCCAAAGCATTGACAAAGTCCTTTCCCAAAAGCTCCAGCGTTCCAATAAGACTCTAAGAGAATTGAAAGCCTTCGGGCTTGATTGCTATGGGTTGGCCGTTGTAGAGTTCCAATAAGACTCTAAGAGAATTGAAAGAACGTTCGAGGAGGGTGACTCAATACATCAGGGCTTGTTCCAATAAGACTCTAAGAGAATTGAAAGGACTATGAAGAAGATGAACAGCCCTGCTAGTGGTGAGGTTCCAATAAGACTCTAAGAGAATTGAAAGAGCTCGATGATGAGCTTGCGCTGATCGAGAATGCAAGTTCCAATAAGACTCTAAGAGAATTGAAAGGTCTTCAACCTGTGTGTTTACAAAGACAGCTTTTGCAGTTCCAATAAGACTCTAAGAGAATTGAAAGCTTTGGCTTGAGATACTTCTTTTCATCATCATACTTTCGTTCCAATAAGACTCTAAGAGAATTGAAAGTGGATTGCGGATTTTGGCCTCAATAACCCAAACGTGTGTTCCAATAAGACTCTAAGAGAATTGAAAGAGATGATGTCCTCAAGGTCTGGGAAAAGGTTCTTCAAGTTCCAATAAGACTCTAAGAGAATTGAAAGTTGGTATAGCTCCACCAATTGCCTCACCGATGTCGTGGGTTCCAATAAGACTCTAAGAGAATTGAAAGACGGTGGCGTACCGCTTCCTCATTGACATTCCAGAGTGTTCCAATAAGACTCTAAGAGAATTGAAAGCACCCAACGGCTCGGGCTTTAGCTCTCGATCTTGAAGCGTTCCAATAAGACTCCAAGAGAATTGGAAGTGCAATAACAAAAGCCCAGAATCGTGAACCCAAGAAAAACCTCTGAGCTTGTGGTGGGGCCGCCGGGATTTGAACCCGGGTCCCCGGCTCCCGAAGCCGGAAGGATAGGCCAAGCTACCCCACGGCCCCTCGAGAATGAAGTTTAAGGAAACTGTTATAAACATTTCGCAATGAGATTGAGAAAAAGCAGGAAGGGGTTTCTATGATTTCAATTATAGTGCCAACATACAACGAGCGTGACAACATTGAGGAGCTTGTGAGTAGAATAAGCAAAGCGTTAGAAGGTTATGAGTTTGAAATCATAATCGTTGATGATGATTCTCCAGATAAAACGTGGGAAAAAGCACAAGAATTAGCACAAAAATATCCAGTTAGAGTGATTAGAAGGATAAATGAGAAGGGTCTCTCTTCTGCGGTGATTAGGGGATTTAAAGAGGCTGAAGGCGACATTTTTGTAGTCATGGATGCTGATTTGCAGCATCCTCCAGAGGTAATTCCGAGGCTCATTGAGGCAATCGAGAGTGGAGCTGACATTGCAATTGGCTCCCGATATGTAAAGGGTGGAAAAGTTGAGAATTGGTACTGGTGGAGGAAGCTAATTTCAAAAGGTGCAATAATGATTGGTCGTGTTGCGTTGCCGAAAATTAGAAACATTAAAGACCCGGTAAGTGGATTCTTTGCCCTCAGAAGAGGAGTTGTTGAGAATGTTGAGCTGAACCCAGTGGGCTTTAAAATTCTCCTTGAGATTCTCATAAAGGGAAAATACGGCAAGGTCGTTGAGGTTCCGTACACATTTGGTTTAAGAAAGAGTGGGGAGAGTAAGTTGAGCCAAAAGCAGATTTTCAATTATTTGAGGCATCTCTATCGTTTAATGAAGTGGGAGGGTGAGATTGACCGTTTGGTTAAGTTTTCAATTGTGGGAATGAGTGGAATAGTTGTAAATCAGTTTTTCTTGTGGCTTTTTGCAAATATTCTCGGTGGGGGGATTGCTAATTTAATGCTTGCTAACATTCTTGCGACTGAGCTTGCAATCCTCAACAATTTTACTTGGAATGATTTGTGGACGTTTAGGGATTTGAAGAGCAAGCCCCTTTACAAGAGGCTCTTCAGCTTCCACTTGGCTGCTTTAACTGGAGCTGTTGTCCAGTGGGTAATATTTGGTGTGCTTGTTTACCTTGGCATGCATTATCTAATAGCGAACTTAATCGGAATTGGGTTTTCGTTCATCGTTAGGTTTCTGGTCAACAGACACATTACTTGGGGCTAATGCTCCAATTAAGCGAGCAACTTAAATAAGCATTGCGAAATTATCTTTGGTGGTATTATGAGGGAGTTTCTTAAAGAAGCGAAAATAAATGTGGACGAAATTTTAAGGCACATTATGAACATATCCGAGTTCCACAGAATCCAGGGTTCAAAAGAAATCGTTGATACAGCGGAGTATGTTCTCGGAGAGCTCAAAAAAGCTGGAATTGATTCTCAGCTTTTGGAAGATGTCTATGATGGAGAAACCTGGCATCTAACATTGAGATCCCCAATTGCATGGGACTTAATTTATGGCGAAATTGAGATTTTTGACCAAAAATTTACAACTAAGGAAATTCCTCTCGTTGTAATGGCACACTCGCCAAGCGGAGAAGCTGAGGGAGAGATAGTTTACATTGAAAGAGAAGAGGACTGGGGAAAAGTAGAGGGAAAAATAGTTCTAATTGACAAGAAATGGAAGGAGAATTATGAAAAAGCAAATAAGAAGGGTGCCATTGGTTTTATAGCCTATCGCAAAGGAACTGGGAAAGCCTTTCCATATATGGGGCTGTTTCTCTCAAAGAAGGATTTAGAGTGGGCAAAGATTCCAGCTGTTGCTGTGAGTGAAGAGATTGCGAATAAAATAATTGGCAAGTTAAAGAAGGGAGAGAGCGTAAAAGCCAAGATGAAAGTTCAAACGGAGATTAAAGATAAACAAATTTTGCCAATGGTTTATGCAAAAATTGGAAAGCCACCGTATATTCTCTTCACAGCTCACATCTGTCATCCAAAGCCTGGGGCAAATGACAACGCAAGTGGTTCAGCAATGCTCATAGAGTTGGCAAGGGTATTGAAAGAAAGATACGGCGAAGACTTCAGATTCGGCTTTGCATTCCTATGGATTCCCGAATACCATGGAACACAAGCATTCATTGAAAAGTTCGCTGAGCTTGAGAACTATTATGTGGTGATAAACCTCGACATGGTTGGTGGAAGTGAAGATCGCTCCGCTTCAACCATAATGATTGTAAGGACGCCACTATCAAGGTTCTCAATTGTAAGTGGGCTTTTGGAGTACTACCTCAATCTGGCGAACTCTCAAGGTGAAAGCTTTGGCGGTGAAGGAATGCCCAAGCTGAAAGTTAAAAGCTACTCTTATCAGATGGGAAGCGACCACGACATCTTCAACTTCTTTGGAGTTCCTGGAGTCATGCCAATAACTTGGCCTGACAAGTTTTATCACTCAAGTGAAGATAGCATAGAAAAGATAAGCAAAGATTCTCTCGAAGTAATTGGGAAGGCTGTTTTAGCTACAGCCTTAGCACTGGCGAAAGCTGAGAAAGAAAAACTGCAGAGATTTGCAAGAGGCTATGCTATGAAATATCTGGGAGAACTTGGCATGGATAGAGAAATTGAGGTTGCGGAAAAGCTTGTTATGAAAGGTCTTGCGAGGGATGGAAAGTTTTTGGGAATTGACATAGGTCATGATTTTGAGTTCAAGACTTGGATAAAGTGGGAAAAGAAGGGACTAGTCTCAGTTAGGACAATTAGGGAATTTGATGAAAAAGCAGCAAAAGAACTTGAAGAATTTATGGAAGACAAAAAGTTCTCAATTCATCTTCACGAGCTTCTAATGTTGGGAGAAACCCTTCCAGAGAAAGAAGCGTTTAAAGCTCTAGAAGAAGAATTCGGAAAAGTTGACAAAGAGAAGCTCAATAAAGCCCTCGAAATTTTGAAAAAGCTGGGATTTGTTAGCTATTAGATTTCCTTCTCCTTCTCTTTCAATTCTCTCTCTAGCTCGTTTATCTTTTTAACGATGTTCTCTTTCAGCTTTTCAAGGAGTTCTGTTGGTGACGTTGCAGTGTAAACGTAGCCGAGCCATCCCTTTTGGATTAGCTCTCTCTTTAGGAGCCCTTTTCTATATAGGCTTAGCACGTGCTCTCTCACGCTTCTCTCACTTATACCTAGCTCTCTTTGAATCTCCGTAATTCTCATGGGTACTTTTTTCTCCAGAAGTAATCGATAAATTCTGATTTCAGTTTTTTTAACACCCAATGATCTTAACAAGCTTTCAAGCTTCTCATGTATCTCATTCATTTTCTCACACCTCTGCAAATTTATCTTCATACTTTAAACTTCATAAATGTTGCGGTTCTAAATGAAATTTATTCTGCCAATATAGGTTCCATTAGGCAAATATACATCTCCTTTTTTACTATCTTTCAAGAAGGGAATCATCTTGATTCCTTCTTTTACGTCAAATCCCTCTATGTAGGGGTTTATCGTAGGGAGAATTAGGAAATTTTCGATTCTCAAAAAGCATTTTACTTTTTTTGCAATGCTCCCAAATTTTATTGTAATTGCTGGATGAATATGTCCAAGAAAAGCTTTTTCAAACTTTACCTCTGGGAGATTTTGATGGCCGTGAAGGAAAAGGAGATTGTCTATTACGTGGTATCCAACTACTTTAACGTTTTCAAAATCCCTCAAAGCTTCTTCAATTTTTCCATCATGATTCCCTCTTGTTATTATTACCTCAAAGTCTCTAAGCTCAGAGAAGAACTCTATGAGAAGCTTTTTTGTAAATGTATTAATTCCAAGGGGTTCTTTGATATCACCTAAAATTACCACAAAATCTGGGTTTTTGAGCTTTACAAACTCAGCGAGCTTTTTTTCAAATTTTGTTCTTATTCTTAATCCCCTTGAAAGCTCAAAAGCTATGTGGGGGTCAGCAAACACTAAACCTTTCCCCTTTGATGTCTCGAGTTCAAGGGAGAGGCTCTCAAAATCAAGAGTCAAGACAGAAAACCTCCAGATAATGAAAGGGATAGAAAAGAACTGAAGGTATCAGATTAATCCTCTTTCCTTCTTTCTCTGCCTCTTGAGTCTCCTAATCCTCTTCTTGATCCACTTCCACCTCATCCTGCCCTTCTTTTTCCACTTCCTTGGTCTCCTCTTCATGATGATCCCTCCTATGATCGCTCCGCTCTAAGCTCTCTCAAGTATATTTTTAAGCTTTTCTCCTAAAAGCAATGAACCTATAACAATGCCCAAAAGAAGCGAGATTATCGCTATTAAGCTTGCTTTACCGATTGGAAGCACTTCCTTTTCAACTATTTTTTCTACTGGTGTATAAACGATCTTTGTCTCATTTGGGCACTGGATTGTGGGTGTAGTTGGTGTTGTGATGTTCTGAGTTGTGTTTTCACAGTTTATGTATTTTTCAACAATTTTTTCGACTATTTGAACTTTTTTAGATTGGTAAACGGAAATTGTAGCAGTATCGAGGAGTTGTTTCTTTGGAAATGGGCTCTCAAGCTTCAATGTTAGGTTTCCAGTTTTTACTGGAACTATTTCTACTGTGAAAGTTCCTTCTGAAGGACTCCCTGCTATCATTGTCGGAGATGATAAATAAGTAATTCCTTCTCCCTCTATTGTCAAAACAAAAGAGCTTGGATAGCTCGTATAGACGGTATAGGTGACCGTGGCGTTAAACGGAACGCCTAACGTTGCATTGTCTGGAAGATTGAGTTTTGCGGAAAAAGTAATCTCTGGATCTAGGACATAAAATTTATGCTCGATGATCCTACGGTATGTTTTTCCATCGTGGTCATATAAGAGCTCGATTGTGATACTCTGATTTTTCTTTTCAATTGTGACCGTGGAGTTGGCGGTAATAGTAGCGTTTGGGGAGAGTAAGGGACTAAAAGTTCTGTATTTCATGTCATCTGTGAATATTAACATTTCGAGATTTTCAGCAGGGGCATTTCCGATATTTGGTATCACCAAATTAAGTGGTACAGTTTCTCCAAGATGAACTTTTTCTGGGAGATCGACTTTGATGTTCACTATTGGGAGTGTAACGTTTGCTTCTTCCTCTTTCAAAGCATCTTCATCTACAAATACGATAAAATACGCAAGATTATTTTCAACACCTTCAAATCCGTATTTGAACTTTATTGCTAATGGGTAGTATACCAGATAGGGATTATCAGTGCTCAAAACTTTTTTCTCAACTATGTTTCCCGCTTTGTAAAGAGTTACTTCGACTTGGTTTTCATCAATGAAGTCCGAAACTTCGAGTTCATAGAGCTTTGAGAGTCTAACCTTCTCATGTTCAGCAATAAATCCTTCAAAATATGGCAGTTCCTTAATTGTTAAATACGTTGCATTCACCAAATCCAAACGAACTAATGCACGATTTTCATCAAAATCTAATAATGTTAATAAAGTTACATCGTCTACGTATGTCCTTTCGCCTTTGGAAAGCTCGTATGTTTCGTTCTTAACGACTAGAAGAGCTTTTCCATTGCTGATACCTTTGTATATAATATATCCGCTTTGGTCTTTGTATATGTATTCTCTGAACAGATAATTGAGGGGATTCAGCTTTATTTCAAAGTTTTTGTCCCTGTAGTAGGGCCTCTCTTTGGAAAGAGTTACATTTGTGTATCCTAAATTAAGCTCTGCATAACTTTCATTAGCTTTAATAACTTCAATCTGCTTGTTCTTGAGAACTAGAGTTTCTCTGGCTTTGAAATATGGAACATCAATCTCAAGAAGAACTGCTGGATAGATCTCAGACTTAAACGAGTCTTGCAGATAGATTTGGATATCATCAACCATTAGCCCTTCATTGAAGGAAATTGTTCCCATTCTGTAAAGCAGGCCATATCTGTATACTTGAATTAGAGCTTTTGTAAAATCTTTGTCAACATCAACAACTTTTATAGTGTAAGTGTCAATAGTCACGCTCTCTCCAATTCTAAGCCACACGAAAATTTTGCCTTCATTTTGAGCACTCACGGGGAGAGAAAACAACAGAAGTAATGCCAAAAGGACAATAATCTTCCTCACTTTCACCACCAATCTTATTAGGTTCAATGCTTATTAATTCTTTGCTGGTGATTAGCTATGAGAATAGGGTTTATTCAGATGGAACCCAAGCTTTTGGATCTAAACGCTAATTTAAGCAAAGCTGAGAAGCTTTTAAAAGAGGCTGCCAAGCAAGAGGCTCAGTTGGTTGTTTTTCCTGAACTCTTTGATACTGGTTACAACTTTGAGAGTAAGGAAGAAGTTGAAAGCATAGCTCAGCAGATACCAGATGGAGAAACCACACAGTTCTTAATAGAGCAGGCAAAAGAGCATGAAATGTTTATTGTGGCTGGAACTGCTGAGAAAGATGAAAAAGGTAAACTTTACAATTCTGCTGTTCTTGTGGGACCAATTGGATGGGGTTACATAGGGAAATACCGCAAGATTCACCTTTTCTACAGAGAAAAGCTGTTCTTTGAGCCGGGGAATTTGGGATTTCATGTGTTCAATATTGGAATAGCAAAAGTAGGCATAATGATCTGCTTTGACTGGTTCTTCCCAGAAGCTATGAGAACCTTAGCGTTAAAAGGTGCTGACATAGTTGCTCATCCAGCGAATCTTGTAATGCCTTATGCCCCAAGGGCAATGCCAATTAGGAGCTTAGAAAACAGGGTTTTTTCAATTACAGCTAACAGGATCGGAGAAGAGAGAGGGCTCAAGTTCATTGGAATGAGTCAGATAAACTCACCAAAGGCTGAGATCTTGCTTAGAGCTAGTGAAGACAAAGAAGAGGTTGGTGTTGTAGAAATAAATATAGAAGAAGCACGGAATAAAAAGATAAACGAATACAACGATATTTTCAAGGACAGGCAGCCTAAGTATTATTTTGTCTGATGTGCTGTTTGCTTCTTTTTCTTACTACTTATGAGTTCCAGCAGCAAGTAGCAGTCTGAAAGTTTCAATCAGCAATAGTCCAATTCCACCAAAAAGTGTTGCAGATAGTAGGGCATTTGAGTGGAAGTTGTAAGCGTTATAAAGTATAGCGTAAATGTTTGCCCATACTAAGATTACCTCGAGGAGTGTCATCATTTCAGCAAAGACTTTCAGTGCTTTTTTGCTTGTTTTTGGAGCTACTCTTATTGTCATGGGATCCTTGGCCATGTATGTAAGAGCAATTGGGAGCAGAGATATTGCCAAAGGAAACAGAAAGACTCCGAATGTCTTCTGGGCGAAGTTGTCAGGTTCTCCGGCTATGTTGAAGTGAATTGCAACTGTATCAGGGAGCTTATCCCAGCTGAACGCCAAGAATCCAAGACTGAAAGCTAAAATACTTATCTGAATCAGAAGATATGGCTTTACATCTATTCCTTCAATAGGCTTTGGCTCTCCAATTGCTGGCTCTTTGATGCTTTCCTTCTCAACGATTTCCTTGGCCATCTTATATCCTATGGCAGTTATCAGCAGGGTCCCTGCCACTACTATTAAGGTGAAAATGAGCATATTATGAATTTTAGGGCTCAAGATGAAGAGCAAAATTCCAAAAGCCATGAAAGCTTTTCCGCCGAAGGTGTTTACCTTTACCCATGCCTCCTTAGATGCAAAGGTGTAGCCAAAGCGAAAGCCTATCGCCATGTTCGACTCGTTTCTAAAGAGGTAAGTTAGCAGGCCGGCTATAAACATCGTGACAGCAAGGAACATTTCAAACATCATGTTCATTGCTTCAATCCCATCCATATTCATCCCTCATCAGCTTTTTAACAACGTTATTGACAAACTCCACCTCTTCCTTAAGCTCTTTAAGGACATCTTTTCCAAGAGGGGTTATCCGATAATATTTCCTAGCTCTCCCTCCAACTTCAGCCCAAAAACCTTCAATTAGCTTGTATTTCTCCAAGCTTTTCAGCAAATCGTAAAGAGTCCCCTCACTTGGCACGATTTTACCATTACTCAGCTTTTCAAACTCCTTTCTGATTGCATAACCGTGCATATCCCCTTTATTCTCAAGAATAGATAGGATGATAAAGGAGTAAGTGCCAGCCCTAAGCTCCCTCCTCAGCTTTTTTAGGGCTTTCTCTTTTGGATCACCAAACAACCTTTTCTTCCTCCTTTTCTACTTTCGCTTTTGGAATGGCATACTGCAGTAGTATGAGTGTTATAACAATGATGATACCATAAGTCATTATTAAGCTTGTCTGGGAATTCGTGAGCTGATAATATGCGGCAAACGTATCAATAACGCTGTGGGCAATGCTTAGGACTACTAAAGCTTTTCTTCCAAATCCATTTTTATAAGCGTATGCCAGTATTAGAGTGGTTCCTCCATGGAAAAGAGTCGCTATGTATCTTTCAAATGAGCTAAGCAGTGCTTGTGTCAGCTGGACTGGAGGCAAACCTCCTAGAGCAAAGCTTTGAACTACTTGAAGCAACGGCACCAAAACTGCCTCACCGAGTCCAAATCCAATTCCAATGAAGAGTGCTTCTTTAAGAGTCTTATTCCTCACAAAAGCATACTTCAGACTCTCTTGGAAGAATCCGGCAACAAATCCAAGCCAAATCGCTGTGATAACTGTGAAACTAAACCCTTTAGCAATTATATCTGCATTTGATTTAATTCCTAAGGCCAAGAATGGAGCTTGCTGAATTATCGGCTGAATGAAAAGTGTTACTGCAACTAAAAAGAAGCCCAAAATAAGCTCTGCACCTTTAATCTTCTTAAACCCAATGGTGTAAACTGTTAGTAATGCTAATATTCCGCCCAAGATGGGCAAACTAACTGCTAAGGGAAGGGGAATTCCCTTTTCCTTCCAAATAACTTTTTTAATCCAGAGTCCAGAAAGCTTGTATTCGCTATCAACTTGGCTAAAAACAAGTTTTATCGTAACATTAGCTTTTTCGAACTCAAAATGATAATACCCCAAAATAAATTCCCCAGCTTTTCCTTCTTCAGCAAATTCAAAGCTTTCAAGATTGCCATATTTCGAAATCATCTGTTCTCTTAAAGCATTGAAGGATTTTTCATTAAAAGCCTCCTTCATTTTTTCGTCCAGATATGGTTCGAGAATTGAGTAATTTCCAGTTTTTAGGCTTTCAAAAACTGCTTTTGCAACTTCGTCATAGGGCTGCGCTGCATGGATTAATGAGGTAGAAACCATAACAAGAAGAAATAAGCTCAAAATTATCTTTTTCATTTTTCACCACCAATACCTCGGACTTCGATGTATTGTGGAAACATTAGAAATATAAAGCTTGCGGTTGGTTTTCACAGGGGGAATTAAAGTGATTCACGAGATACCCTTTGAGGAGATACTACAGAACCTTGAGGAGTTAGATTCTAAAAAAGTTCTTATTCAAACTCCAGAGGGGTTAAAGAAAGAAGCTCAAGCTTTGGCTGAATTTTTGGAAAAGAATGGAATTGAGGTAATAATAAGTGGAGATATAAACTATGGGGCTTGTGATTTAGCTGATAGAGAGGCTAAGATGCTCGGCTGCGATGTTTTGATCCATTTAGGTCACTCTTACATGCAGCTTAATCTAGAAATTCCTGTAATTTTTGTCCCTGCTTTTGCAAAAGTTGATGTTGTGAAAGCTTTGGAGAATAATTTAAACGAGATTAAAAAGCTCGGTAAAAAAATAGCTCTCGTAACAACAGTTCAGCACATAAGGGATTTAAGGAGAGTACGGGAGTTCTTAGAAGAGAGGGGCTTTCAAGTTTTCATTGGCGAGGGAGATAATAGGGTTTCATTTGCTGGACAGGTTTTGGGGTGCAACTTCACAACGGCAAGAGTTAGAAAGGAAGTTGATGGAATTCTGTTCATAGGTGCTGGCTACTTTCACCCAATTGGTGTTGCTTTAGCCACAAAAAAGCCAACTTTAGCTATCAACCCTTACAGTGGAGACTTCGCTTGGATGGATAAGGAAGTAGAAAAGATTGTGAGGAAAAGGTGGGGAATGATTGCTAGAGCTTATGATGCTAAGAAATTTGGCGTTATTATAAGCACAAAGAAGGGACAGCTACGCTTAGGGGAAGCTAAGAGAATAATGGGGCTTTTAAAAGAGCACGGGAGAGAAGCACAGCTGATAGCAATGAACTACATAAATCCAGAGGCTTTGGAGGGCTTTGATTTTGATGCCTACGTTGTTGTTGCTTGTCCTCGTGTACCAATAGACGATGCAGAGAAGTGGAGAAAGCCCGTTTTAACGCCGAAGGAGGTTGAATTACTGCTCGGCTTGAGAGAAGAGTATGAGTTTGATGAAATTCTTGGGGGTAAAAGGGAGATTGATGAGCCTTTGGGAATAAGCTTAAAGCTTCCAAAGAGGTGAAAGGATGCTTAGACTCATATTAGACTCAGCTCTTCACCTTCTGCTGATTTTCATGTACTACAGCTTCTTAAAGACCGCTATAGAGGTTTTCACGTATAAGAAGCCGAGGAAACTGTTGCTCCTCACGGTTTCAATATTTGGAGTCTTCATCTCTCTCTACATTGACATTCTTCTCGGCTTTCTATATCTCTTCCTCGTGCTCCTCCTTATAGGCTTGAACTCAAGAGAAGCGATTGTATCAGCTTTAACAGCTGAGTTTGGCTTCATAATAGCCCTTGTTGTTGTAATGTTTATCTTAACGACAATCGGCACAATGTACAACATTCCAGGCTTCAGGTTTGAGATGCGCTTTGAGGAGTTACTTCGCTACATGAGGGGTTAGCTATGAAGAAGAAGCATCTTGCAATGCTCCTCTCAAGGCTCAAAGGGTTTGAAAATCCCAGACCAGAGCTGGAGCAGTATAGAACTCCGGGAAACGTTGCAGCTGAGCTTTTATGGTTAGCATATTCTTTGGACGACGTTGAAGGCAAAGTTATAGCTGATTTAGGTGCCGGCACAGGAGTTTTAAGTGTGGGAGCTTGCCTTTTGGGGGCAAAAAAGGTTTACGCTGTTGAAATTGATGAA
This sequence comes from Thermococcus sp. LS2, assembly GCF_012027375.1. Classification (NCBI taxonomy): domain Archaea; kingdom Methanobacteriati; phylum Methanobacteriota; class Thermococci; order Thermococcales; family Thermococcaceae; genus Thermococcus; species Thermococcus sp. LS2. The sequence continues at coordinate 247,210 of NZ_SNUI01000001.1, read as the reverse complement.
AATGCTTTGAAAATAGCAAGGGAGAATGTAAAAGCTCTGGGTGTGGAAAGTTGTGTTGAGCTGATTTTCTCTGATGTGAGCTTTTTTGATAAGCAAGTTGACACGGTCATCATGAATCCCCCTTTTGGCTCTCAAAATCCAAAAGCGGACAGGCCTTTTCTTCTAAAGGCTTTTGAAATAAGCAGGGTTGTGTATTCAATCCATCTGGCAAAGCCCGAAGTCAGGAAATTTATTGAGGCTTTTGTGAGGGATAACGGCTTTACAATAACGCACCGACTAACAGTTGACTTTGAAATTCCGGCTCAGTTTTTCTTCCACCGCAAGAGGCTGGAGAGGATAAAGGTTGACATATATAGGTTTGCTCAGCCAACCGAGCGCTCATCATGATTCAGCCAGTGCCGGTATCATCATCGCATAGCATAAATTTATAAACTCTCCACCATTCAAAAAGCTTGATGCCGATGATTGAGGAAATCCTCAGCGCTTCATTGCTGATGCTAATCATGATTGATCCGAGCGATAAGATACTCTTGGTTAGCTTACTTAGGGAGGACTTTCATATAGAAGACATAAAGCAGCTCATCATTAGAGCAAACTTAATCGGTTTTATCCTGCTCATAATCTTTGCCTTAGCTGGTAAAATAATTCTGCAGGATATTTTTCACATTGATTTGAATGCCTTGAAGGTTGCTGGAGGATTCGTTCTGTTTAAAATAGGTCTTGAGGCACTGGAAGGCGGCGGTATGGTAACACTCAAGAAGGAGAAGAACATCTTAGCCTTAGCTGCAGTTCCGGTTGCAACTCCTCTTATAGCAGGACCTGCTGCAATAACAACTGCAATCACCTTGACAGCGGAGTATGGGTTAAAGGTCTCTGCCTCAGCTATCTTAATAGCGATTTTGCTAACTGCTCTGCTCATGTTCGTAACGCTCTACATGATTCAGAACATCAAGAAAACAACCTTGGGTGTTTTTATTAGAATAATAGGTCTCTTCACGATGGCAATTGGTGCCCAGATGATGGTTGAAGGCGTTGGTGGGATTTTCCTCAGACTGCTTCAAAGCTCTGCCTGAAGCAAATGACTTTTAAGGTTTTTTGCATTCTTAATGGCAGGAAGGTGGTAAAATGGTAAAAGAGAGAATTGAGAGAGTAAAAGGAACGAGAGATTTACTTCCAGAGGATATGGCTAAAAGGAGATGGGTGTTTGAAAGGATAAGAGAGGTCTTCGAGGTTTATGGCTTTAAAGAAATCCTCACTCCAACCTTTGAATACACCAAGCTCTTCCAGCTCAGGAGCGGAGAGGAAGTTGTGAAGCAGCTCTACGCCTTTAAGGACAAAGGTGGGAGAGATATATCCCTGAGACCAGATCTGACTTCAAGCGTAGCTCGCTTATTTGTCAATAAATTCCAGAACGCTCCAAAGCCCGTGAAGTGGTACTACATAACAAATATGTTCCGCTACGAAGAACCTCAGAGCGGTCGCTTGAGAGAGTTCTGGCAGGCTGGCGTTGAGCTCATTGGCTCGGCAAACATCGAGGCTGATGCTGAGGTAATAGCTTTAATGATTGAGAGCTATCTTGCAACGGGTCTCAAAGACTTTACAGTTAATATAGGTGACAGAGTTCTTTTAGATGAGTTTGCCAAAATGCTGGGCGTTGAAGATGACATTGGATTGATGAGATTAATTGATAAGAAGGACAAGATGACGAGGGAGGAATTCATAAAGTCTCTCAAAGACTTTGGACTGAACGATGATGCCATTGACAAAGTTCTCTTTTTGATTGAGCTTAAAGGAAAGCCTGATGAAATCTTACCCAAAGCTTACGAGCTGTTTACAAGTGAAGTAGCTAAGGAAGAACTGAAAAAAATTGAGGAATTATTTGAGCTTTTGAAGGCTTATGGTGTTGAAAAATATGCTTTAATCGACTTTGGAATCGCGAGAGGCTTTGACTATTACACAAGCATTGTGTTTGAGGCAATAGCTCCGAATGAACTTGGTATTGGCTCCATTGGTGGCGGTGGGAGGTATGACAACTTAATAGAGGTCTTTGGTGGAAAGCCGACACCAGCGACAGGTTTTGCAATTGGAATTGAGAGGCTAATCCCAATATTGGAAAGCAAAGGACTTTTGCCGAGCTTTAGACTAAGTCCAGACGTTTTTGTGGTTTACATTGGAAAGGAGCTTGAGGTCAAAGCCAAGGCAATAGAGATAACCCAAGCCCTTAGGAAAGCGGGGATTAAAGCAGAGTATGACTTGCAGGGAAGAAAACTGAAAAAAGCCTTAGAGTATGCTGATAAGCTTGAAATACCCCTCGTTATAATACTCGGAAAGAGAGATCTGGCTGAAGGAAAAGCCACGATTAGAGATATGGCAACTGGAGAGCAGAAGAGTGTTGCAATTGAAAAGATAGTTGAGGAAGTTAAGGAAATGCTTGGATGATGATTAAACCCGTTGCTGACCGGTGATGAGAGGACTGACTAGCTGACCGTGATGGGAAGTGGTATGGGCAGAAAAATCTTTGCTCCTCTCTATATTTTAACTGGAGTTTCCGGGATAGTCCTCTCTGCAGCTTATCCGAAAATCTCTTTTCCTAATCCTCTCAATCCAATCTTCTTTTCAGCTTTTCTCGTTTTTGGTCTGCATCTCTACGGCGTTAAGAAGGCAGTAATTTACGGAATGTTTCTTTTACTGCTTTCACTGTCTCTCGGAATTGAATTTTACTACCTTCTGAATGCTCAGCTTAAAAACGCCGCTCTTTTCCTAATAACTCCCCTATTCGTGGGTATTAAGTTTGCTATAGCGTATTCCCAAAACTCGTGACTTCAAGTGTTCTTCCTTTTAATTTCAAACTTGTTTTTCTTCCTCTCAAAGCGCCATTTTTCGATTGCTCTTATGAATGGACATCTCCTCCTCCATTCTGCAAAGAATTCTTTAAGCCCCATGCTTTTCACCCGAAAATAGATTAGAAGAGGGGGTTTAAAAATTAAATCATGAAGGAAAATTCATCAATGCCAAGTAATAACTTTGTGAGTCACTTTACCAGCCAATGCATCTTTCAAAGCCTGCTCCATAATCTCTAATCCTTTCTCTGCTATTTCTTCAGTTATAACTAGCGGAGGTGTAATTCTGATGACATTTCCAAACATTCCGTAGCTCGGCAGAATTAAGCCGAGTTCAAAGGCTCTCCAGCATATCTTTCCAGTTAGATCTGGGTCTGGTTTACCATCTGGCTTAACGATTTCAACACCAATCATCAGTCCCTTTCCTCTAACGTCGCCCATGACTTCATATTTCTCCTGCATTTCCTTCAAGCGCTTCATTATGAATGCCCCGACCTTTTGGGCGTTCTCAATGACCTTTTCCTCCTCAATTATCTTCAGTGTAGCATAGGCTGCTGCTGAAATCACTGGATTGGCAGCTGGAGTTAATAGAGCGCTTCCGCTCGTCATGTCCATTAGCTCAGCCCTTCCTATAACTCCGCTCAGCCCCATTCCACTAGCAACTCCCTTTCCAAAGGAAATGAAGTCTGGCTCTACTTTGAACCACTCTGTTGCAAACCACTTTCCGGTCCTTCCAATGCCCGTTTGAACTTCATCCATCGCCAAGAGAATGCCGTGTTCATCTAAGACCTTCTTTAGTTCGATGAAAAAGTTCTCTGGCGGAACAACTATTCCTGCGTCTCCTTGAATTGGCTCCGCTATTAAAGCGGCAACTTCATCTGGTGGAACTACATGGGCTAAAACGTAGTTCTCAAGATAATCTAAAAAGCGGTTTATCAGCTCATCTGGTTCTTCATAGCCGTTGATTCCCCAGACGTTTCGGTAGGGGTTTGGATAAGGAATCCACACAACATTGGGCACTAAAGGTGAGAACCCTCTCTTCTGAGAGCTCTGGAATGCGGCTATGGAAGTTGCACCATAAGTCTGTCCGTGATAAGCTCCAATAAATGCTATGAACCATGGCTTCCTCGTGGCAAAGCGTGCTACCTTCATGGTCAAATCCATTGCATCGCTCCCGCTCAAACCGAAGAGTATCTTCGGATTTTCAATTGGAGCTTTTTCTGCTAAAATTTCAGCAACTTCTATGGCTCTTTTGCTATAGGTATAACCTATCATTGAGTGCTGTATCTTTGAAACTTGTTCTTGAACTTCTTTAACCAACTTTGGATGGGCGTAGCCTGTTGATGCTGCAGCAGCCCCAGCTAAGAAGTCAATGAAAATATTCCCATCAACATCCTCTATTAAAGCTCCAAAACCCCTCTCAGGAACAACTGGGAATAGTTTAACACCGAGACCAGAGGAAATCACTCTCTTTTCTCTTTCAATCAGCTCCTTTGCCTTTGGTCCCGGAGGCTTAATAACTATCTTGGGAAATTCCTCAAAGCCCATAAAACCACCTCAAATTTGTATTTTGGAATCCAAGCTTTTCTGAGTTAAAAACCAAAAATCAAAAAGAAGAAAATGGAAAAATTGAGTTCATGGATTCGCTGTGACGAACTCATCGGTGTACCTCTTAATGACTGTGTAGAGCAGTATTAGACCAATCAAGTTGGGTATTGCCATGAGACCGTTCATCATATCTGAGAATGTCCAGACGTTTTCTAGGACTGTTGTTGCACCGATGTAGATGAATATTACGAAGAGTAGGTTGTAAATCAGATGAAGCTTTGGATACAGCCTGGCGAACTTCTCTGGGTCACCTTCAATCCACTTAGCTAAATACATGATGTTCTGTCTTCCATAGAATGACCATGCTAAGACTGTTGAGTATGCGAAGAGTATGACACCGATAACGACCATTATCTCACCGATGTGTCCAAAGGCTCTTGCGAATGCTTCTTGGGTTAATGCTGTACTTGTTTTGTCTGTTTGCCAAGCACCAGTTGCTACAATTGAAATTCCAGTCAGTGAACATATGACGAGTGTGTCAATGAATGGTCCGAGCATAGCAACGTGAGCCTGTCTTGATGGGTGGTCTGTTCTTGCAGCTGCGTGGGCAAGTGTTGCCGTACCAAGACCAGCTTCATTTGAGAAAAGACCTCTTGCGACACCCCATCTTATGGTTGTACCAACTGCACCGCCAGCAACTGCGCTTCCAGTGAATGCGTCCTTGAAAATTAGTGCTATTGCACTTGGCAGTTGTCCAGCGAACTTAATCCAGACTCCAATTGCGAAGATGAAGTAGATTATTGCCATAAATGGAACTAAAGCCTCTGCAACCTCACCAATTCTCTTAATTCCACCAACGATAACTATGAATGTCAGGAACGCGAAGAATGCTCCACTTGCCCACTCTGGAATGTTGAATGCAACTTTCATTCCCAATGCTAAGGAGTTTGACTGAGTCATGTTACCAATACCGAATGCTGAAATCGCCGCGAAGAGTGCAAAGAGCACTGCAAGGGTTTTTCCAAGCTTTGGTAAGGACTGTTCTCTTGTAAGGTAGAACGCCAACAGAGCAAAGAGCAGTGCGATTATTATTGCTAGAATCTTGAGTCCGCCACTCAGTCCAATGGCTTCGTATCCGATAAATGCTGCAAATATTAACATAAATACCATCGCTAAGTATCTTGCTGTTGGTGATATCTTCTCTTCTGCAAGACCTATTTCAAGGAAGTTAAATGTTCCACCAATCATTGTTCCATCTGGTAGCTTGCTTCTGAAAGCAACACCTAAGAGACCCTCTGAGTATCTTGTTGCCATACCAACTAATGCTGTAACCCACATCCAGAACAGTGCTCCAGGACCACCAAGGTGAATTGCAGTTGCGACACCAGCGATATTTCCAATACCTACTGTTCCAGCGATGGTTGCCATCAATGCTTGGAATGGTGTGATGTCACCCTCACCTTGCTTCTTTCTTCCCTCAAAGAGAGTAAACCTAATTGACCATCCAAGTCTGCGGAACTGAATTCCTTTCAGAACTATGGTGAGGAAGAGCCCTGTACCAACAAGCAAAATCATTATGGGGGGACCCCAAACCATGCCATCTAACCAGTTAATAAAATCTATTATGGCTCCCATATAGACACCTCCAACCTATTTAGGTTTTTTCTGAACGTCACTGTACCATAAAGTAGAGTTTTCTGCATTGGTGTACTTTACAAACTTATCTTAATATCGACAAAATATTTAAGGATTTTGGCTAATTGTTGAAGTTTTTCTCAAGTAATGTTGAGGTTATATATGCTACATTTTGGCAACGATATGTTTTTGAAACTATAATATACACAGTAAACAGTGAGAAGTGCATTAAAAATCTGGCAGGATTAAGGGAGTAAGCTCTCCTTTTCAAATCATATGAGTTTCTCATTGGTGATAGTTTATTAATGAACTAAAGCTTGATCAAGTTGAAGCCAAAAAGCCTTCATTTTTCCTTTTAACCTCTTGCTGAGAAAGAGGTTTAAAGCTCAAAAAGTCAGCTTAAAATAAAGATGTGGCCTCTGGGAGAAAATTGAGGGAAAATCTTATTAGTTATGAGAATCATAATCAAAAAATTGAGGAATGATGAGTCTGGAGCCCCCTGAAATCAGTGATGAGGTTTCGCGGGTCTGACCGGTGTTGTATATGCTCAAAGAAAAGATATGCAAAGATCTGTATGAGGAAATTGAGAGGTTAGAACGTTCGATTATTGAGCTTGAAGATGAGATAATTGAGCTTAAAGCTCAGCTTAGAGCCAAGACGGAGGAAGCTACGAGCTTAGCTATTGAGAACCAAAATTTACGATATAAGCTTGAACGCTTAAGAAAAACGTATGAGCAACTCATAGAGATGCTCAAAAAGATGAACTTCCCAATCATTGTAATCAATGAGAATGAAGAGGATTAGCTCAGTCTAATGGGAGCTTATACTAGACAAATTCTTCATATTTCTTGTTTTTGCCTAAATTTCAGTAAACTTAATATAACTTCACTCTTCTGTTGTTTTTAAGGTAAGTACTTTTCACTAGTTAATTTTGGAAGGGTGATTAAAATGTCAATGGATATGACAACGAGGATGTTTAAAGAGGAAGGATGGATAAGGAAGACCTGTAAAGTCTGTGGAAAACCTTTCTGGACGCTCGATCCAGACAGAGAGACATGTGGGGACCCTCCGTGTGATGAGTACCAGTTCATAGGAAAGCCGGGCATTCCAAAGAAGTACACGCTTGATGAAATGAGAGAGGCATTCTTAAGCTTCTTTGAGAGACATGGGCATGGAAGGGTTAAGAGGTATCCAGTTCTGCCTAGATGGAGAGATGATGTTCTCCTCGTTGGGGCAAGCATTATGGACTTCCAACCTTGGGTCATTAGTGGAGAAGCTGATCCTCCAGCAAATCCGCTCACAATTTCCCAGCCTTCAATAAGATTCACAGACATTGACAACGTTGGAATAACGGGGAGACACTTCACAATCTTCGAAATGATGGCACATCATGCCTTCAACTATCCAGGCAAGCCGATATACTGGATGGATGAGACAGTTGAATTAGCTTTCGAGTTCTTCACTAAGGATCTGAAGATGAAGCCTGAAGACATAACCTTCAAAGAGAACCCATGGGCAGGTGGAGGAAACGCTGGACCCGCTTTTGAAGTCCTTTATAGAGGTTTGGAAGTTGCTACGCTTGTGTTCATGCAGTATAAGCTAGCACCTCCCGGAACTCCGGATGACCAAGTTGTGATTATCAAAGGGGACAGATACATCCCAATGGATACCAAGGTCGTTGATACCGGTTATGGTCTTGAGAGGTTAGTTTGGATGAGTCAAGGCACTCCAACGGCTTACGATGCTGTCTTAGGTTATGTCATTGAGCCCCTCAAGAGAATGGCTGGCATTGAGAAGATTGACGACAGGATTCTAATGGAAAACTCAAGGCTGGCTGGAATGTTTGACATCGAGGACATGGGTGACCTTAAAGTTTTGAGAAGAGAAGTTGCGAGCAGAGTTGGGATAAGCGTTGAGGAACTTGAGAGACTAATAAGACCCTACGAGCTTATCTATGCAATAGCCGATCACACAAAAGCCTTAACTTTCATGCTGGCTGATGGAGTTGTTCCTTCAAACGTTAAAGCTGGCTACCTTGCTCGTCTGTTGATAAGGAAGAGCATTAGGCATTTGAGGGAGCTTGGTTTGGAGATTCCGCTCAGCGAAATCGTTGCCATGCACATAAAAGCTCTTCACAAGACTTTCCCAGAGTTTGAGGGGATGGAAGACGTCATTTTGGACATGATTAATGTGGAAGAGAAGAGATATCAAGAAACCCTTAAGAGAGGCTCCGATTTGGTCAGAAGAGAAATTAAGAAGCTTAGGAAAGAAGGCAAAGACGAAATTCCACTAGAGAAGCTCATACTGTTCTACGAAAGCCACGGCTTAACGCCAGAGATTGTTAAGGAGATAGCAGAGAAAGAGGGTATAAAGGTTCACATACCCGACAACTTCTATAGCTTAGTAGCAAAGGAAGCAGAAAAGACGGCAAAAGAGGAAAAAGAGGAACAAATCGTTGATTTCGAGCTTGTAAGAGACTTGCCAGATACGAGAACGCTTTACTATGAAGACCCGTTCATGAAGGAGTTCGACGCTAAAGTTCTCAAGGTCATTGATGAGTGGGTCGTTCTTGATAAAACAGCATTCTATCCAGAAGGTGGTGGACAGCCGTACGACACTGGTGAGCTTAACGGTGTTGAAGTTCTAGAGGTTCAGAAGGTTGGAAAGGTGATACTCCACAGAGTTAAGGAGCCAGAGAAGTTTAAAGAAGGAATGACAGTTCACGGAAAAATCGACTGGGATAGGAGAATTCAGCACATGAGACACCATACTGGAACCCACGTTCTGATGGGAGCTTTGGTGAGGGTTCTTGGCAGGCACGTCTGGCAAGCTGGCTCACAGCTGAGCACAGATTGGGCGAGGTTAGATATTTCCCACTACAAGCGCATTAGTGAAGAGGAGCTGAAGGAAATAGAGAGGCTTGCTAATAAGGTTGTCATGGAGAACAGAAAAGTCACTTGGGAGTGGTTGCCGAGAACAGAGGCGGAGCAGAAGTACGGCTTTAGGCTTTATCAAGGTGGAGTTGTGCCGGGAAGAGTCATCAGAGTTCTCAAGATTGAGGACTGGGACGTTCAGGCATGTGGTGGAACTCACTTGCCGAGTACTGGCTTAGTCGGTCCAATAAAGATACTTAGAACTGAGAGGATTCAAGATGGAGTTGAAAGAATTATCTTCGCATGTGGTGAAGCTGCGATAAAAGAGTGGCAGAAGGAGAGGGACATAATAAAGAAGACAAGTGAAGTCTTCAGAGTTCCACCAGAAAAGTTGCCAGAGACAGCTGAGAAGTTCTTCGAGGAGTGGAAGCAAGCAAGGAAGGAAGTTGAAAAGCTCAAGAAAGAATTAGCTAAGCTGCTAGTTTACGAGCTTGAGAGCAAAGTCGAGAAGATCGGCGAAATTGAGTTCATCGGAGAGGTTGTCAAGGGAGACTTAGACCATCTAAGAGAAGCAGCACTCAAGCTGAAGAAGTCCAATAGGATAGTTGCACTCATAAGCGAAGACACGAACGCTGTGGTCGTTGCAGTTGGCGATGCTCTTGAGTTCAAAGCTGGCGAACTTATAAGGGTGATAACTTCAATCGCTGGTGGCGGCGGTGGAGGAAAGAAGGACTTAGCGCAAGGAAAGATAAAGGATGTAAGAAAGGCAAGAGAAGCTTTGGAGGAGCTTAGGAAGAGGCTCTCCTCTTGATTTATCTTTATTTTAGGATCGAGAAATTATGGTTAAATTTCTTTTTATGTTCCACACTGTAAAAGATGAGCAGAATTGCAGAATTTACCTCGACTGCATCTTTAGTGTACTCCTGTTCAAGAAGAATAAAAAGTGAGGGGCTACTTCTCGTTTTTCATGTATTTTATGTATATGGTTTCGTTTGACTTCCAGAATGGTAACTTTATCATTCGTATCTGTATTGTAGCTTCTTGCTTTTCAAATATCACTGTTTTTGTAACATCTTCTGGAAGCCAAAATTGGACGTATATAACTTCCTTGGGCAAATCCTCTTTTGAAACTTTGTACTCAAACTTATCTTTTCCCTTAATGTTCTTGTCTCCATATTTGATGAGATACTCCGTTCCTTGAGGAAATATTATCTCAAGCTTAAAGCTATCAACGTAGGGATTTATTTTCATTCCGAACAACCCCGCACCATCTTTTGTAATAAATGTGACGCTCTGATTCTTGATGTAAAATACTTCTTCATAATCTACACTGGCTGCTGGAAGTTGTGCTGTTTTGAGGGCATATGCCAGTAATACTATTGTTATAACCCCCAGTGCTAGGAGAGTCTTGTTCATTATCCCCCCTCCTATACGTTATTGTTTCCAGAGAGTTAATTAACATTTGTGCTAGGTTCTTGTTATTAGAGTCCTGTGGAATTATCTATGAAAACCGTCTTAACACCAAACTTCTCTCTCAAGAGAGGCATTAGTGCCTTAACACCTAAAGTTTCTGTTGCATAATGTCCAGCTGCGAGAACACTCAGCCTTAAGTCTTCAGCCGTTCTATAGTTTCCATGAGTGAACTCGCCTGTTATGAACAAATCAACATTCTTTCTCACAGCTTCTTCAATTGCAAATCCTCCAGCTCCGCTTATGACCCCGACCCTCTTAATTTCTTTCCTTCCGAACTCATAGCTCTTCACATAGTCAATTTTCAGCTTTTCCACTAAAATTTGAGCTATCAGCGGGAGAGGCTTTGGTTCTTCAAATTCGCCGATAAATCCGATTGTAACGCCTCCATAGTCTCCGAAAGGCTCTTTGGGCTCTAAATCAAGGAGCTTTAAAAGTTGGGCGTTGTTTCCAACTTCTGGGTGAGCATCTAAGGGAACATGGGCAACGTAGAGGTTTATGTCGTTCTCGAGGAGGAACTTGAGCCTCTTTTGAATGAGCCCCGTTATATAATCAACTCCGCCCCAGACTATGCCGTGGTGGACTATTATCATGTCAGCCTTGAATGTCTTTGCTTTCACAAAAGTATCTAAGCATGCATCAACGGCAAAGGCTATTGTGTTAACTTCGCTCTTCCCTTCAACTTGGAGGCCGTTTTTCGATTTGTCTGGGAAGGCTTTTATGTTCAAATATTCATCGAGGAAGTTTACAATCTCGTCTCTGCTCGCCATTTTTATTCACCAGCCGAATTATTCACTAAGTGAATATAAACTGACAACCTTTTTAAGCTAACCCGCTTTCCTTAAACCAAAGGGTGAGACTTTAGAGGTGTATGGATGATGGATGCTTATAGAAAAGCCTGCGAGGAAATCGCTCAGATGATAATTTCGGGTGAGATTAAAAGCAGAGAGGAATTAAACAAGGTTAAGGTTAGAGTTGCGAGAAAATATCATTTGAGCAAGCTTCCCGGTAACGCTGACATCTTGAGAGTTATGAGTAAAGAGGATAGGGAGAAGTTCAAAGACTTCCTTAAGAAGAAGCCTACGAGGACAATAAGCGGTGTTGCAGTTGTTGCAATGATGACAAAGCCTTTTCCATGTCCTCACGGGAGGTGCATCTATTGTCCTGGAGGCCCTACTGAAGGTTCGCCGCAGAGCTACACTGGAAAAGAACCATCAGCTTTGAGAGCAATTCAAAGTGCTTATCACCCTTACATAATCATGCTCCGCCGTTTAAAGCAGCTCTATGACATAGGACATGACATTGACAAGGTTGAAGTGATTATTCAAGGCGGAACATTTCCAGCAATGGACTTGGATTATCAAGAATGGTTCATAAAAAATGCATTTAAGGCAATGAACGACTTTCCTTACTTTAAGGATGTAGAGAACCTTGAAGAAAAGCTGATTAGAGTTCTGATTAAAAAAGACTACTCGGTATTTGATGAAGATCCCAAGTTTAAAGCCGCTTGGGAGAGAACTCATAAGAAAAAGTACTACTACCTCGAAGACGAGCAGAGAAAGAATGAGAAGGCAAAGGTCAGAATGGTCGGCTTGACTATTGAAACTCGTCCTGATTGGTCTTTTGAGAGACACATTGATAGAATGCTTGCCTTTGGTACTACAAGAGTAGAGCTTGGTGTCCAAACTGTTTTCAACTTCATATATGAGAGAGTTAAGAGAGGGCATACCGTTGAAGACGTTGTTAGAGCGACTCAGCTTTTGAAGGATGCTGGACTTAAAATAAACTACCATATGATGCCCGGTTTGCCGGGAAGCAACTTTGAGAGGGATTTAAAGGCCTTCCAGATAATCTTTGAAGATTCTCGCTTTAAACCAGATATGTTGAAGATTTATCCGACGCTTGTAACGGAGGATACAATCCTGTACAAGTGGTACAAAGAAGGTAAATATAGGCCATACACTACTGAAGAAGCAGTTGAGCTCCTTGTTGAGGTTTACAAGATAATTCCAAAGTGGGTTCGCGTTATGAGGATTCAGAGAGACATTCCTGTTCCTCTAATTGCTGCTGGGGTTAAGCACTCCAACTTAGGACAGCTCGTCTTCAACGAGCTCATCAAGAGAGGCATAAGGCCAAGAGAAATTAGATTCAGAGAGGTTGGTCATGTGATGCAGAAGTTTGGAATTCAGCCAGAAGTTGAGCATATAAAGCTTTTGAGAGAGGACTATGAAGCAAGCGAGGGCAGAGAAATTTTCCTCAGCTTTGAGGATGTTAAGAATGACATTCTCATAGGCTTCCTTAGGTTGAGGATTCCAAGCGAAAAAGCCCACCGTAAAGAAATCAACAGAGTACCATCAGCAATTGTTAGAGAGCTTCACGTTTACGGCCCACTGGTGCCAATTGGAGGCAAACCTAAATACGAGTGGCAACACAGAGGATATGGAATGGAGCTTTTGGCAGAGGCGGAGAGAATAGCGAGAGAGGAGTTTGATGTCAAGAAGATGCTTGTCATCAGCGGCGTTGGAGTTAGGGAATATTACAGAAAGTTCGGTTATAGAAAAGACGGTCCTTATGTGAGCAAGCGCCTGGATAAAAGCTATGCTGACTTTGGAAAGAGCAAAGAGTTTGATGCACATTTGAATACCTGAGGTGAGTCAATGAGATTTAAACCCAAACCTCTCAAAAGTGATGTTAAATTTGAGTGCAAATTCTGTATAGATTGCTGCCGTGGGAGGTTTATCTACCTCACACTTTACGACATAAAACGTATAGCAGAGCATAGCCATGATCCTCAAGACTTCGTTCTCTTCACAGCTGAAAACGGAAAAATTAGGTTTGTCTTGGCTTACAGAGAGTGGGATTTGGGCTGTGTATTTCATGACCCAGAGACGGGCAAATGCAAAATCCATGACTACAATCCCCTAGTTTGTCAGATTTATCCTTTTATGGTTTCTCACAAACCTCTGGGCGTTGAAGGGGAAGAGCCTTTTGAATATAAAGGGGAAAAGCTCTGGCTGTATTATGATGAAAGCTGTCCCGGAATAGGGGAAGGAAAAGAAATCATCACAAGAGAAGAGATAGCCGAGCTCGGTTTGAAATTCAAGGAGGAGTTTGATAAGGCTGATTTGGATGGCTTTATGGATATTTTAAAGTAGTTTTTCCATAATCACGGCTCTTTCATTGTATCCTCTCCTTTTATACCAGTCTAGTGCTGGGTTATTAATCTCTACACGCAAGACTATTTTTCTTGCATCATTTTCTTTTGCAAACTCTTCAGCCTTTTTGAGCAGTGCTGAACCAATTCCAATGCCCTTAGTTTTCACTTCGATGTCGTAGATATAGGCAATTTTTACATAGTCAACTGTATCAATTGTAATGCATACCCACACATGCCCGAGGTATCTTCCTTTTTCATCCACCGCAGCGAAGAACTTGTGCTTCCCTTCGGAAAATAGTTTGTTAATAACGGCTGAATATGCCTCAACATATTCTCTTTCTGTGAGGTCGAATTGTAGGAATTCTCTACTAACTTGCATATCATATTCAAGGATCTCATCAAGGTATTGCTCTCCATCAACTATCTTAAACTCCATAAAGAGCTTCCTCCCGTGAGATTCTAATCCATCTCTCATCTTTGAGATAGACGTACCCTTTCGTGTACTTTTCAAAAATTGTGTAGATTGCTTCTCTAAATTCCTCCGGAATGTTATCAAAATGGGAATTTCTGTCATCAAAATGGAGCATCTCAACATGCCAGTGAGGTTTTCCTTCAATTGGAAAGTTTGGGTTTTTCTGTTTTATTAAATAGAGAGAATGCTCAAGCTCATCCTTGTCAAGCCTTATCTTGCCCTCTTTTATCCTCTCAGGTAATGTATCAACATGTTTGGGTTTGTATTTTATTAAAGTTGGATCTATCCCATTTGCTAGGAGGAATGTTAGAATTCCATTGCATTTAAAGCACGTTCCGCAGGGCACATATTCTCCATTTTCCTTGTGAACTGAATGGCAGCTGCGTTGGAGTCTAAATAAAGTTGGATAGCGAGTATAAAGTATCCTCTCAACGATTAATCCGCTCAAAGGTCTGACGACTGACCATTGTCTCACTTTTAATCCTCTCTCCTCAAACCACCTTGTCATGTATTTGTCAAAATATTGGCTCTGGTCAAAGACTGCATAGAAGTGGGAAATTCCATGAAATTCATAGCTGAGTCCTCTTGGGTCATCATATTCATTTCCGAGGAGAATGTTTCCGATGTTATACTTGTATATTAGAGGCAAGAATGAGAAAACATAATGTTCAAAAAAGAACAATCTTATTGGATAAACTTCTGCTTTTGGTTTGCGAATGTTTTTTAATATCCTCATGCTGCTTTCGATGAAATTATAGAGCCTGTCAACGTTGCTCCAAACCTTCCTTGTATTTGGTTCATTATTGATGAACCATTTATAAGCAGTCAGCGCAACCTTCCAGTGTCCTCCTGACTCATTAAAAAAGAATGGATAAACTTCACAGCCTATTTCTTTCATTAAACCGTATGTAAGCAGGCTTTCTTTGCCCCCACTTAACATTACTGCGCACTTTTTATAATCGGGTTCAAATTTTATATCTTCGTGTATCACTTCTTCTGCCTTTATCTGTGCCATCGGCTCTGCCATTTTTGGTGTAATCTCTTTCGGAATGAATTCCTCTTTAACAAAGCCTGTTTTCTTTGCTATCCTGTTAACAAATATATCTCTTGCAGTTATTTCCATCATGTCTCTAAAGAATTGTATGTCTCTCTCATCGAGGGGGAAATCAAAATATATGAGCGGTGTGAAGAGCCCATAGTTGATTGCCGGTGTTATTGTCATCAGCTTAGCGAATAAATCTATTTTTGGTATTCTTTCTGGATAGTGGTGTATTAGCTTAAATTTCTTTTCCTCTCCATCTATCGAAATAATGTAGAAAGCAGAGATCCTTCTTGATTCTATCTTAGGCTTTTCGATAATAATGTAATCAAAGCACTTGAGGCTGAACACTTTCTTCCACTCCAATGGAAACTTTTATTTTCTCTGCATCTTCAATAATTGCTTTTGCTATGTCTTCAACACCTTCATAAAGCGGTACTCTGGTCATTATTCCATACTGAATCTCTATTTCTCTTGCTTTTTTCAGAGCTTCCTCCTTTGTCATTTTTTCCGAATTTATCGTTATTGCTATTGGCTTTTTTCCAGAGAGAAGCTCTATGAGCTGGATATACCTTTCAAGTGGTGGAATTTCATACTGAGGAAAGTCATCGAAGTGTTTCCTCATAGGTGCATGCTGGAGGATTATGTAATCAGGCCTCCCTGCAGCTATAAGCTCAAAACCTCCTGGATATGCGGGATGAAGAAGGGAGCCTTCGCCATGTGTAACTATGACATCTGGATTTTCTTCCTTCCATGCCCGCCATATGATATCTTCTATTGCGCCAGCAACAAAATCGTTGATTATGGAGTCCATAACTATGCAGTATTTAGCTCCCTGCATCCAGCCGGTTTGTCCCATTGCAACGAAGACACTTTTCTTTCCAAGTCTCTCAAATGCTTCATGGAGCATTATTGCAGTTGTCCTTTTTCCTATTGCTCCATCAGTTCCGAGGACAGCAACTTTAATTGAGGTAACTTCGTTAATTTTTCCAGTGAATGGAATTTTCATGTCCTGATATAGCTTCCTCACATCAATTAGTTCGACTTTATAGCGCTTTGCAAGACGAGAAAATTCTGGATCATCACTTAAGAAGTTATGGAGGCCATTGACAATGTTAATGCCCCGTTTAATAGCTTTCTTTATTATGTCACGATACACCTTGGGCAGGTATCCTCCGGGGGTAGCGACTCCAATTATTAGGTATTTGACATCTGGATTCTCAGAGATTGCTTCTTCAAAGCTTCCATATATTGGAATTCCCCGTGGAATACCATCCAAAACTTCACCTGCATCTTTCCCAGAGAGTGTTGAGTCTATAACACCAACAATACGGAACCTTTTGGAGTACCTAACCAGACCATGTGCAGTCTTCCCATCTGTTGTGTTATATCTACCTTCAGCCAGTATTAGGGTTTTTTCCATCGTTAAACCCTCCAGTTAAGATAAGCACAAAATTTTGCCATCTACACCAAACTTTTTCACAAATTTCACTAAACCCGTCAAGACTAAAGCAGATGCGGGAAGAGCTTTAATGTTCTCAAGCTTATACAAAATTTCAGCATGATCATCTGAAAATTCAAATATGTAACCGTTAGAATCATGTATCGCTTTGAGCGCATTTTTATCCTTGTGGGTTCCAGTAGGATTCATGAACTTGAACTTGGGGTATATTTTTGATATTCCCACGTACTGTTCCAATTTTCTGGCTCTTATGAGTGGTGTCTCACTATCGGAGCTTTCTTTGTCCTCCATATCTCCCACCAAATCTCTCAATTCTAATATTAATAAGGTTATATTGCTCTAATCTTGGTTTACTATAGCCTGATTCTTTAAGATTTGGAGTTGTCCAATTTACGGTAAGTTATGGGTATATAAACCTTTCTCCTAGGTGAGGCTTTTATTTTGTGTTAACTTTGTTAATCTACCCTAAAATTTTTAGTTCTCGGCTGAGAATCAACATTATCTAGCAAAAAGTTTATAAACCCAAGTTTTACCAATATTGATGCCCCTCGGGGGCGGGAGGTGTCTCAAATGCAACCTCCAAAGAGACAGAAAAAAGTTGAGGAATACGAAGAGGAGCCAATTATAGAAGAAGAATTTGAGGAAGAAGAATTTGAAGAGGAAAGCTGGGAAGAAGACGAGGACTTTGAAGAAGAAAGTTGGGATGAGTCCGAAGATTGGGATATTGATGAAGAAGATGAAGACTGGTAGCTTTTCTCTTTCTCCTCTTTTTATGTTCTCATTTTTTCTTTGATATTGGGGTGTTTTTCATGAAGCGTTCAATGAAGAGGGAAAGAGCAACATTGAAGAGCCTTGAAAAGGCTGCTCAAATGAGGAAGAGACCTAACAACTCAAAGTGGTTCTATTCTTTTGTGCCTTTTAAGATATCAACTGGTGGTACAGCTCCTTTGATTCCTCTCCTAACGTTAGCTGTTGGAGGTGGCCCTTCCGAGGTTGGTGTAGTTACCGCTGTTGGAAGTAGCTTTTCAATGCTTGGAGGACTGTTTTGGGGAAAACTATCTGATAAGTTAAATAGGAGAAAAGTTTTCCTTATCATAGGATTTTTGGGTTCAGCATTGATGACATTTGTCTTTGTATTAAACAGGTCCGTGCCTCAGGTGATTTTAACGAATGCTATCTATTCATTTTTCATTGCATCCACAATTCCAATACCAATCCTAATAATAACTAAGAGCTTTCGATTTGAGGATTGGGATTATGCTATAGGGAAGTTCAATGAAATTTGTGGATGGGCTTGGGTTATAGGATTAATGATTGGTTTTGTGCTCTCACAATTCTTGAGCATTAGGGAGATATTTATAGTGCTTGGTGTGATTGGTCTTATCTCTGTTCCTTGGGGAATTAAGGTGATTAGAGAGGTTCCCTTACACATTGATAGAAAGATTCTTGGCGTGTATTTTGGATATGTTATTGAGAAGTTTAGATACCTTCCAAATATGATTATTCACATGCCTCACTTTTCATGTGGGAAATTCAAAATATTTTATCTTTCAACTTTTTTGTTCTGGATTGGTGGAATGTTGTATTTTACTCAGTTTCCGGTTCTTCTAAAAGATAGGGGTTATACAGCTTCAGTGGTATACTTAATGAGCGTGGGTAATTCAGCAATCTCAGCTTACATGTATACAAGGGTTGGGATGGAGCTGAAGACAAAAAGTTGTATATCGGTGCTTAGAAATGCCCTGATGTTTAGGATCGCTGGGTTTGTGATTTTGCTCTTTGCATTGAAACTTAGTGGGATAAAGTTCTTACTTTTGGCTTTTATCTCCTACTTTTTAGCTGGTTACACGTGGGCATATATAGGGATATCAACAACATTGGTAATCTCTAAGAATGCTCCGGAAAAAGAGAGAGGAACACTGATTGGAACATACAACTTGATAAGCTCTCTTGGAGCAATTATAGGGAACTTGGCAAGTGGTATTTTAGTAGAGCTCTTTGGTTTTGAGACAAACTTTTCTCTGTCAATTCTCTTACTTGGAGTTTCAGTGATAACGCTGAGGTATAGTGGACTATGAGGGTTTATGCTCATGGCTTCGTGTTATTAGGATTAAGTCAATTTTAGCGAAAGTTTTATCCTCTCTAGGAGTATTCCATAGAAAGTGTAGAGGAATAAGAACAAGAGGTGATGGAATTTGGAAAATGTGGATATAGATATGCTACAAGACATTTATTTATGAAACTATGTGAAGCTATTAAAGAGAGGGCTTTAGAGGCTAAAAAGAAAAAGATGAAGCTGAAAAATGCAAAGACAAAGATATGGGAGGATATATGTATGCATTAGGAAGACTAATGGCTTTTAATGAGGTAATATCAATAATTCAGCAAACAGCAGAATCTCTCGAACTCGGAATGAATTTGAAAGATTTGAAACTCAACGATATAGGCCCGGATAAGGATTTAATTTAGCAGCTTAAGAGTGGAAAAGAATCAAAAACTTGACAAATAATCTCGGCGATACTTATAGTCTATTACCAAATTACATGCTGAAGGCTTATAACCTCCGCTTTTGAAATTCATATTAGGTGTTGGGATGGAGCTTAGATATCGAAGAGTTTCCTCATGGGAGTTTGACTTAATTTTGAGAGAAGCAGAAAAATATGGCGAACTTAGGCACAGCTTTTTTGCAGTTGTTGAAGGCAAATTCAGAGATGTTTATGCTGTAAACGAGGAAGTTTGGAGAGAGATTGAAAATCTAAAGCTCAAGCCCTATTCCTTTGGAACTTTTGTTGGAACAATAAAGGTTGATGAAAATTTGGTGGAGAAATTCTATCCAAACATTGAGTTCTTCTACTTCGTTGATATCAAAAAGAACTATGCAATCTTGAAGCCAAAGGCTGCTTTCCTTTTCACAACGGGCAAAGATGTTCCAAAAAGGGGCATTAAAGAATACAAATGGGAAGGTACAAAAAAGCTTGTTCTCTTCGATGAGAATGGAGTGATTTTGGGAATTGGCAGAATTCAACCAAATAGTGAGAGGAGCTTTATTAAAAACATTACAGATGTTGGGGAGTTTATACGGCGGCACAAAAAAGCGTAACTTTTATATACCTCTACGTTTATAGTATATTTTGGTAATTAAAATCAGAGCTTTTTCTGATTATGTTAAAATAACCTAATTTTGATGATGGGGGTGGTGGAGATGGTTAAGCGCGTTAAGACGGGAATTCCGGGAATGGATGAAATACTTCATGGGGGTATACCAGAGAGGAACGTCGTTTTACTAAGCGGTGGGCCAGGAACTGGTAAGACAATTTTCAGTCAGCAGTTCTTATGGAACGGTCTTCAAATGGGTGAGCCTGGCATATATGTTGCTTTGGAAGAACATCCAGTCCAAGTGAGGCAGAACATGGCTCAATTTGGCTGGGATGTGAAAAAATATGAAGAAGAGGGATTATTCGCAATGATTGATGCCTTTACGGCTGGAATTGGAAAGTCAAAAGAATATGAAAAGTATATTGTCCACGACTTGACAGACCTTAGAGAGTTCATTGATGTTTTGAGACAAGCAATTAGAGACATTGGAGCAAAGAGAGTTGTTGTTGACTCAGTCACAACTCTCTACATAAACAAGCCAGCCATGGCGAGAAGTATAATCTTACAGCTCAAGAGAGTTTTAGCCGGAACAGGATGTACATCAATCTTTGTGAGCCAGATCAGTGTTGGTGAGAGAGGATTCGGTGGACCTGGAGTTGAGCACGGTGTTGATGGCATCATAAGGCTTGACCTTGATGAGATTGATGGTGAGCTCAAGCGTTCATTAATCGTCTGGAAGATGAGAGGAACATCACACTCAATGAGGAGGCATCCATTTGACATTACTGACAAAGGAATAATTGTCTACCATGACAAAGTATTGAAGAGAGGTAGAGTTTTAGAGATGTGAAGTGTAGGAGGTGAGAGATATGGCAATTGAGGTCCCACTCAACCCAATTGGAAGACAAGAGATTCATCAGCTTGAGAGCATTCTCTTATTTGCAACACTTTTCAGACCAGAGGTAATTGAGCTTATCAAAGACCCAGCCGAAAGATTGACGTGGGTTGACAGCTTAGCAGTTGCTGCTGGTGCTATTGCGAGAGAAAAGGCTGGAATGACAGTTAGCGAGATTGCAAGGGAATTAGGAAGGACTGAGCAAACAATAAGAAAGCACCTCAAGGGCGAGAGCAAAGCTGGACAATTAGTTAGAGAGACTTATGAATTAATCAAGCAAGGAAAGCTCGACGAGCTCATTAAGACAATTGAAATGATCGAGAAAGGTGGACTGAAAGAAGTAATCGCTAAGGAAGAATACGAAAAATTAATGCACGAGTATGAGAAGCTCAAGTTTGAGTACGAGAAGCTTAAAGAAGAGCTTGAGAAGATGAAGCAGACAGTGGAGCTTGAGAGCTTAGAGAAAGCTAGGGAAGAGATTGAAAAATTAAGGAGAGAGCTTGAGGAGACAAAAGCAGAGCTTGAAAAAGTTAAGAGGGAGAAGAAAGAGCTAGAAAAGGAGCTGAGCGAGGCAAAGGTTAAGCTCATGGAACTTCAGGCGAAGAAATTTGACGAGACCAAAATCAAGGAGCTTGAAGAGAAGCTTAAGGCTAAGGAGGAGGAAGTAGAAAAGCTGGAAAAGATAGTCAAGGAGCTGACAGCAGCAAAAGAGGAGCTTGAGAAGAAGCTTGAGGAATTAAGCAAAGAGAACGAAGAGCTGAGAAAGAGAATTGAGGAGCTTGAGTCATACAAGATCAAGTTCGAAGAGCTCAAAGAAAAGATTGAAAGACTAAAGGAAGAAATTGAAAAGCTCTTAGAATGATTATTATTTCTTATTTTTCCTGTCGAGTTTTTCTTCCCATGTCAGAATCATGTGTGTAAATGTGTTGTCCTCTTCTTCAATGCCTCTTTTGACTTCTGAAACGTGAGCGTATTCTGCTCCGATTGCATCAAGGATGTAATCAACTGCCTTTTCTGGGTCGGCTTTTTCTCCACAAGTGTAAACGTCTATAGCAGCATAGCCCTTCTCGGGCCATGTGTGGATTGAGATGTGTGATTCTGCAACGATAACCATACCACTGACGCCTGTTGGGGAGAATTTGAAAAAGTAGCTTGCTTTAACTTCCATATCTCCCGCTTCTGCAGCTTTGAGAAAGATCTCTCTTATCTTGTTAGCATCTCTCAGAATCTCGGGATCACAGCCTGAAGCTTCGACTACATAATGGTATCCTATGGTGTCCATGATCCTCACCACCATACCTTTTGCACTTCACCTTTTAAAGTTGAGTGCTCGAAGGCAAACTTAAATACCACATACTTTTAAAATACTTTCGCCGAAATAATGGAAAAGAGTTTAATCGAACACCTTTAAAATTGTTCAGAGGTGAAAGGAATGATCAAAGACAAACTTAAAAAGCTCACAGAAATTGAAACTAAAAAAATGATAATTTATCCCTTGGCAGTTTTCTTTGTGTCACTCTTAATTCTGGCAGTTCACTTCCCCCAGCTTGGAATTGACCTCAGGGGTGGAGTGGTTGTAACTGCCTATGGTGTAGATGCAAACTCGGATGAGATTGCTAAATATCTCGCTCAACAGCTTAATATAGATGTTAGAGTTGAGAAATTCACTGGAATTGGGAAAGAAAGCAGTGGAATAAATGTTTATGCACCGGCAGATGCTGATCCTGAAAAAATAAGGGAAGTCCTTAAGCAACGCTTCCCGGATGCAAAGTATGCGATATCAGAAGTTCGGCCCACTTTTGGAGCAATGGCAAGAGAGCAAGGAATAAAAGCAATAAGCCTAGCATTCCTTGGAATGGCAGTTGTCGTCTTTCTGTTCTTCAGAGTTCCAGTTCCGTCATTCACAGTCATATTCTCAGCGTTCTCAGACATGGTGATAGCTCTAGCCCTAATGAGCATCTTCGGCATCGAGTTAAGCCAAGCGACAATTGCAGCTCTGTTAATGCTTATAGGTTACTCAGTTGACAGCAACATTCTTTTGACTACAAAGCTCCTTAAAAGAAAAGAAGATACCATTGAAGAGGCCTATTTCTCTGCAGTATCAACTGGTTTTACAATGAGCACTACAACTTTGGGAGCTTTAGCTTCACTCTGGCTGTTCTCAACAGCTAAGGTTATTGATGAAATTGCAATAGTTTTAATCTTTGGTTTGCTGGCGGATTTCATGAACACATGGATTTTGAACGCTGGTGTCTTGAGATGGTTCATAGCAAAGAAAGAGGAGAGGGAGAAAAGTAAAGCTCCTAAAAAAGCGCCCACAACATCAAAAACTCCTAAGAAGAGAAAGGGGGGTAGGAAATGAACTGGAAAAAGCTTCTCTTTAATTGGAGAGTCTTACTGCTCACTGTCTTTATAATCGGCTCAATTGCGTCATTGCTCATTTACGGCTTAACTTTTGGTCTTGACATAAGTGGAGGAACCGCTATCACCGTTAAGCTTGAGCATCCTGTTGATCAAAATACAATGGAACAGGTGAAAGTTTCTCTGGAAAAGAGACTGAATCAGCTTGGTGTAAAAGATATTAAAGTTGAGCCTTGGGGGGACCAATACATAATTGTTAAAGTCGCTGGTGTTACGGAAGAAGAAGCAAGAAGCGTGAAAGAGACCATTGAGAGACAAGGTGTATTTTATGCAGAATTTGAAGGGGTAATTTTTGCAACTGGTGAGGATATTGTCCAAGTATTTCCAATTCAGATAGAACCAAAGGGCACATATTATGAATGGTCTGTTCCATTTAGAATCTCAAAACAAGCGGCAGAGAAGTTTGCTCAGTTAGCTAAAGACAAAGCAGGCTACCCTGTTGACATGTTCCTCGACCCACCTGTGAATTCTCTCTTCGTAGTTCCTCAAGAGGGTTATAATCTAATGATTACTGACTTCAAAGGGGAAGCTCCAGATGCAATGCCCTTAACTGAGAGAATTAAGAAAGCGTTCAACATTGACACAATTGCATATACAAATCAAAGCGTTGACGAGATAGCGAATCTCGCTAAGGACAAGGAGCTTGTTGTTCTAGTTGGTGTTGGTAAAAACCTCAAAGAGCAGCTTGAAGCAAAAGGGATAAAAGTTAGATACATTGAGCCACAGCAAGGTGAAGACTTGAGGAGCTTAATAACGAGGGCATTGGGGTTATACGGTCCCTACAGCCTTGGTGAAGGTTTGGCTCGAGGCATTCCACAGACCGATGTAAGAATAACCGGAACTGCGCCAAACCAATACATTGCTCAGCAAGATGCTCAAGTTATAGCTGTCGTTTTAAGCAGCGGGTCACTACCCGTTAAGGTTTACGTTGAAGGTTCTCAATATATTTCGCCAGAGCTGGGAGAGAACTTCAAGAAGCAGGTCTTAATAGCTGGAATAGCGGCTTTAATAGTTGTTGGATTAGTAATTTATGCTCACTACAGAAAGCTTAAGATTGCAATCCCAGTAGTCTCAACGAGCTTAAGTGAAGTCATAATAATCCTCGGAATTGCTGCCCTAATTAAGTGGAACTTAGATTTACCAAGTATTGCGGGAATCATAGCAGCAATAGGTACTGGTGTTGACCAACAGATAGTTATCACCGATGAGCTATTAGGAAGGAGAGGGAGAGAGAAGATTACGAAAAGGAGCGGCATACTTAAGAGAATGGGAAGAGCATTCTTTGTTATCTTAGCCTCTGCAACGACAACAATTGTGGCAATGAGTTTCCTCTTCAAGTTCTTCGTTGGCGGCTTAAGAGGCTTTGCATTCACAACAATACTCGGTGTCTTAATTGGAATTACAATAACGAGACCGGCTTATGCTGAGATAGCAAAATTCCTCATAGGAGAGAAGAGGTGATTTGATGTTTGTTGTGATAATGGGGGCAGGCAGGGTTGGATATTTAGTTGCAAAAATGCTTGAAGCGAATGGGGACGATGTTACAATAATTGAAATGAACAAGGAGAGAGCCAAGGAGCTCTCTCTTTTAATTAATGGTCTCGTCATTGAAGGTGATGCAACTGACCAAAAAACTCTTGAAGAGGCGAATATAAAGCAGGCTGATGCGTTTGCGGCCTTAACTGGAAGGGACGATGCAAATCTCCTTGCTTGTATTTTAGCAAAGCATTTGAATCCAAAAGTTACTACAATCTTGAGAGTCAGCAATCCAAAGAATAAAGAGGTCTTTGAGAGGGTTGAAGACCTCAAGAGATACTTTGACTTCGTTATAAGTCCAGAGGAGATAGCAGCGAACTATATTTTCAGGAGCATAGTTACTCCAGGCTTCAACAGGGTCATATTCCCAAAAGAAGGGGCGGAAATTGTTCAATTCCAAATTGACGAGAACAGTGAAGTTGCTGAAAAAGTTGTGAAGGACCTTGGTCTTCCAAAAGATGCCCTCATAGTTGCAATTTACGATGAGAAAGGCAATCTAATTATTCCATCTGGTGACACTAAACTTCCAAAGAAAGGACAAATTGTTATATTTGCTAAGAATAATGTCCTTAAAGAAATCAAATCTCTTCTCGAAAGGAAAAAGAGTGAAGAATAATTCTTTTTTCCTTTCTTTTTTCGACATTATGTCATATTATACGAGCATAAACTATTTAAACCAATTAGACTAGCCAAAGATGAACCTCATTTTCACCCATCATCGGGAGATGATGCTCATGGAGGAAGTAATTAAGCAAATCGTTGAAGCTGAAAAGGAAGCAGAGGAGAGGATTGAAAAAGCAAAGGAAGAGGCAAAGCTCATTGTTCAAAAAGCAAAGGAAGAGGCAAGAGAGCTTGAGAGTAAAATAATTGCTGAGGCTGAAGAGAAAGCAAGAATGATAATTGAGGATAAGAAGAAAGAAGGTGAAATTGAAGCTAACAAGCTCATTGAGGAAGGGAATAAAGAGCTTGAAGAGCTTAAAGTGAGAGCAACTGAAAACTTTGAGAAAGCTATTGATGAGGGCATAAAACTCATAAGAGGGGGCTGAAATGTTTAAGCCCGAAGAGATGGTTAAAATTGAACTTATAAGCATTAATAGATATAAGGATAAGCTTTTGACGTACCTTCATGAAGAAGGTGTAGTCGAAATAAGGGAGCTTGATGTTAAAATAGCTCAAAAAGATGTTCCCAATGAGTTTTATCGAAAAGCAACTTCTTACAGCATAAGCATTTCCCGTTTGGTCGATTTTCTCAAAGGATATAGGGAGGAGAAAAAAGGCGGCATTAAGGAGTTCTTCTTCCCGCCGATGATATCAAAGAGGAAATACAAGTACAGGAGCATTGAAGACCTTGTGAAAGAAGTTGAAAAGTTTTTAGAGGAAGTTGAGCCTCAAATCAAGCAAGTTGAGGGCAAGATAAGCTCGATTAACACCGAGATAGAGAGGATAAAGAACAACATAGCTGTTCTTGAGCTTTTATCCGCTTTGAACATTGATGTCTCATATCTGAGACCTACCGAAAAGATTGAGATCGTTGTTGGCTTTGTTGACAGAGATAAATATACCCATCTTGTAGAGGAATTAACAAAAACTCTTGAAGGCAAAGTTGCTTATGTTTCAAAGGAGTTTAAGGCTAGGTATTTGGTTGTGTTTGCTATCCTCAAGAAAGATTATGACAAGGCAAATCCAGTGTTGGCTAAGTATGCTTTTGAACGCATAGAGGTTCCAGAAGGGAAGGGTACTCCAGGAGAAGTCATAAGGGAATACAAGCATCAGTTAGTTGAAAAGGAGAAAGAGTTGGCAGAAGCAGAGAAAGAAGCAAAAGAGCTTGCGAGAAAGTATTATGACGACATAGTTTTCTATCAGGAGCTAATGGAAAACGAGAGAGACAAAGCAAACATTCTTAGTCATCTCGCCAGAACCAACATGACCTTTGCTCTACTTGGCTGGCTTCCAAGAAGAGATGTTCCAAGGGTTGTGGAAGGCATAAAGAGAGTTACAGAAGGTAAAGTCTACATCAACATCAAGGAGCCAACTAAAGAAGAGCTTGACGACATTCCAATCAAACTTAGGAATCCAAAGCTTATAGCGCCTTTTGAGATGCTCACAGAGATGTTTGGAGTTCCGAAGTACAATGAAATTGACCCAACACCGATTTTAGCCTTTACATATTCATTCTTCTTCGGCTTCATGCTCACGGACTTCATGTACGGTCTGCTGATAGGAATAATAGCCGCGTTGTTGGTCAAAGGCCACAAGCATCTCCAAGATGGAACCTGGAAATTTGCAAATATCTTGCTTTGGAGTTCCTTCTTCACTATGCTCATGGGAATATTCTTTGGCAGCTACTTTGGAAATGCTCTTGACCTTGCAGGGTTCCATGTGTGGAGGAAACTTGATGCAATGAGAGATGCATTAATGGTCCTTGAAATTTCTTTAGCAATAGGTCTCATGCACTTGTTCATAGGATACACAGTGGGCTTCATAGTCAAAATCAAAAACGGTGAAATAAAAGATGCAGTACTCGATCAACTCACTTGGATGTTTATAATCCTTGGTACAGCATTATTTGCACTTTCCTTGGCAGGAATGGTTCCATTAATTGCAGCTGAAGCATTATTTGGCATTGGGCTAGTCCTATTTGTCCTCAGTGAGCTTAGAAACGGAGCTTTGGCAATATTAATGATAATCTCTGACTTCTTCGGCTTTGTCGGAAACTGGCTCAGCTATGCAAGATTAATGGCACTAGCTCTGGCAACGTCGGGAATTGCCATGGTCATCAACATAATTGTTCAGATGATATGGGGTCTGAAGATAGGCCCAGTTCCTCTTGGCATTGCTGTTGGTTTGATTGTCTTCATTGGAGGACAGATATTCTCAACGGCAATAAATGCCTTGGGAGCTTTCGTTCACGCTCTCCGTTTGCACTATGTTGAATTTTTCGGAACATTTTACTCTGGAGAAGGCAAAAGGTTTGAGCCTTTCAAATCAAGAAGGGAAGTTTCGGAACTCGAAATTTGAGGTAGGAGGTGTTGAAAAATGGATCCAATAGTTTATGTTGCTTTGGGAATGGCATTGGCAGCAGGTATAGCTGGTGCAGCATCATCATTTGGTGTCGGTATAGCTGGTGCTGCTGCAGCTGGTGCAGTTGCAGAGGATGAAAAGAACTTCAAAAATGCTTTGATACTTGAAGGTCTTCCAATGACACAGAGCATTTACGGTTTGATTACACTGTTCCTCATAGCACTAGTCTCAGGAATACTTGGTGGAAGCTTCAAATTTGCCGCGGCAACTCAGGAAAACATCATTAAGAGCGCAATTCTCTTAGGAGCTGGTCTTACAGTTGGTCTCACAGGTCTTTCAGCTATCCCGCAGGGTATCATAGCCTCAGCAGGTATTGGTGCAGTTGCAAAGAACCCCAAGACTTTCACACAGGGTATCATCTTTGCCGCTATGGCTGAGACAATGGCAATCTTCGGTCTTGTTGGTGCTTTGATATTGATAGTTACAGGAGTGGGCTTCTGAGCCCCTTAACTTTCCTTTAGGGAGGCAGAGCAATGGAAGGAGCAAAGCTGATCATCGAGGAGATAAACAGAGAGGCAGAGCAGAAGATAAGGTATATTCTAAGCGAAGCAGAGAAGCAAGCTGAGGAAATTAAAGCAGAAGCAGAAAAAAGAGCTAGAGCTAAAGCAGAGTGGATTTTGAGAAAAGCACAAACACAAGCTGAAATAGAAAAGCAGAGGATTGTAGCAAATGCTAAGCTCGAAATTAGAAAGAAAAGGCTGGCTCTTCAAGAGGAGTTGATAAACGAAGTTCTTAAGAGCCTCAAAGAGAGACTGGCAGCTCTTCCAAAGGATGAGTACTTTGAGGTTGTCAAGGACCTAATGCTTCAGGCTGTTAAGGAACTCGGCGAAGATAAGATTAGAGTTAGCTCAAACGAGGCAACTTTGCAGTTAATAGCTGAGAAAATCGACGAGATTAAGACATTTTTGAATGAGAAGACAGGTAGAGAGATGAGCATTGAACTTGGAGACAAAATTGAAACCATCGGTGGAGTTTTGGTTGAGAATGCTGATAGGACAATCAGAGTTGACAACACATTTGAGGCTAGAATTGAGCGTTTAGAAAGTGAGCTTAGGTCAAGAATTGCTAAAGTGCTCTTTGGGTGATGGAAAGTGGAAATTAGCACAATAACTGGCATCTTAGACACAACCCTTGCAGTGGTTTTCACATGGATAGCTTACAAGACAGGCTCGATTGTCTATAAATACACTCCATATTCCTACCCAAATGCAAGGATTAGGGCTATGGAAGCCAGGCTTTTTACTGAGCAGAGATTTAATGAGCTTGCGGAATCAAAAACCCTAAACAATTTTGTAATGAACCTTGAAGATAGCGACTATAAGCCCTATTTGGGTAAGCTCTCGGTATATACTGTTGAAACAATTGATAGAGCATTTGATGAGGCCCTTGCAGATACTTACAATTTAATGTTTAAGATTTTGCCTAAAAGAGTTAATCCCTTCTTTAGGCTTCTCCTTGAAGAGTGGGACATTAGGAATATAGCCGCTGTTGTTAAGGCCAAGCTCTATGGTGAGGTTGCAAGGGATTACATAGCAGAGCTTGGAACCATGGTTGAGAGAATTAAAGCAATGGCTGAAGCTAAAACCATGGAGGAAATTCTTGTCATCCTTGAGGGAACGGAATATGAGGAAGTTTATCAGAGACTCCTCCTTAAAGAAATTACTGTCGAAGAGTTTGAAACAGAGCTTTACAAAATGCATTATGCAAAGCTGCTGAGATATGCACAGTCAAGAAAAGATGAAGAGAGAAAAATCCTTGAGGAATTCGTTAAGCTCAAAATTGACAAGATAAACCTGATGACAATTTTGAGAGCAAAGCTCCATGGTTTGGGCGCTGATAAAATAAGGCCTTTCCTAATCCCGGGAGGCAGCTTAAACCAAAGAACCCTGGATACTCTAATGCACGTTGAAGACCTTAGCATGGCATTGGCTGAGCTTGATTCAACGAAATACAATGAAGTTCTCAGGGAGGTAAGGGAAGGCCTTGAAAGCGGCGATTTGGACGCATTTAACAAAGCATTTGAGAGATACATAAAGAGGAAAATCAACGAGTTGACAAGATTCTACCCATTAAGCGTTGCAATTCCGCTAAACTACATCCTCGCAAAGGAGAGCGAAATAAGAAAGCTCAAGGCAATAGCGAAGCTTATTGAAGACAGAATCAAGCCAGAGAGCATAAAAGCTATTGTAGGTGAACTGCCATGAAGATAGTTTTAATGGGTGATAGAGACACTGCATTGGGCTTTAAGCTTGCTGGAGTCCATGAAGTTTATTCTTTTGAAGAAACTCCACTAGAAAATGAAAGAGCAAAGAATAAGTTAAAAGAGCTTATAGAGAGGGAAGATGTTGGTATAATATTAATCACTGAGCGCTTAGCTCAGAGAATTGGGATTCCTGATGTGACGTTTCCAATCATCCTTCAAATTCCCGATAAGTTTGGTTCAGTCTTTGGTGAAGAACAGCTGAGGGAAATTGTAAGAAAAGCAATTGGTGTTGAGCTAAAGAGGTGAAGAAAATGGGAAGGATAATTAGAGTTGCTGGACCTCTGGTCGTTGCTGACGACATGAGAGGAGCAAGGATGTATGAGGTCGTTAGAGTTGGCGAACTTGGTCTGATAGGAGAAATTATCCGTTTAGAGGGCGATAAAGCTGTCATCCAGGTTTATGAGGAAACTGCTGGCCTTAAGCCTGGAGAACCCGTTATTGGAACAGGAGCTTCACTTAGCGTTGAACTCGGTCCCGGTTTGCTGACTTCGATTTATGATGGTATTCAGAGACCACTTGAAGTTCTTAGAGAGAAAAGTGGTGATTTCATTGCAAGAGGTTTGACAGCTCCAGCCTTACCAAGGGACAAGAAGTGGCACTTCACTCCAAGAGTTAAGGTTGGTGATAAAGTAGTTGGTGGAGACATTCTTGGTGAAGTTCCAGAGACGAGCTTAATCGTCCACAAAATAATGGTTCCTCCTGGGATTGAGGGAGAGATTGTTGAGATTGCTGAGGAAGGAGATTATACAATTGAGGAAGTTATCGCAAAGGTAAAGACACCGAGTGGAGAGATTAAGGAGCTTAAGATGTATCAGAAGTGGCCCGTCAGAAAGAAGAGACCCTACAAAGAAAAGCTTCCTCCAGAGGTTCCGCTCATCACCGGTCAGAGAACAATTGACACATTCTTCCCACAAGCCAAGGGTGGAACTGCGGCAATTCCTGGTCCTTTCGGAAGTGGAAAGACCGTTACACAGCACCAGCTAGCAAAGTGGAGTGACGCTCAGGTCGTAGTTTATATCGGTTGCGGTGAGAGAGGTAACGAGATGACAGATGTTCTTGAGGAGTTTCCAAAGCTCAAAGACCCAAGAAGTGGAAAGCCATTGATGGAGAGAACGGTTTTAATTGCAAACACCTCGAACATGCCTGTCGCAGCTAGAGAGGCTTCAATTTACACCGGAATTACAATCGCAGAGTACTTCAGAGACATGGGTTATGACGTAGCTTTGATGGCAGACTCAACTAGCAGATGGGCTGAGGCTTTGAGAGAAATCTCCGGTAGATTGGAAGAAATGCCAGGTGAGGAGGGTTATCCAGCATATTTAGCTTCAAAAATTGCTGAATTTTACGAGAGAGCAGGTAGAGTTGTAACGTTGGGAAGCGACTACAGGGTTGGGAGCGTTTCAGTTATCGGAGCTGTCTCACCACCCGGTGGTGACTTCTCAGAGCCAGTAGTCCAGAACACATTGAGAGTTGTCAAGGTCTTCTGGGCACTGGATGCTGACTTAGCTAGAAGAAGACACTTCCCAGCAATCAACTGGCTTATGAGCTACTCACTTTATGTTGACTCAATCAAAGACTGGTGGCACCAGAACGTTGACCCAGAGTGGAAAGAGATGAGAGACACTGCAATGAAGCTCCTCCAGAAAGAGGCTGAACTCCAGGAGATTGTCAGAATTGTAGGTCCAGATGCTCTGCCAGACAGGGAGAGAGCCATTTTACTGGTTGCAAGGATGCTCAGAGAGGACTACCTCCAGCAAGATGCCTTCCATGAAGTTGATACCTACTGTCCACCAAAGAAGCAGGTTACAATGATGCGCGTTATACTCAACTTCTATGACTACACCATGCAGGCAATTGACAGAGGAATACCGGTTGAAGAGATTGCAAAGCTTCCAGTAAGAGAGAAAATCGGTAGAATGAAGTTTGAGCCTAACGTTGATGAGATTGCCAAGCTTATAGATGAGACAAAAGAGCAGTTTGGAGAACTCTTTAAGAAGTATGGAGCGTGATTGAGATGTCAGGAAAGGAGTACTCAACAATTAGCAAGATTTACGGTCCTCTCATGATTGTTCAGGGAGTCAAAGGAGTAGCTTACGGTGAAGTCGTTGAGATAGAGACAGAGAGCGGGGAAAAGAGAAAAGGTCAAGTGCTGGAAGCAAGGGAAGATATGGCAATTGTTCAGGTTTTCGAGGGAACAAGAGATTTGGACGTTAAGACAACCCACGTAAGGTTCACTGGTGAAACGCTGAAAGTCCCAGTTTCAATGGACATGCTCGGTAGAATATTCAACGGTATTGGTAAGCCCATTGATGGAGGTCCAGAGATAATTCCAGAGGACAGGAGAGACGTTCACGGTGCTCCTCTCAATCCAGTCGCGAGAGCTTATCCAAGAGACTTCATTCAAACAGGTGTTTCTGCCATAGATGGAATGAACACACTCGTTAGAGGTCAAAAGCTGCCAATCTTCAGCGGTAGCGGTTTACCACACAACAAATTAGCTGCACAGATAGCAAGGCAGGCAAAGGTTTTAGGTGAGGAGGAGCAGTTCGCTGTCGTCTTCGCTGCAATGGGTATTACATACGAGGAAGCTAACTTCTTCAAAAAGAGTTTTGAAGAGACAGGTGCAATTGAGAGAGCTGTGTTGTTCCTCAACTTAGCAGACGACCCAGCTATCGAGAGAATCATTACTCCAAGAATGGCCCTCACAGTTGCCGAATACTTAGCTTTCGACTACGACATGCAGGTTTTGGTAATCCTTACAGATATGACGAACTACTGTGAGGCTTTGCGTGAAATTTCAGCAGCAAGAGAGGAAGTTCCAGGAAGAAGAGGTTATCCAGGTTACCTCTACACTGACTTGGCAACAATTTACGAGAGAGCAGGTAGAGTTAGAGGAAAGAAGGGAAGCATTACCCAGATGCCAATTCTCACAATGCCCGACGACGACATAACTCACCCAATTCCAGACTTGACAGGTTACATTACAGAGGGCCAGATAGTTCTCAGTAGAGATCTACACAGAAAAGGCATCTACCCACCAATAGACGTTCTACCTTCACTTTCAAGACTCATGAAGGACGGTATCGGTAAGGGAAGAACGAGAGAAGACCACCCACAGCTTTCACAGCAGCTCTATGCAGCTTACGCTGAAGGTAGAAGCTTAAGAGATTTAGTGGCTGTCGTTGGTGAAGAAGCATTATCTGAGACCGATAGAAAGTACTTAGCCTTTGCTGACAGATTTGAGAAGGAATTCGTTGCTCAAGCATACGATGAAGACAGAAGCATTGAGGAAACACTTGACCTTGGTTGGGAATTACTTGCAATGCTTCCAGAAAGCGAGCTTAAGAGAATTGAGCCAAAGTACATCAAGAAGTATCATCCAAAGTACAGGCGCTCCTCTTGATTCCATTATTTTCTTGGGGTGAGCCAAGATGTCAGAGATACTTAAAGTCAAGCCAACCCGTATGGAGTTGCTCAAACTAAAAAGGCGCATTAAGCTTGCAGAGAAGGGACATAAGCTTCTCAAGGAGAAGCAGGATGCCTTAATTATGGAGTTTTTTACAATTTATGATGAAGCGTTGAACTTGAGGAGAGAGCTTAACCAAAAGATAGAAGAAGCCTTTGAAGCTTTACGCTTAGCTGAGATTGATGTTGGTCTGCTCAGACTTAAGGAAATTGCTCTCGGTGTTAAGCCAAACAAGGAAGTTGAGATAAGGAAGAGAAACATCATGGGTGTTTCAGTGCCGCTGATTGAGGCAGAATCCTTCAAGAGAAAGCCAGACGAAAGAGGATACACGTTTGTTGCAAGCTCTCCAAGGGTTGATTTGGCAGCGGAGAAGTTTGAAGAAGTTTTGGAGTTAGCGGTTCGCTTAGCCGAAGTTGAGGAGACTCTCAAAAGATTGGCAAAGGAAATTGAGAAGACGAAGAGAAGAGTTAATGCCCTTGAGTACATCATAATTCCGAGAATGCAAGCGACTGTAAAGTTTATCAGCCAACACTTGGATGAGATGGAGAGGGAAAACTTCTTCAGGCTTAAGAGGGTTAAAGCAATCCTTGAGGCAAGAGCTGAGGCTGAGTAGTTTTTCTCTGCATTTGACAATATTTTTATACTGCCCGCTTTCTATTTCTGTTGGGTGATTACATGACAGCTAGGCTCTTTTATGATGACGCTTATCTCAAGGAAGCAAAAGCGAGAATTGACGCTCTTGAATTTAAGGGGGATAGAATCAAGCTCAAGCTCGACAGAACGATTTTCTATCCAGAGGGTGGTGGTCAGCCAAGCGATAGAGGGATTATTAAGGGAGATGGCTTTGAGATTAGAGTAGAAAAGGTTTACGGCAAAGATGAGATTTGGCACGAGGGAACTTTAAAAGGCAGGGAACCAAAGGCTGGAGAAGAAGTTGAGCTTGAGCTCGACTGGGAGTGGAGATACGAAAACATGAAGCAGCATACGGGTCAGCACATTCTCTCAGCAGTTCTAAAAGATTTGTATGACAGCAACACGACGGGCTTTCAGATTTTTGAAAACTACAACAAGATTGAGATTGATTTTGATGGAAAGCTGACTTGGGAGCATATTTTAAAGGCTGAGATTAGGGCTAATGAAATCGTCCGCAGAGATTTGCCCGTTGAAATTGAGTTTTACGATAAGCTTCCTGAGGATTTAAGAAACCAGCTCCGAAAAGATCTTTCTGATAAGGTCAAGCCCCCAATAAGGATTGTCAGGATTCCTGGTGTTGATGTAATTCCTTGTGGGGGAACTCATGTAAAAAGCACGGGAGAAGTCGGCTTTATTAAAGTTGTGAACTTCTACAAGAAGAGCAAAAACATTTGGCGCATTGAGTTTGTCTGTGGGAATAGAGCTTTGAGGTATTTGGGTGATCTTTTGAAGGATTACTGGAGAAGCTTAGATGAGATGCCAAATAAGAACAGGCCCCTAGTTGAGAGGGTTAGGGAACTTAAAAGCGAGATTGAGAAGCTTGAAGAGGAGAAGAAGGCTTTAAGACTAGAGGTGTGGGAGTGGAAGGCTAAAGCACTTTTAAAGGAATCTGAAGAAGTTAAGGGAATTAAAATCGTTAGCACGGTTGAGGAGCTTGATATGAAAGATGCCCAAGCTTTTGTGGTCTATTTGGTAGATAAGAATCCAAACACAATTGCTTTAGTTGTTGGGAGGAACTATGTGATATTTGCAAAGAACAGAGGTGTTGAAGGTGTTTCAATGAAGGAGCTTTTGAGGGAAGTCCTCAAGGAAACAAGTGGCGGTGGGGGAGGCAGTGAAGTTTTAGCTAAAGGCGGAGGATTTAAGGTTGAACCAGAGAAAGTGCTTGAGATTGCTAAGGAAAAATTAAAGCGGCTCCTTCAAGTTTAAACGCTCGTAGACCTCTCTCTTTATCTCTTCTGGAATCTCTGGCTTTTTCACTTTTTCCAAAGCTTTCTCTTTGTCTAAAAGCCCATACCTAACCAAAGCTGCTATTCTCCTATGCTCAAAGCTGAAGCCGTGTTTTTCATAGTACCTCTCCAAGGCTGGACCTAAGATGAGGCAGTTCGTTGTATATCCAGCTAACTTGGGAAACTCAAAAGGTAGCTTTTTCAGAATTTCAAATCTCTCGCTTTCGCTCATCAAGCTCAAAAGCCTAATCTGAACTATCCCGCCAGACATTAAGCGGTAGGGATAATGGCCAAAAGGTAATTCGTGACCTGTGATTATGTATTTAACCTCTTTCTTCAGTGCATACTTTCTCAGCTTTTCCATAGTCCTCTTTGAGCATCTCCTACATGGAGATTGGGCCTTTAAGAGAGCTTCACGGAAGATGTCTGAATAATCATATCGCAGAATTGTAAATTGCACATCCAGATATTCTGCTATCCTTTTGGCATTTTCAATTGCTTCCTTTGCCATAAAACCGTGGTCAATCATGACTGCTTCAAGTTCTGGAACCTTGTAAACATCTTTGGCTAAATAAAGCGCAACTGTGCTGTCTTTTCCGCCAGAAAAAGCCACAATTGCTTTATCAACACTCTTCATAAGCTCATCCAACTCAGCCCTAATTTTACCCCTATCTGGCTTGTGCTTGAGATAAACTAAGCATTCTTTGCAGATGTGTTTTCCAGCAATAATTTCAATTTTTGAAGTTTTTTCGTTGTTTATGCAGAGTGAGCATGTGAGCATGATAGGAAGAAAGAATGGGAGTTTAAAAGGTTATCTTCTGAATCTTTGAGACCCTTTTCCAGCAAATAAAAACACAACTGAGATTTCGTCCCTTAGGGGAATTAGAGGGCTATAAAAATAAAAACCGTCCCCATACGTTTCACCAAGAAATACGCCTTCAAAAAGTTAAACTTCTCTTCTCTCCCTTTTAACCAAAGGTGCGACTTCTCTTGAAACTTTGTAAACGTTGTATAATGTTAAAGCGTCCATATGCTTTAATTGAACTAATAAACAGCCGCTTATCCTGACATCTATGTATTTTTTAGCTTCCATCGCTACTTTGAGTAGCTCCCTAACACTTTCAGCCCTCTCAAAATCTAAACCCGCTCTTTTTAGTCTTTCTTCATTCAGCTTGTGTATCGTTAAAGGCTGGAGCATCATTTCATCAACTCCAAGTGAAGCCGCTAGCTCAGCAATCTTTGGAATGTCCTCATCATTTATCCCTGGCATAAAGATTGTCCTCACAATTGAACGAACAGATTTATCAGAACCAACTATTTTGAGGGCATTTACAACTTTATCAAAAGTGTCAGCATTCGTAATCATCCTGTGCTTTTCTCTGCTTGCGGCATCTAAGCTTATCATAACTAAATCGAAATCAAGCCTTTGCCAGAGCTCCTCCGTTAGAAGACTCCCATTAGTTTGCAAGTCCAACCTAGCCTCTGGAAATCTTTCACGGAGCATCTTATTAACTTCAACAATTCTTGGTGAGAGCAAAGGCTCTCCATACTGAGAAATTGTTATTGCTTTTGGATTTTCCCAGCCATAGTAACCGGGCTTTGGTGCTTTTCCCAATTTTACAGCCACATTTGAATAACAGAAGATGCAGTCGTGATTGCATGCTGGAGTCAGCTCGTAAGAAGGATGATGGACGGGATTATCAATGCTTAAATCTAACCCTTGACAAAACTGACAGTGAGTTGGAGCTATCAGCTCATCGACAAACTTCTTTAGCTCTCTAGCTTCTTTATTTTCCAGTCTCTCGACTTCAATCCCCATTTTTCTCGCGAATTCTTCCCAAGTGTACTTCACTTTTCTCACCTTAAAAGAGAGTTTGTGATAGTATTAAAAAGTTAATTGGACAAAAATAGTTAAAGCTTAGCAATCCTCCCATCTGGCAGTCTCTTGAATTTTCCAAGCTCTGTGTTCTTGAGCTGTTCTCCATAAAACACAGGTCCATCTCTGCATACTAGGTACTCCCCAAGAGCACAGCTTCCACAGACACCAATTCCGCACTTCATATACCTCTCAGCTGAAACTTGAACGTTCTTAAAGTTCATAATTTCGAGGACTTTTGCCATCATAATTTCGGGACCGCAAGTATAAACATAGTCAAATTCATCCTTTCTCTCTGCTAAAAAATCCGTTGGAAAGCCTTTAACTCCTAAGCTTCCATCGTCAGTTGTTAGAATAATTTCGTCAACATAATTCTCAATGTCGAGCAGTGCAAATTCATCTTTACTTCTAGCTCCATAAATCAAAGTGATTCTCTCAAAATGCCCTCTATAATGCTTTGCAAGAGCATACAGCGGGGGAATTCCAATTCCACCAGCAATCACTCCAATGTTCTTGCCTTTTGGCTCAAACCCTTTTCCATAAGGACCGCGAATCCAAATGTAATCTCCTTCTTCCAGCTCAAACATTTTTGATGTAAATGCTCCAACTATCTTTACGAGGATTAGGTCCTTATCAGCTAAGCTGAACGGCTTTTCCCCAAAGCCTGGAAGCCAGACCATTATAAATTGTCCTGGGACGAAATCAAGTTCTCTACTAAAGCGGAACGCTTTAATGTTCTTGGCTTCTTCCCACACTTCACTCAGTTCAACTCTCAATAACAATTCTCTCCCCCCTTGGCTTTCCTACGATTTCATCGTCTTCTATAACAACTTTTCCTCTAAGCAGAGTCATCTTAACCTTTCCTTTCAACTTCCATCCTTCAAATGGACTCCATTTTG
Organism: Thermococcus sp. LS2; assembly: GCF_012027375.1. Taxonomy (NCBI): domain Archaea; kingdom Methanobacteriati; phylum Methanobacteriota; class Thermococci; order Thermococcales; family Thermococcaceae; genus Thermococcus; species Thermococcus sp. LS2. The sequence continues at coordinate 209,259 of NZ_SNUI01000001.1, read as the reverse complement.
CTTTTGTATAAAACTCTTCAGGTTCAACTTTCCACTCTTCTTTTAAGTTCACAACTATTAAATCAGCGTCTTTCCCTACTTCGAAACCTTTGTTCTTTATTCCAAAAATCTTAGCTGGATTTAGAGATGTTTTTTCAATTATATCCCAAAGGGAAACCATGCCTTTATTGTGTGCTGTCAAAAGAAGGGCTAATTCTGTCTCTAATCCTGGTAACCCTGCTGCACCTTCTTCTTTTTCATCTAAAGTGTGAGGGGCATGGTCGCTTGCAACAATTGGGATTTTTTTGAAGTTCTGCCAAAGATATCTGACATCTTCCTTACTTCTTAATGGGGGATACACTTTCAAGAGAGGATTTTTTTCGAAGTCGTTTTTTGTTAGAAATAGATGATGGGGAGTAACTTCAAAGCTTATCCATAGAAGACTTTCTTCCAAAATTCTCTTTAATCCTTCTTTTGTAGAGACGTGGCATATGTGGAGGGATTTCTTCAATTTTTTGCTAGCATTCAGAGCTTTTTCAATTGCTTTGACTTCCACAATGTTGGGTCTCTCTGGAAATTTTTGGATTAGCTCATAATCCTCAGCATGGACACTAACCCTTTTGCTGGCGCATTTATAATCCTCTTCAAAATTTTCTGAGTAAATTCCTCCTGTGGAAGCTCCCATAAAAATCTTGTAAAAATCTGCATTTGCTTTCTTAACTTCTTCACAATTCCCTGCAATTAAAATCCCCAATGCATAATCTGCGTATGATTTTTTCTTGAACAGCTCCTCTCTTTTTTCAAAAATTTCTTTAGTCATTATTGGTGGATCTGTATTTGGCATGTCAAATACTGTTGTTATCCCCCCATGAAGAGCTGCCATAGTTCCACTTTTCACTGTTTCCTTGTGTTTTTGGTTAAAATCCCTTAAATGGACGTGAACATCAATCATTCCGGGCATTATGACTTCATGAACCTTTGTTTCAATTATCTCTTCTCCCTTAAGAGGACTTTTCGAGAATTTTGTAATTTTACCATTGTCAACTCCAATGTATCCATTTACAACTTGATTTTCAATGAAGAACTTGCCTTTGAGAACAAGCTCATACATAAAGTGCCCGCTTGAACGTCAAATGTCCAATCTTTTTAAGTTTTTCGTTATGGTTTAAACAAAACAAGGTTTCAGACGATTTTCTGGGCTTTCTACAGAATTTTTTCAAAAGCATTTCAAGAGATAAGAAAAATACGCTTCAAGATTTTTATATGGGGGATATTTAGTATCGCATTGTTCTGTTTAATAGTTACTATGCCTGTGTTCAATTTAATGGCTTACGATCTTTCAGTAAATGCTTCTAAAGTTTTACAAAAACGTAACTCTTAAATAGGGATCGCATGTATAATCTTATGCCTTTATACCCTAAGGAATGCAGCAGTGTTTAAAAAAATGAGGGAGGACTAAACCATGAAGAGGTCTGGAATTTTGGCCTTGTTGTTTGTTTTTGTTATGCTCTTAGGACCATTAGCTGCAGCAGAGCAGGGGCCTGCCCCTGACAAAGTCTATATTTCAATTAGGACTAACGAAGAAACTGGTATCACTGACGTTGCAAAGGGAGACTTGGACATCTTCCTTTGGTCAGTCTCTGGTGCTAAATTCAAAGACTTGCCAGCAGATGTTTTGAACAACTTGAAGCTCATTAAGACAGCAAGCGGTTACTGGGAAATCACCATGAATCCAGTTCATGATGACGACAACCCATACTTGATCACAGTTGGTGATAAGAAGTACTTCAACCCATTTGCAATTAGAGAGATAAGATTTGCAATGAACTGGCTCGTCAGCAGACAGTACATTGTCCAGAACATTCTCCAGGGTTCAGGTGCACCAATGATCGGCGGTATCAGACCAAGCACAGGTGCAAACCCATACTTCGAGCCAGTTTACAAGGCTCTTGGAATTTCAGCTACAGCTGATATTGCCAAGGCTCAGCAGATGGTTGACGAGGCAATGAAGAAGGCTGCTGAGGAATTGGCAAAGCAGGGCTACAAGCTTGAGAAGAAGGATGATGGATTCTGGTACTTCAACGGTGAGCCAGTCACAGTTAAGTTCATCATCAGAATTGAGGACAGAAGAAAGGACGAAGGTCTCTATGTTGCTGACTTAATTGAGAAGTACCTTGGATTTAAGGTTGAGAGGCTTCTCTGGGACAGAAGAAAGGCTTCATCAACAGTCTACTTGAGCGATCCAAAGAACTATGAGTGGAACCTCTACACTGCTGGTTGGGTTTCAACAGTCAACATCAAGTGGCCAGATGACTACACTGCCTTCTGGTATGCTGACTGGTATGGCTGGCTTCCAGCTCCAGTCGGATGGGAGTACAAGCCAACCCTCACAGTTAAGGACTTCATCGACTACATTGGCGGTCCAGATAAGGCTGTTGAGGCACTCGATCTTAAGTACTATGGTGGTGACAAGCTCAAAGAAATCTACGACTGGACAATTGACGATGTTACAAAGCTTCTCGTCCTCACAAGCGTTGAGATCAACGGCAAGAAGTACGTCCTTGAGGAGGGCAATGCTGACCAGTACTGGGACCTCCAGAAGATAAGCATGGGTCTCGGTATAATGGACAGCATCAGAATGTTCACTGCAGAGACTTGGGAGTACTTCCCAGTTAACAAGAACAGAGTTAAGTCAATTGCAAGGGACGTTTCAAGCGGTCTCTGGACAAGATGGAGCTTGATCACAGCAGAGACCCCAGACAAGGTTGTTAACGTCGCTGAGTACTCAGCAACTGGTGCACTCTTCATGAGCGCATTCAACCCAATTGGTGGTATTGACGACGTTTACGCATCAGCAATCTGGAGAGTTGTTAGGGACTACCCAGTCTTTACAGACCTCTCAACTGGAACATACATCCCAGTCAGATGTGAGTTCAAGGTTGAGAGAGGACCAATTAAGGTCCCAGATGATGCAGTTATCTGGAATGCAACACTCCAGAAGTGGGTTGCTGCTCACGCTGGTGAGGAAGCTAAGGCTAAGGTCACCTACGACTGTAAGCTTGGCAACTGGCACGATGGAACACCAATGACAATGGCAGACTTCAAGTATGCAATTGCATTCAACTACGAGTGGGCATACAAGAACGGAGACGATGATCCATACTACGACGAGAAGATCGCAAACGCATTCGTTGATATCGCTAACCAGATTAAGGGTTACGAGTTCGTTGACGAGGACACAATTGTAGTCTACACAGACTACATCCACCCAATCGCTGACGATGTTATCGCTGCAAACAACGCTGTCTGGCCAACACTTCCATGGCAGCTCCTCTATGCAATGGGTGAGCTCGTTGCAAAGGGACAAGAGTACGGAGCTTCACAGAAGTACTCATTCAGTGAGGAGGCAGAGGGTGTTGCACAGCTCGACTTGCTCATCAAGGACCACGTTGCAGACTTGAAGAAAGTTATCGAGGCTCTCAAGGCCAAGAAGGCTGTTCCAGCTCCAATTGCTGACGATGTCAAGGATCCAACACCAGGCTACGACGCACTCATCAAGTGGATTGACACTCACGGCAATGCAGTCGTCAGCAACGGTCCATTCTATATCGAGAGGTACGACCCAGATAAGATCTTCGTTGAGCTCAAAGCATTTAGAGACCCAACCTATCCATTCAGCGTTGACTACTGGAAGCAGAAGCTCATCCTTGCAAAGCTCGAGCTTGCTGGTGTCAGCGTCCCAACAAGAGTCTTCACCGGAGACGACTTGAAGATTGAGGTTAAAGCAAACATGGTCGTTGAGTACCCAACAGAGGGAACACAGCCGGCTGACAAGGGATTCGTCTATGTTGAGATAAGAGACGAGAACGGCAACATAGTCTACAGTGGTGAGGCTAAGCTTGCAAAGGCTGGAGTATTTGAACTTGTCGTTCCAGGATCAGAGACAGCTAAGTGGGAGGCAGGAAGATACGACATCTACGTCAAAGGCGGACTCATGGAGGGCGTTACATCATTCACAGACAAGAAGACGGTCGTCGTCATCAAGAAGGAAATCACATCAAAGACAACAACCACTACAACCACAACAACTACAACAACCACCACATCAGAGAGCCCATCACCAACCACAACAACTGGCGGTGGAATCTGTGGTCCAGCAGCCCTTGTTGGATTAGCATTGATTCCACTGCTCTTGAGAAGAAGAAAGTGAATTTTCTTTCCTTCTTTTCTTCATTAAATTTAATTTTGTTCTGCAATTTGTGCTTCTAAGCCAAAGTTGCTGTGGGATATTGTATTACTGTTCTCATATTCCCGGATTACTACTGCACTTTCTTGACCCAATATGTTATTCATCGACCGTTATAGAAAAATATATAAAAGTTTTACAAGATTGAAAATGTTGATGAATGAGAAATATCCCGAATGAACACATATGAACAGGGAGGTGTGAGGTTTGGGGTACGGTCGTTATCTAGCAATTAGGCTGTTAAATGCACTTTTAGTGCTGGCATTAGTAACGCTACTTGTTTCAGTTTTGTTTACGAAAGTTGCAGAAGAAGACTTAAAATCAAGCATACAAGAGCAGATAAATATGAAACTGAGAGCAAATCCCGAGTTAATGAAACAGCTCTCAGCTGATCCCGAAAGATTCCAACAGTGGTATCAAAATGAGTACAACAGATTAATTCATGCTTATGGACTGGATAAGCCCTTCTGGGTTAGGGTCTTAGAGAGAACAAAAGACACACTCACCTTAAACTTCGGAAATACAAAGACACCAATATTTGGTGAAACAAATGTGAAAAAGATTATTGCTGCAGCAATCCCAAGAACAGTTTTACTCTTCACAACAGCTCAAATAATTGTTATTTTGATTGGTCTTCTCTTGGGAGTTAAGGCAGCACAAGTTGCAGGGAGTGCATTGGACAGAGCAGTTTCTATCATTGCAATGCTTACGAGCAGTATACCAATGTGGTGGTTCGGAATGATTGCAATCCTAATTTTCTCATTCAAATTGGGCTGGTTCCCAAGTGGTGGTATGACATCTACTCCACCTAAGGAAGGATTTGCATATTATACTGACATCCTGTATCATATGGTGCTTCCAGTTGGAACAATTGTGTTCGTTCTCTTTGGTGGATGGGCATGGACAACAAGAAATATCATGATTGGTACAATGCAAGAAGACTTCATCATGGCTGCAAGAGCTAAGGGTGTCCCAGAGAGGAAGGTAATTTACGGTCACGCTTTAAGAGCAGCTGCTCCACCGATCATCACAATGACAATATTCAGTCTTCTCGGATCTCTTGGTGGTGCAATCATTACAGAGGGTGTTTTCAACTGGCCAGGAATGGGAAGACTCTACTGGACTGCTTTGCAGCAGAACGAGACAAGGCTCCTCATGGGTGTTACATTCGTTACAGTTGCACTCTATCTAATAAGCATGATCCTTGCAGACTTGGCATATGGTTACCTTGATCCAAGAGTTAAAGTTGGTGCATCCCAGAGCACATGAGGTGAGGTAGATGAGATGGGTTGATGTAAAAGAGAGCCTTAAGGACTTTTGGTTTGAATTTAGAAGGCAAAAAGGTGGATTGCTTGGATTATTCTTACTTGCTCTCTTAGTTTTCACAGCCATAGCGGCACCCTACATAACTGAGCCAGACATACCAAAGAAGTGGACTACATACTGGGAAGGAAATCCAACTAATGTTCCTCCAGTTTGGTACAACTACTTCACAACGAAGAAGCTTGCAGCTCACGAAGTCCTAACATATGACAACTTAAAGATCACACAAGAAGGCGAGGATTTAGGAGGAGGAATAAAGTACTATGCTTTTGAATTTGACTACAACAATAGATATGATTTGCCCCCAAAAGACTTGATAATAAAGAACATTGGAGTTCAGCTAGCTGATTTGAATTCCCCGGCTCAAATTGTTATCTCAGTATACAGACCGGATGGTCAGAAAATTGAGCTTTTAAGTGCTGATTTGATAGAGGGTTCAATCTATCAAATTGCAAAGATGGGCACGGTTAGGAACAATGTGTTCAACTGGGCTTCACAATTTGAAGATCCGAAGAACCTTGAGGGCAGAGTGGAGACGATAAAGAGCACAATGGATGTTATGGAGGTTATATTTGCAAAAGCTGAACCAGGAATACTTGTAAATCCACAGCCGCTTCATGGAGACTACAAGTTCCAAGTTGAAATCTTCACATTCAATGAGGGGGATAAAATTGACTTAAAACCAATTCAGATTATCCTCACTGGAAGAACATACGGACTGATGGGAACAGATTACAAGGGAAGAGACCTTTGGGCTGGTTTAGTTTGGGGAACAAGAGTTTCACTTGTCGTTGGTGTTTCAGTTGCAGTCTTGAGCGTTTTAATCGGAATTGCTTACGGTGTTACAAGTGCATACCTTGGTGGCTGGAAGGACGAGTTCATGCAGAGAGTTAACGAGTTTGTTGCTTCAATCCCGACACTGCCAATCCTTATCCTCTTAGGTGCAGCATTCAAGGGACACGTTACACTGTGGACAATAGTTTTCCTCCTAGTAATGTTCGGTTGGACGGGAATTGCTAAGGTTGCTAGAAGTATGGCACTTCAGATTAAAGAGCAAACTTATGTTGAAGCGGCAAAAGCGTTGGGTGCTGGAACTGGAAGAATTATCTTCAAGCACATCATGCCACAGATCATGCCATATGCATTTGCTGTCATGGCATTGAGCGTTCCTGGAGCAGTTTTAACAGAGGCATCGCTAAGCTTCCTTGGACTTGGTGACCCAACAGCAGTTACATGGGGACAAATCCTCTATGATGCTCAGACAAACAGCGCAACAATTAACGGATACTGGTGGTGGGTCATTCCACCAGGACTGGCAATTTCATTAGTCGCATTGACATTCGTGCTTATTGGTGTAGCATTGGATAGAGTGTTAAACCCAAGACTCAAGAGGTTGTGAGGTGTGAAAAATGGCTAGAACTGTCCTTGAAGTTAAAGATCTTAAGATGTATTACTTCACATCCAGAGGTGTCGTCAAAGCCGTTGACAGTGTTAGCTTTGAGCTCAAGAAGGGAGAAGTCTTGGGACTTGCCGGAGAGAGCGGATGTGGCAAGTCCTCCCTTGGTTTTACTTTAATGGGAATGCCAACTCCTCCAGGAAAGATAGTCGGTGGTAGCGTTAAAATCGATGGCAGGGAGATTGTAGGACTTCCAGAAGATGTGTTGAGAAGGGAAATTAGATGGCAAAAGATTTCAATGATATTCCAAGGTGCAATGAATGCTTTGAATCCAGTTTATACAATTGGTTATCAGATGATTGAGCCGCTTATTTATCACAAGGGTATGGACAAAGAGGAAGCTTTGGACAGAGCAATGAGGTACCTTGAGCTAGTTGGTCTTTCACCGGAGATTGTTTACAGGTATCCACACGAGTTAAGCGGTGGTATGAAGCAGAGAGTTGTCATTGCAACGGCATTAATTCTCGAACCAGAGGTTGTCATTGCTGATGAGCCAACAACAGCTCTCGACGTCGTTGTTCAAGCGCAGATCATCAACTTAATGAAGAAGCTTAAGAAAGAGCTTGGACTTTCAATGATATTCATTACACACGACTTGAGCATTCTTGCAGAGATTAGCGACAGAGTGGCAATCATGTATGCTGGAAAGATAATCGAGATTGGTGACAGTCAGAAGATTTACTATGAGCCAGCTCACCCATACACACAGAAGTTACTTGCAGCAATCCCAAGACTGCACGAAGATGTTGATAAGCTTGAATTCATCCCGGGACAACCACCAAACCTCATTAAACCACCAAGCGGTTGTAGATTCCACCCGAGGTGTCCATATGCAATGCAGGTATGTAGAGAGCAGGAGCCAGAGCTGAAGGAGATTGATAAAGACCACTATGCAGCATGCTGGCTGTTGTGAGGGATGAAAGATGGCTGAGCCGATTTTGAAAGTTGAAAATCTTAAGAAGTACTTCCCAATCAAGAGAGGATTGCTCGGAGCACTCAGAGGGGAGCCTCCGAGATTCGTTAGAGCTGTTGATGGCGTTAGCTTTGAAGTTCATAAGCAGGAAGTCTTTGCTTTAGTCGGTGAGAGCGGTTGTGGTAAAACAACAACAGGAAAGCTCGTCATGAAGCTCCTTGAGCCTACAGATGGTAGAATATATCTGGAAGGAAAAGATGTTACTAACCTTAAGACGCAAGAAGAAATTAAGGCGTACAGAAGAAAAGTTCAGATGATATTCCAGGATCCTTTCTCATCAATGAACCCGAGATTCAGAATATACGACGTTCTTGAGGAGCCTCTCTTAATTCACGGAATAGGTGAAACAAGGGCAGAGAGAGAAGAGCTCATCTACAAGGCATTAGAAATGGTTAAGATAGTTCCACCAGAGGATTACGTTGGAAGACACCCACACATGCTTTCAGGTGGTCAGAGACAGAGAGTTGCTATTGCAAGAGCACTCATCTTGAATCCAACATTCATCGTTGCAGACGAGCCTGTTTCGATGCTTGACGTCTCTATTAGAGCAGAGATTCTTGAGCTGATGAAGGAGCTCAAGGAAAAGATGGGAGTTACATACCTCTACATTACCCACGATCTTTCAACGGCAAGATACTTCGCCGACTGGATAGCAGTCATGTACTTGGGGAGAATTGTTGAAATGGGCCCAGCTAAAGTTGTCATCGATAATCCACTTCACCCATATACCAGAGCTCTCTTAGCAGCTGTTCCAGAGCCAATTCCGGAGAGAAGAAACATCATCAAAGAACTGCCAATTAAGGGTGAAGTTCCAAGCGCAGTAAACATTCCACCAGGATGCAGATTCCATCCAAGATGTATCTACATGGAGAAAGGGCTCTGTGATGCCAAGCATCCACAACTCATTGAATACGAGCACAACCACTGGGTCGAGTGCCACCTGGTAGGTAAAATCTGACTCTTTCCTTCTTTATTTCTACCTGGAAGTGATATCATGACTACATTTAGGAAAGCCATCAATTATCCGCTGATAAAAGGTGGATTGATTTTTTTGGCGCTTGCCCTCCTGCTGTCCATTGTATCAATGTACAGTGTTGAGAAATCATATTCTTCTGAGGGAACTCTGAGCATAGGGCATCATATTATTGGGGATGAAAACTTTGAGAACAATTATTTCATTACAAACAGAACTTTAATCCTTTCATCCCAAAATGCAAGCGTCATTGTTATTCAAAAGGGGAAAATCAACTCTTACATCCTTAAAAACCAGTCTGTCTATCTAAATCCAACTTCTCAGCCTGAGATAAGTGTTGAGAGCGGCAATGTGAGCTATTCATATAAGGTCTATGGTATTGATTATCCTTACTCACTCTTATCCCTTTTAGCTTTCGTATTCATGATTGTAGGGAGTGCTTTAAGTGTGTATGGATACATTAGATTTATGGAAAGTGCTGTTGGAGAAGCACGGAAGAAGAGAAGGTGATTTTGATGAGGACTCTAGATTATGGGGAAGTTATCGAGAAAATTGTCTCTTTCATTAGGGAGAAAGTCAATGAGGCGAATGCAAATGGTGTAGTGGTTGGTGTTAGTGGTGGTGTTGATAGTGCGACAACTGCTTTCCTTGCAGTGAAAGCCTTGGGGAAGGAGAAAGTTCTCGGCTTGATAATGCCTTATTATGAGAATCAAGATGTGGAAGATGCAAAACTGGTTTGTGAAACCCTTGGGATAAATTACAAAATCATCAACATCAAGCCAATTGTTGATGCTTTTGAAAAAAGCCTTGATTTCGAGCCGGACAAAATTACCAAAGGCAACATAATGGTAAGAACAAGAATGATTTTACTTTACGCTCATGCTAATCAAGAAAATCGCATTGTTCTTGGAACAAGCAACAAGAGCGAGCTTTTGACTGGCTACTACACTAAATGGGGCGATGGGGCAAGTGATTATGCCCCATTGATAAACCTCTATAAGACTGAAGTCTGGGAGATTGCTAAGAGGTTAGGCGTTCCAGAGAAGATCATTAAGAAAAAACCAACTGCTGGACTCTGGATTGGACAAACTGATGAAGACGAGCTTGGCATAAGTTACAAACTCTTGGACGAAATCCTTTACAGATTAGTTGACTTGAAGATGCCAAAAGAAAAAATTGCTGAGGAGTTGGGTATTCCACTTGAAAAAGTCAAACACGTTGAAAACCTAATAAAGAAAACCGAACACAAAAGAAGACTACCAATAGGACCAGAGATTTGAGGTGAGAGCTTGAAAAAGGGTTATCTTTTAGTTTTTTTAGCTGCCAGCATGTGGGGTACCCTTGGGATATTTGCCAAACTGCTGTATCAGTTTAATTTGGATACTTTTACAGTGGTATTTTATCGTGTGCTGATTGCGTTTTTTCTCCTCTTGGTTTACAATTTCTCAAAAGGTCTGAAAATTAAAAAAGAGCGCCTGCCGTTTTACGCATTTTATGGATTTTTTAGCATTTTCTTGTTTTATGTGTTGTATTTTTATACTGTGAAAATATCCTCAGTGTCTTTGGCAGTCTTGCTCCTATATACTGCTCCGATACACTCTACAATACTAGGATACTTCATTTTCAAGGAGAGGATAACTTCGATAAAATCAACAGCGTTGATAATGGCGGTCGTTGGAGTGCTGTTTGTTGTAAATCCCAATAATGAAGAAGTAAGTGCTCTTGCAGTAGCATTAGGGCTTTTATCCGGATTTACTTATGCTTTATATGGTATTTTAGGTAAAATAGCAGTTAGGAATGAGAGGCCAGAAGAAGCCTTGCTGTACACTATTGGATTTGGAGCTTTGTTCCTACTCCCATTTTCAGATTTTAGAATCCCGTTAAATGCTGTTCCTTACCTCTTTGCACTCGCTTTTTTCCCGACGTTTCTGGCGTATATTTTATACAATACAGCTCTTAAAGAAGTTGAAGTAAGCAAAGCCTCAATTATAGCAACAATAGAACCAGTTGTGGCTCTGGTTTTAGCATATTTAATTTTCAACGAGACCCTAACCTTAAAACAGCTGTTTGGGGCGGCTTTAATAATTGGAGGTTCGATGCTTGTCCATTTGGATGAAGTGCTTGTTTAGGAATTATAAAAAGCTAAAGGAAAAGAAACGCTCAGATATCAAAATACTTCATAAACTCCCATGGAGTTACGTACAGGCAGTACTGGTTCCATTCAGCAGTTTTGAGCTCAATGAACGCATCGTATATGTGGCTTCCTAGGACTTCCTTCATGAGTTCATCGCTTTCTAATGCTTCGAGAGCATCCTTTAAGGTTGTTGGTAGCTCCTTAATTCCAAGCTCTCTTTTCTCCCTATCGCTTAACTCATAGACATCCTTCATGACTGGGTCTCCTGGGTCGATCTTCTTCTTTATACCATCCAAACCAGCTGCCAGCTGTGCTGCTATTCCCAAGTATGGGTTTTGGCTTGGGTCAGCACCTCTGTACTCAACTCTAATTGCTGATGGCTTCTTGAAATAGGCAGGAACTCTAACCAACGCTGACCTGTTTCTTGGGCTCCATGCTATGTATATTGGCGCCTCAAAGCCCGGCACTAATCTCTTGTAGGAGTTAACTGTTGGAGCGTTTAAAGCTGTCAAAGCTGGTGCGTGCTCTAAGAGACCACCGATATAGTATCTTGCCAACTGACTCAGCCCAAACTCGTCATCTGGATCAGAGAAGAGGTTTTTACCTTTGAATGGTTCTCCTTCCCAGAGGCTCTGGTGAGTGTGCATTCCGCTTGCATTGTCCAGGTAGAGGGGCTTTGGCATGAATGTAGCAATTAACCCGTGTAGCTTGGCAATATTCTTTGCTGCAAACTTGTAGAGGTAGAATGCATCTCCAACTCCAACTAATCCAAAATGCTTAAAGTCAAGCTCTATTTGTCCTGCCGTAGCTACTTCGTGGTGGTGATACTCAACCATAATCCCCAGTTGCTCTAAGTAATACACGAGCTCGTTCCTGTACTCTACGGTTCTGTCCTCTGGAGGAGCCCTAAAGTAGCCCTCCTTTGGTCTTATTATTGGAAGTTCATCAAGCTCGCTGCTTATTGGCATAACCCTAGGTGCTCCCCATGAATCCCCTTTACCACCATTTGGTGAGACAAACAAGTCCCAGTAGAGGTTTTGGATATCAATCCCATCGAAGATGAAGAACTCTATCTCTGGTCCAAAGATTGCGGATTTTCCTTCATCCTTCAGCTTCTTTTCGAGTCTCTTGGCGACGAATCCTCTTGGGTCACATTCTGCTAAATCCTTCCCTCCAGCTTCATAAACGTCTCCAAACATTATTGCGCTCTTGTGAATTCCGTCAGTCCATGGGATTACTCTCAACGTTGATGGGTCGGGCTTCCAAACCATATCACTCTGCTCTATTGTCTTAAATCCTCTAACTGAAGAGCCATCAAAACCAATGCCATCAACGAACGCATCTCCCTCTATGAATTCTCTTGCTGGTATTGAGAATGTTAGCAAATAGCCTCTGACGTCTGTGAATGCACATAGCACTTGTTTTACTCCATTTTCCTTTAGTATCTGTTTTGCCTTCTCAATTCCTATCTCGTTCATTTTGATCACCATTTATTGTTCTAATGTTCAATATAAACGCTTCTACTCTGAACAATATTTACAATATAAGGTTTTTGCTTGAACAGTTGGCATTTTGACAAACTTCTAAAATGGCTTCATCGCTATGACGAAAAACAAAAATATGTTAAAGTTATTATGTTGTCATTTCAAAATTAACAAATTTAACTCACTGAAATTCAGATTTTCAATGGTGTATATACAAACTTTTTGAATTGTAATTACATGACTACAAAAAGAATATATACCTGATGTTCAGACAATTTGAAGGGTGACAGGAATGAGAGTTTTAGTCACAGGGGGAGCGGGCTTCCTAGGTTCTCACTTAGTTGACAGATTAATGGAGCAAGGTCATGATGTTAGAGTTGTCGACGATTTAAGTGCCGGGAGCTTAAAGAATATTGAGAGATGGCTTAATAGTGAAAATTTTGAGTTCATCAAAGGTGATTTAAGAGATCCAAAGGTTGCTGAAGAGGCAGTTAAAGGAGCTGAAGTCGTCTTTCACCTAGCAGCAAATCCAGAAGTTAGAATCGGAGCACAAAGTCCGGAGCTTTTGTATGAGACAAATGTTCTGATAACGTATAATCTCCTTGAAGCCATGAGGAAGGAAAAAGTCGAGTATTTAGTTTTCACTTCATCATCAACGGTTTATGGAGATGCAAAGGTGATTCCGACGCCAGAAGATTATGCTCCTCTTGAACCGATAAGTGTTTACGGTGGAGCAAAGCTTGCAGCTGAAGCTTTGATAAGTGGCTATGCTCACACTTTTGATATAAAGAGCTTGGTGTTTAGGTTAGCAAACATAATAGGGGAGCGCTCAAATCATGGAGTGATTTATGACTTCATAAATAAACTGAAGGCAAACCCAAATCGTTTAGAAATTCTTGGAGATGGAACTCAGAGAAAGAGTTATCTTCACGTGAGCGATACAGTCGAAGGAATGCTATACCTTTTTGAAAAGTTTAGAGAGGAAGGAAAGGTTTATGATGTTTATAATCTCGGCAGTGATGATTGGATTACTGTTAAGGAAATTGCAGAAATAGTTAGCAAAGAGATGGGGCTTAATCCAGAATTCTACTTTACAGGTGGAGTTGATGGAGGAAGGGGATGGAAAGGGGATGTGAAGTTCATGCGCTTGAGCATTGAAAAAGCCAAAAGCAAAGGATGGAAGCCAAGAATGAACAGTTACGAGGCCGTAAGAAGGACTGTTCAAGAGCTCTTAAGAACATTAAAGTGAAAAGCTTTTTATCTCTCCTATGTCTTAATTTAATTCATGACTCAGCCGGACGAAATAATAAACAAAGAAATTTTGCGCATTAACCTCCACTTACCTAGAGCGAGAAAGAGCTTAGCGAAGCTTTTAAATGAGGATACTCCAAAAGTACAGCTTAGAGATGGGAGCTTCCACTATTTCAAGAGGGAAGAGCTCGAATACTTGAAATCCCTCTTAGAGGAATGGGAGCTTGAAAGGCTCAATCTTCCAATTGTGCTGGAGATAACGACTGCATGGCATGGATACTTCAGAGTTAGAGGGGAAATTGAGGTTAAAGTTATTGAGAAGATACTTGGAACATATGACATACTAGAGGAAAAGAAGGAAGTCACTCTCCCTCGATACTTGCTGCCAAAAATAAGAAAAACTTTGCCCACAACGACAACTTATGCATTCATTATGGAGTGAGGACCAATGGACGAGAATAGGGTTTTGCTCAATTACTACCTTTTCACAGTGCCTCACATAACTGTATTGGCTGGAGCAGTTCTCGGGTTACTTCTGCTCTTAAAGATCGATATAAAGAAGGCTCTTGGGATTTTCGCAGTTTTTTACGGCAGTATGCTCACAATACTTGCTCTCATGGTCAGAGCTTACTTCTCAAAACTTGCCCTTTATAAGGTAAGTTTAATTGTCTTCTTTGGGTTTACACTCTTGGGAGTAGTTCTTCTTTTAACATGAAATTTATATTGTCTAAATGCAAAAATATTTGGGGGATGCTAATGAAAAGAGTAACACTAATCATTGCTGTAGTATTGCTCTTATTGCCTCTTGCGTCGGCACAATTCGTCATATTTTCATCTCAAGGTGAGATTCTGGTGCTTACTGGAGACTATACAGAAGGTACTTTTACTCTAAAAAATGACCAAAATTTTGATTTTAAGGTTGTAAGCTTCCGCAAGTACGTTGTTTTGGATGAAAAGCTTAATGAGGTTGGAGGATTTAGGCTAGAACTTCAGAAAACAATATACAATGACTGGAAATCTGGGGAGAGCAGAGAAATAGATTACACCCTTTTTGTGAATGAAAGCGTTAAACCGGGCAACTATCAGATCGTTTTAACTTTTTGGGGCTTTTTGGAATCTGGAGATATCTATATAATAACAGCAAAAGTTCCAGTGAAAGTAGTTGACAAACCGCTTATTTTTAAGGAAGCCATAACTTATGTGAAAGAGAGGCCTTTTAGCTCTAACTATGTGCTTAATGGGGAAACAATAGTTGTTTATTCCCATGTTGAAAATTTAAAGAACAGCATAATTTCGCTGAAAGCCTCTGCATATCTTGAGAGAGACGGAAAGAAGTATTTGCTTATGACAAAAGTTGTTAATCTGACAAAAGGGGATAATATAGTTCGGTTTGAACTATCGATTCCTTATGATCTACCGTCCGGAAACTACAAACTTGTATACCTTCTGGAATATCCTGGAGGGACATACAGCTTTTCGAAAGAATATTACATTCAGTTTGGTGTTGAGCTTTCTGCACTGTCTTTAAAGAGCACTCAAGTTATGGAGGATTCTCAAAATGAAGCTTATGTTACAATAACGGCTGAAAGAGACATTAAATTCAATGTTACGCTTTTGACATACGATAAAAACGGCGAACTGCTTCGCAAATATGCTGAGACAGTCCAACTTCAAAAAGGCACAAACATAGTTCGCTTTACACTCTCAGCGGCGCCTCCCGGTGAAGTTAAGGTTCTTGTAAAAGTAACTTATGATGGTGTCTCTCTTGGAGAAAAATCGACAGCGTATTATGTTATAGCGTACCCAAAAATAGACAGCATAATCTATCACACACTGGATGGTGGAAAGATCGAGTTTATAGTTGTAGTCATGAACGAAAATCAGGGAAAAATTGAGGGGGTTTTAAGCTATAAGATAACTGCGGCAAATGGAACTCTCTATAAGGGCTCGAAGGAAGTAGTATTGACTTCGGGAAAAAATGAAATACGTCTTGAGTTCACTCTTCCAGAGGGGGAGGCAAAGTATCAGTTTGTGCTTTCTTCATTTGATAAGGAGAGCATTAGAGAGGGAACGGTTTATGTTAAGAAGCAAACTCCAACACAGACACTGTCTTCAACATCCTCCAGCAGCACAATTAGAACAAAGGAAACGACTTCATCTCAAGCAGAAAGCGTAGGAAAGAGTGAAAAGAAAAACTGGATATTATATTTTGTTGTAGCATTAGCTGTGGTTTTCTTAGTAGTGGCTCTTGTAGGGCTGAGAAAACCCAGCAAGAGGAGACGAGAAAGGCCAAAGCCTAAGAGAAAGTCACCTCTAGGCAAATACAGGAAGCCGAAAATCCCAAAATTCATAGAGAAGAGAGAACTTCCAAAAAAGAAGTGACCAAACATTTATAATATCTTTTTTCTAAATCTCTTCTAGGCGAGAGGGCTGGGAGTTGCCGGGCCTTGAGCCCGAGGAAGTTCCGCCCACCGCACCGGGGCCGCGGTGCCGCAAGGCACCTCCCGAGAGGGAGGGCAACGGCGCAGAAACGACACGTCCTCCGAGGGATGGGAATGAAAACGGCGAAGGGGGCTGGTGACAGCTCCCGAGCTAACCCGCAGACGACCTCGGAGGGATCGGTGAAACGGCCGTCCCGCGGGGTGCAAGGCCGAAAGAGGGACGATGAGTTCCCGGTGTGAGTCCCGTGGTTGGCCGCTTAGTCGAATGCTCCCTTAATACAGAAGGCGGGCTATAGCCCTCTCGCCTATCTTCTCTTTAATATATCTAAAAGGGACGCCGATAATATTAAGAACCCACCAATAATTGTTCTCAGGGTGGGAACTTCTCCGAATACTAAAAATGCATAAACCACTGCACTTAGAGGGTCAAGATAACTGAGCAAGGCGGCTTCATTAACTTTAACGCTTTTTAATCCGTCCATGTATAGGAAGAGTGCAAAAACAGTGTGCACAGCTACTAAAATTCCAACGGCAAACCAGTCAATCTTTCCAACGGATATTTTACTGGAGAGAACAAAAGGAAGCAAGATTATAGATGCTATACTCAGCTGGGTAAACGTCAGCACATCGCTTTTTACGTCCTTTAAAAATCTACCCAAATTAGGAATTAATGCATAGAAAAATGCTGCTATGAGGGCAAATACAATCCCAGCAAAGTCTCTGTTTGTTAAATCTATTTTTTGCTCACTCATTATTATGATCAAACCTAAAAAAGCCATTAGAATTAGCGAAATTTGGAATTTTGAAATCCTCTCTTTAAGGAACTTAGCTGAAATCAGTATCGCAAGGACTGGAGCTAAATAATAAACAAGGACTGCCCTTGCTATCGAAGTGTACAAAAAGGCCGTAAATAAAAACACCCAGTTTAGCCCGAGTGCAGTTCCAAGCAGGAATACCCATTTAAATTTCTGTTTAATGGTATCACTAACCTCTCGGAACCAAGATTTATCCTTTATACTAAACAACAGCGCTAAAATTGAGGCTCCTAATGAGACCCTAAAGAATGCTACTCCTAATCCGTTTAAATTTGTAAACCTTGCAAAAATCCCAACACTTCCCCAGATTAGCATTGATAAGATTATTTTAACTCTCCCTGAAATTTCCATTTTTACTCACTCTTCAGCTCATTGTTCTCGAGCCATTCTTCATACGCTTGTTTGACCTCTTCTTTTCTGAACTTTGGCACAGCATCTCTAAAGGGATTAAACTTTTCAAGCTCTTTTTCGTTGCTCCCGATATATGTTGTGATAAACCCAACTTTGGAATGAAGGCTTGAGGGAACTCTGAGGATTCTTTTAACGTCAACAGTAACTCTACCATCAAAGTATGCTTTTGAGAATGTAGTTGATAATGCAAAGAGTCTAAGGAGTGTTTTATACCCTACACCTTGCGGAAAAGCTGTAAGTCTTGCCTCTTTAACAAATCCCTGGTAGATGTTTTCTCTGTTGTTTAGAATTAGATTAATTTGCTTTTTATTTAATCCAATGTTTTTGAGGTGGTTGTATCTTACACGCATTATAAAGTATCCAAAGCGAAGACGGAACACCCTGAAGTAGCCAGAGGACAGCATTATCCTCTTGCTTTGAATATCCTCAAATGTAACCTCCTCGGCTGAAGATACATATGCTAAAATCTTTTCCCTTGCCTTAGAATCGAGTTCAAGAGCCCACTCATCGAGAACCCTTATATGATAGCCTCTCCCTGAATAAACCACATGAATATCTTCAAATCCAAAATCCTCCTTTAAAACGATTAATGTATCCTTTGCGAGCTCTTTGGCATCCTCTAAGCAAATTGGACAAACAGTTCCACTTTCATGGTTACATCTCCTTAAAGGTAAATCTTTGGCGTCTATGTCAAAAACAAGCTCTGCGCCAAGCCATCCGCCCATTTCCCTGGGCTCCTCATAAAGTGCAACACTTGAGAACATTGCATAAGGCGCAGTTGCTCTAACATAGTCTTCTAAATCCCTAACATCATGGAATACATTTTTTCTATCACTTGGACCCTCACCTGTATGGTCAAAGCCGAACTCTCTATTTTCAAGAGTCTCCACAATAAATGCTGGGAGTTTTTTGGCACTCCATTCCTTTTCATAGTAGAGTTGTCTCTCCTTCTTTGTAACCTCTCTGAAAAGCTCACTCATTTCTCTCCTCTCCTGGGTTCTCTTTCTTGCTTTCTAAGTACAACTTTCTCAAATAATAAGTGAGGGGATTTTTGATGTATTTGCAATCTTTATCTGGTTTACAGAGCTGGGGAGCATTTGCTCTAATTTTTGAGCAGTTTGGCGGGAAATACCAAGTGGAGGTGCCGCTGTCTTCCAGCCTGGGCTTTGAGGTATATCCAAAGCCGAGATGATACCATATGTTCTTGATTTCATTCGGCTGGTCTTCAAAAAGCGGAGGAGAGCAGCGGTTTCCTGCTTCGATTATTATTGGTAGAATTTCTTTTTCAATTATACTCAAATCCTTTATACAGTCTTTGATTCTCACATTTTTGCTTGGGGGATTGGGGCATATTCTAGCATAGCTTAAGAATGATGTTAACAGAACAGTTATGGCATAGTTTCTCAATCCACTAGGAACTCCTCCGAGGGCAATTTTAACACATGGAGGGAATAAATCAAATCTTAACGGCTGAGTGCTGGCTTTTCCAACTTTCTCAAACCTTTTCTTAAAGTGTTCTCTTGCAATCTCGCTTAATCTGTTGTAAAGCTGGAGGTAATATTGCGGAAGTTCATCTCTGAGCTCATATAATAAATTTACGGCTCTTTCGAGATTTCTCTCAAATGATTTCTTCCAGAGGTCTATCACTTGATTTCTGGTTAAATAGGCATACCCCTTTTTAATATACACACTTTTTAAACTGCCTTCATTTAAACTGAGAAAATCTTTTAGCTTAATTTTATATTTGAGGGCAATTCTATCCCTTTCCTCTGGGGAAATTTCGCTGTGAAGTCGTTTTTCAATTATTGTTAAATCTCTTTGGGGTATCTCATTTTCTGAGACTGGCTCAATTGAGAGGGATAGTTCTTCAAAGTTTTTAGACTTCTCAATTCTGGTGAGATAAATTCTTAAGTTGGCTTCTTTTACGAGCTCCATTTCAAATCCATATGGAGAAAATGCTAGAGCACCTAGAAGGGCGTAAAATCCCATTAGGTCTTTCAGATCATCAGTATCTAAAATGTATCTAGGGATGACATTGTCTTTTAACCATACAACTCGTTCTAATGCCAGATTTATATCTAGATATGTTGGAATAATCTCTAAGAAGCTGTTGATGTTTTCAAATTCTTTTAATATCTCCCTTGCTCTCTTTCCAAAGGGATCTAGCATGACCTCACCTTAAGGAGGTTGTTAGTTTGGGCATAAAACTCTTATGCTCTCTAAAAAGATTACCTCATGGTATCTATCATTGCCTTCTTTTTTGTGGATATTCCCTAAATTTGTAAAATTAACAATTGAGATTGCAGAAAGTGCAGAAAATCTGAAACTTTACTCCAAAAATTTTATATTGCTTAACAGTCCAAAATAAATTAGTCATAACAAGATGGGGAAAGATAAAACTTAATAAGAGCTAAATGTTGTAATATCAATATTACCGGGTGATTGAGATGATCGAACCTTATACGGTGAAAAGAGTCAAAAGTGGTATTCCTGGGTTTGACGAGCTAATTGAAGGAGGTTTCCCTGAAAATACAACTGTCCTAGTAACGGGTGGTACAGGTACTGGTAAAACAACTTTTGGAGCGCAGTTTATATATAAAGGTGCAGAGGAGTATGGAGAACCCGGAGTTTTTGTTACCTTAGAGGAAAGAGCAAAAGATCTTAGAAGAGAAATGCGCTCTTTTGGTTGGGATTTTAAAAAATATGAGGAGCAGGGATTGATTGCTATTGTCGATGGTGTCAGTTCAAGTGTTGGCCTGCCCTCAGAAGAAAAGTTTGCTCTTGAGGATAAGTTCAATATCGATCAGTTCCTGAGGTATATTTATAGAGTTGTCAAAAGTATAAATGCAAAGCGATTAGTTATTGACTCTATTCCATCAATAGCGTTTAGACTCAAAGAAGAAAAGCAGATTAGGGAAGTTCTCCTGAAATTAAATACAATCCTCCTAGAAATGGGGGTCACAACAATTTTGACAACTGAGGCTCCTGACCCAAGTGCTGGAAGAATAAGCAGATATGGAATTGAGGAGTACATAGCGAGGGGTGTTGTTATCCTTGATCTTCAAGAGAGAAACATTGAGCTGAAGAGGTATCTGCTTATTAGGAAAATGCGTGAAACAAAACACTCAATGAGAAAATATCCCTTTGAAATAACTAGCCACGGGATAGTTGTTTATCCAAGTGGAGAAATCTACTAGACCAAGTTTTTGCTTGGGGGTGTTCTGGCATTGGATCAAAGTCTCTTTGAAGTATACGAGGAAGTCGAAAAACACGTGGAAAGAGTGTCAACAGGGATAATAGATGATCTCATAATGGGGGGCATCCCCAAAGGGAGCGTTATTCTGCTTATTGGTGATCCAAAATCTGGAAAAACAACTTTTATCAGCCAGTTTATTCACACGCAGCTAGCTATGGGGTATCCTACAATTGGTATACTCGTTGATATCTCAAAATATGAATTTGTAAGTAATGCTCTTAGTTTTGGATGGGATTTTATGCCATATCTTGAGGATACATTCTTCGTGCTTGATGCCTACAGCCAAAGATTGAGAGGCACCCCTAGGTTCACTTTCGATGAAGCTGTCGTTACTGATATCACGGACACAACCCAGCTTATTGATGCTATAAAAGATATAACCCTAAAGATTTTATCTCAAAAGAACCCTCCAATGATAACTGGAGTAATATCATCTTTAACTCCCATATTCTTTGAAACGGATAAAAAGCAAATATACAAATTCTTGGAAGATTTAAAAGAGTTTGCTCATAGACACAAACAAGTGTGGATATTAGAAATGAACTCTGGAATTGAAGAGCCTCATGTTGAGATGATGGTCAAAGCAATAGTTGATGGAATAATTGAAATGAGATTAATAGAAGAAAATATGACTCTCAGAAGGTATCTAAGAGTCTATGGGATGAGAAGAACTAAACATGTTCTTTCTTGGGTACCTTATGAAATAACGGAATCTGGAATTAAGCTCCAACTCTGATTTTCTATTATGGTTGCTGTACTCGTTTAATTACCTCCCGGTTACTGCCAATCTTACTGTCAACACCATTGTTAAAAGAAAACTTTTTAAAGTTGTATATTTACTTACTATCATGGTTAAGCAAAAAATATATGTCATGGTAGTAATATTGGCTTCTCTGATTATGCTGGGTGCTGTGTATGTTATTGGACATGATGAGTATACAAGCCTTAAAAGTGCTCAAAAGGGAGATACAGTAGTTTTTACTGGTCTTTGTGTCTACTCTAAAGGTGATTTTAGTGTGCTTACGAATGGATATGAAACTGTCATGGTTTACAGAAATTTAACAGAGGGCAGAATTTACACTATCAGAGGGAAATTAACTGACAAAGAGAGGAGAGCTTTGTATCCACTAGAGATTGCAAATGGAAGTGCTGAAGAACTGCTTATTTCCAATTTATCTGGAGTTTATTGGGTAGATTACAACTGCTACATTCTCATTCCTCAAAAAGTGAAACTTAACAAATGCTTAAACATCCAAAAAGGAGCTGAAGTGAATGCTAAGGGCGTACTTTACGGGAATACATTTTACATTCTCAGCTTTGAAGTGGGGGATTTTTTGGCAGAACCAAAGGATGGTTTTCCTTATAGAGTTGTTGGAGTGGTCATAAACAACGGAACGCCGACAGTGATATGGAACGGAAAAGAAAAGGTTAAGGTTTATCTTCCATATAAGTTTTCTCTGAATCTTGGAGATAAAGTCGAAATCTTAGGAATTGCACGGCTTTATTCCACACTTACTCTTTATGTAAACAGTCCAGATGACGTTAAATTAATTGGGAAAGCTAAGAGAAAACCACTCGGAGAAGAGAATGTTGGTGATATAGTCTACGGAAGTTGTCAGGTCGTCAAATCTGGTAGAAGTTTGGGTTTAAATTGTACTGATCTAAAATTATACTCGTTCTCTGCAAGAATTGGAGATATAATAAAATTTGAAGCTCTTAGAAGGGAAAGATCCCTTGTGTGCCTAAACTGTTCGGTTAAGCTCCCAAGGGAAAAGCTTGAAAATTCAATATGCAGTCCAGAACGAGCAGGAATAATCAAAATTGAAGGAAAAGTTTCTTGGGTTAAAATTTATAAAAACGGTTTTGGATTGGCGAATATTACAAATGGTGATTGCTGGATTTTGCTGAAGCTTAAAAAGTCATTAAACCTTGAGTTTAAGGAGAATCAAACAGTTACAGCTTTTGGGGTTTACACAACTTATAGAGAAAAGCCAGCTCTTGAACTGCTCTCAGGGGAGGACATATGCTTGGAGAATTCCTGCTTGGGCTCTTAGCTGGAACTTTAACTGGAATAACACCCGCTCTTCATGTCAACACTTTGGCATCACTGTTGAATGCCTTAAATAATAACTCTGATGGATTTGTAATTCTGATTTACATTATGGGACTAACACACACATTTCTAGATTCTATACCTTCGACATTTCTTGGTATTCCCGATGAAGATACAGCGCTAAATATCTTGCCAGCCCACAGATTGGTCATTGAAGGAAGAGCTATTGAAGTGATCAATATCTCTCTAAAAGCGAGTCTTTTGGCTGTGATTTTTGCCCTTCCCCTTGTACCTATCTATTTTTTCATAGCTCCTAGATATGTTCCAGAGTTTGGCAGAGTTTTTGTGTTCTTTTTAGCATTCCTTCTGATCTTAACGGAGAAGGGAATAAGGAAGGTTTTTGCTTTAGCTGTTATCTTGCTCTCTGGAATTTTGGGAATTCTAATTGATTACCTGCCTCTTCATGAGCCTTATTTCCACATCTTTGTCGGTTTGTTTGGGATTCCAACAATAATGTACTCTCTGCACAGTGAGGTGAGCAGCATTGAGATTAGAGATGGTAGGATTAAAATGTCTCATATCTCTTTACTGAAATTTTCTTTTCTTGGCACTGTTTTGGGAATGTTTGCATCCCTCCTTCCAGCGTTTACTTCTTCTCAAGCTGCATTAATCGGGAGCTTCTTTTCGAATGATGAGAGGTCATTTTTAACTGTTGCATTTTCAGTAAATACTTCAAACTTTTTCTTCTCGCTCTTTAATTTCTACCTAACTGGGAGGACAAGAAACGGGATAATGGTCTTAATTAAAGGGAAGTATTATCTGCTGAGTTCACGCGAAGTTTTAATTTTGGCATCACTTACCATCGTTGCAGCTTTAATTATAAATCTCTACGGGTTAAAAACAGCTGAAGTAATCAGTAGTTTTATTTTTAAGGTGAATTATAAGCTCCTAAACTTTCTTGTTATAGTCTTTATTGTTGTACTGTCTTTTTATTTCGACGGAATCCTTGGTATTTTAGTTTTGGTAACAGCGTCACTAATAGGATCTCTTCCGCTTCTCCTTAATGTAAAGAGAACAAACTGTATGGGGGTTTTGATGATAAAAATAATGGTAAGGAAATAATTAAGCAAAAATCAAGCAGATTTTTCCTTCAAAATCTTTTGGAATTCAGTATAGTCTGTTACTATCTTCACATTGTCAAGAGTCTCAAAGTAAATCTTTTTGATTTTAACCTTCTTTGCAGTGGTGTACTTCATTTTAGGGGGATCATAAGAACCGAGTTCAACAATTTCGTCTTCAATAACATATGTTTTTAAATCAGGTTGTCCTACATACTTCCAAACCTCATAGAACACCTCTGGAGCAAGGTGTATTTCCCCCTCAATTTCTGTATAGTCTGCCCCTATATCCTCTAGAAACTCTTTTATAACCTCTAAGTTCATAGAACCACCACTATATATTTTGCATCTCAAGAGTTAAATATCTATCGCTTCAACTATCATGGGGTGATGAAAATGGCGAGAGTTTACGTTGATGCTCAGGCTTCACGAGCACTTCAAAAAGGTGCCATGATTATCTTCAAAAAGGGTGTCATCAGGACTGAAGGCGAGATAAAGCCGGGAGATATTGTTGAGGTGTATTCTCGTGGAGGAAAGTTCTTGGGTAAGGGGTTTGCAAATCCAAACTCGAATATAATGGTTCGTTTGCTAACAAAAGAGAAAGATGTGGAAATTAACAAAGAACTCTTCAAAAAGAGAATCAGAAAGGCAAATGAATATAGGAAGAAAGTTCTCCGCTACGGCAACGTTTACAGGATGGTCTATGGTGAGGCAGATTATTTGCCAGGATTAATCGTTGACCGCTTCAATGATATAGCTGCTCTTCAGATTTCAAGCGCTGGGATGGAAAAGTTCAAGCTCGATGTTGCTGAGGCAATAATGGAAGTTGAGCCAGAAATAGAAACTGTTTTTGAAAAGAATACGGGAAGATCAAGGAGAAGGGAAGGACTGCCAGAGATTGAGCGTGTATTGCTTGGCAAAGAAAAATACAGAACGATAATTGAAGAAGGAAAAGCTAAATTCATAGTTGACATGCGCGGACAAAAGACTGGATTTTTCCTCGATCAGAGAGAGAACAGAATTGCCTTAGAAAAATACATTAAAGGCGGTGAAAAAGTCCTTGATGTTTTCACTTACACGGGGGGCTTTGCAATTCATGCTGCTGTTGCCGGAGCTGAAAAGGTAATAGCCATTGATAAATCTCCAAAAGCGATAGAGATGGCAAAAGAGAATGCAAAGCTCAATGGTGTCGAAGACAAGATGGAGTTTATAGTGGGTTCAGCATTTCCTGAAATGGAAAAGCTCCAGAAGAAAGGAGAAAAGTTTGATATAGTAATTCTCGACCCTCCTGCATTTGTCCAGCATGAGAAGGACTTAAAGAGGGGATTAAGGGCTTATTTCAACGTGAACTATCAGGGGCTTAAGCTTGTAAAAGATGGAGGGATATTAGTAACTTGCTCATGCTCTCAGCACGTTGATTTGCAGGCATTTAAAGACATGATTATCGCAGCTGCAGCAAAGGCAGGCAAATTCCTTAAGATGCTTGAGCCCTATAGAACACAAGCTCCAGATCATCCAATACTGATGGCTTCAAAGGATACTGAATATCTCAAATGTCTGTTCCTATATGTTGAGGACATGAAGTGATGATTTGTTTTTCTCTTTCTGCATTTCATTGGACGTTTACTGATCTCTTATTTGATAGTGATGCTTTATGCAGAGGCTTAACCTTATAAATTGGAGGGGCCATATTTTCTTTAGCGAATGAAGAGAAAGCACCTCCTCTGAGCACTGCAATGAAGATACGCCCACGGTCTGACGCTATAGAGTGAAAATTAAAGAGTGTCTGACTCTTGTTCCCGCTTTAAATTTTATGTCTTTAACATTGTATCCCATTTTTTCTGCTTCTTTGGTTATAACATTAAGCAGAGGAGCTTTGTCAGGCAAAAATAGAGCAACTTTTCCTCTAGGTTTTAAGTAGTCTTTTGCTTCTTTCAAGAGCTTGAGTGAAAACTCCTCTCCATATTTGCCTCCGCCTACAGCTTCGATAGGAGTTAAAACCCCCTTTGTGGGCTTCTCATAGTAAGGAGGAGCTGAGAATATAACATCGAATTTTTCTTCCTCTGGAATTAAGCCTTTTATGATCTCTCCTTTGCTTTTTATGAGCTTAATTTGAACTTTATTACGTTCAGTATTCCTCTTTGCACACTCAAAAAATTCTTTATTAATCTCCGTAGCCCAAACTTCGCAGTTAAGCAACTTAGCTGCCATGATCGCCATCAATGCAGAATGGCCTGTCCCAATTTCGAGGACTTTTTCTCCACCTCGCAAAAATGTCTTTAGAAAAATGTATCGTGAAATTGGGGGTGTTATTAGACCTTTTGGATGATACTCCACCTCAATGTCAAAAGCAGCTTTTGCAACAGCCTTATTGTATAGAATCCGGGCTTCTCTATTACTGAAGTCTAGCTTGCCGTTTTTTATGTATTTTTGAAGTTCGGGGAAAACTTTCAGAGCATCCGCTATTTTTAACCCTATCATTCTCATGCTTCCTTATTTTATGAGTTTGCATAAAAATTTTGGGATCTTCGGATTTTGCCTACTATTTATGAGAGTTTGCAAAACATATAAAAATAGTTATAAACGATTGAGATAATATAACAAAAGGTGAGTTATATGGAGGAGACAAAACACAAAATGTATACAATCCGCGATTAGTGATTCCTTGTGGAAAAGTCATTGACCATCTAAGTGAAGACGTTATTGAAATGTTTGAGCACTACTACGGCGGCATTCCAGTGGATGATATCAAGTGCTTGACTTGTCCATATGCAGATAGGATTATTTTGGATTTTGGGCTTGTTATCACTGTTTGCACTGCTTCTCGATTGGTGAAATAAATTCAAAAGGGATAGAATCACAAAAGGGCTAAAATCGCCATAACTTTTGCATCCTCCACCATGTTGTCTATTCTCGCATACTCGTTTGGCTGGTGAGCTGTTTCATCGCATGTGCACCACACAACTGCTAGAATTCCAAGCATTCTGAAGTAAGCTGCAAAAGTTCCTCCGCCAATTCCTCCAACTTTAGCTTCTTTGTTTCTCAAAATCTTAATTGCATTCTGAAGGAGTTTTACTATTTCACTGTCTTTTGGAGTTGGTTCTGGAGCATCAACCCTCTGCATCACTTCAATCTCAATTTTTGCCCCTCTGTACTTTTCTTCCATTTCTTTTGCGAGTTCTTTTGCATCGTTTAGAATATCGTCAAGTTTGTATTTTGGTAAAACCCTACAATCAAATACTATCTCATGCTCTCCTGGAGCTATGTTTGGAGCATCAGAAGGATTTCCACCCATTGTTGGTTCAAAGGTGCTCTCAGGTGGGCCAAAAATTTCATCCTTTGCATCATATTTCTCATGGAGAAGTTTGTCGAGCTTGTATCCATATTCTAAAGCAACACGGTGAGCATTTAAACCTCTATCTGGCATGCTTGCGTGGACTTGCTTCCCTTTGAACTTAATCTTCATCCAGAGTATACTCTTTTCTGCTATTTCAATAAATGTTCCCTCTTCGTTTCCGCCGTCTGGAACTAATACAAGATCATCTTTTCTGAAAAGCTCTGGGTGGTTCTCCATGAGCCATTTTATTCCGTATTCACTTCCTGTTTCCTCATCACTCACAAATGCTAGGATTATTGTCCTCTTTGGCCTTATGCCGAGATTCATAAGAGCTTTCACAGCATATAGGGATGCAACCAAGCTCTGCCCATTGTCCTCACTGCCTCTTCCATAAACCTTTCCATCTTTAACAACTGGCTTAAAAGGTTCTGTTACAATCCATTTGCTTAAGTCTCCTGGGGGAACTACATCTAGGTGAGTTAGAATCCACAAGCGGGGGCTTTCTTCTCCTTTTTCTCCATAGTAATAGGCCAAAATGTTCGGTCTCACACCGTTTTTAGCTCTTTCATCTGGGACATCATAGCGTTCAATCTTATCAAAGCCCCAGTCCCTTATGATTTCTAAAAGCTTTTCCGCCTTGTCGTATTCTCCTTCATATCCGTAATCAGGGCTTATTGCTGGAATTTTGATAAGCTCAACCAACGTCTGAACCATCTCATCTCTAAGCTTTTCAACTTCCTCAGAAACTTTTTTAATTAGCTCTTCCACGATACCACCCCTGCAATATCTTGGTTGGAGCATATTAAACGCTTTTTGATTAACGAGTAATATTCGGTTAGCCAAATGTCTTATATACCATCTGATGCAAACATTTAACATACTGAAAAAGTAAGAGGAGGGGAATAGATGATAGAGATAACATTTCTGGGTAGCGGTGGAGGCAGATTCATAACAATAACGCAGACTCGTTCCACTGGTGGGTTCTTTATAAAAGCGAGTAAGAAAATTTATGTTGATCCCGGACCGGGAGCGCTTGTGAGGGCTTGGCGTTACAAAATCGACCCAAGGCGAATTGATGTTCTCTTTGTATCCCACAGACATACTGACCACTGCAACGATGTGGAAGTAATGATTGAAGGCATGACGATGGGTGTAACAAAAAAGAGGGGGATTTTAATAGCTTCTAAAAGCGTTGTCCATGGAGATGAGAATCACACACCTGCAGTTTCAAAGTATCATCTCGATTCTTTAGAGGAAATACACACTCCGAATCCTGGAGATAAGTTCATTCTTGGAGATGAGGAGATGGTAATAACTCCAACAATTCACTCAGACTCAACCACAATAGGCTTTAAGCTAAAAACGAAGTTTGGAGACATTTCTTACATTCCAGATACCCAGTATTTTGATGAGCTGAAAGAATGGCATGAAGGAGCGAGAGTCATGATAGCAGCGATAACTCGACCAAAGGATATGAGAATCCCATACCATTTGTGCACTGAGGATGTAGTTTATATGCTGAAGGGAATGAAAGAAAAGCCCGAATTGCTAATTATGAACCACATAGGCATGAAGATGCACTTTGCAAACCCATACAAGGAGGCAAAGTTCATTGAAAATGTCACTGGAGTGAAAACTTTAGTGGCAAAGGAGGGTTTCAGAGTTACTATTGGAAAAGAAATAAGATTAAAAACGCTGAGACCAGCTAGGTGGATTTAAGGCTTTCGACGGCTTTTGAAACCACACTGTAGGCTAGATCAAAGAGTTCTTTCATTCTCTTTTCTGTTTGTCCCTCCACAACAACTCTGATTTTCGGCTCTGTTCCTGAAGGTCTCACTAGGACCCATGAGCCGTCGTTGAGGTTGAGCCTTATTCCAGAAATTGTGAGAACTTCTTTAATTTCATCCTTTAGCTTTCTCTCAAGCTCGTTTTTTGCAATTTCCATAACTTTCGGCTTCAGGTCATCCGGGCATTTGACGTTCTTCTTTATGAGGGGATATTGAGGTATCTCCTTGATGATTTCTGATAGCGGCTTTCCTTCTTCATCAATGAGCTTAATTAAAAGCCCCATTGTTACAAAACTGTCAATCCACATTCCAAATTTTGGATGAATGAACTTCCAAGGCTCAGCGGCAAAAATTGCA
The DNA here is from genome assembly GCF_012027375.1 of Thermococcus sp. LS2. Taxonomy (NCBI): domain Archaea; kingdom Methanobacteriati; phylum Methanobacteriota; class Thermococci; order Thermococcales; family Thermococcaceae; genus Thermococcus; species Thermococcus sp. LS2. Next base: position 179,865 of record NZ_SNUI01000001.1, on the reverse strand, counting down.
TGATACTTCTTTATGCCATCGTGGAGCTGGCCTAATGGAACACGATAAACTTTTCCACCTGCATCTTGAACAACTTTGTCAATTCTGAAGCTTGTATTTATTGAGGTAACAACAATCCCTCCGTTGTTTTCCTCGACATAAAGCTTTGCAAAGAGAGCAATTAGTGTATCCTCTGGAATGTAGTTGCCCTTTTCATCAAAAACAGCTAATCTATCAGCGTCGCCATCTTGGGCTATTGCTAAATCTACCCCGAGTTCTCTAACAAGATCTCCGAGATATGCTATATTTTCATATCTTGGTTCTGGTTTCCTGCCTGGAAAGTGTCCATCTAAATGGGCATTAGTTGAAATTACTTTTGCACCAAGTTCTCTGAGGAGATATGGTGCTATTACACTGCCGGCACCATTTGCTCCATCGTATAAAATCCTGAGACTTGTTTCATGATTTACGAAGTCTAAGACTGCATTGATGTACTCATTCTTTAAGTCACGTCTCTCAACTTTCCCGATTTCGTCCCAATTTGCCTTTTTATAGCTTTGAGAGAAGATTATCTTTTCGAGCTCTTCCTCTTGCTCAAGATAAAATTCAATGCCATTCTCATTAAACACTTTGATTCCGTTGTCTGTTGGTGGATTGTGTGAGGCAGTTATCATAACTCCTGCATCGCTCAGCTTGTTAGTTGCCCATGCAAGCATTGGGGTTGGGATTAAGCCGAGCTCTATGACATCGCTTCCCGTACTTAATAATCCGCTTATGAGGGCAGCTTCCAGCATTATGCTTGAAGTCCTAGCATCCCTTGCAACTGTGACCTTTCCAGAATTAATGTACGTTCCTAAGGCTTTTCCAACATTTAATGCCAGTTCTGGGGTTACCTTAGAATCAATAGGACCTCTAATTCCGGCTGTTCCAAAAAGCTTCATAACACCACCAAGTTAATGTATGGCTTTGCTTTATATATCTTTAGCCTCCAACTTGTAAATTGCTAATCCCTTATAATTTTCGAGCTTCATACCTTTTGGCACGGCATCTGTTGAGAAGGGAACTATGTAGAGGGGAGTTTTAATGATTTGAGCAATCTTTAAGAGATATGGCATCATCTCCGGTGTCGGTCGAATAGAATAAATTGCACTTGCGCCATTATAAATTTCAAGCTGGGGGTTAAAAATGTCATCAATAACGGCATTTAATTTCAACTCTTTTGCTCTTTCAACAGCTTTTGGATTCCAGTCCACAACGAGAACGTCAAACCCAAACTCTTTTAACTTTAATGCGGCTTTAAAATTAAAGCCAACTCCGATTTCGATGATTTTCCCTTTCTTAAATTTTTGTGCGAGATATTCTGCAAGCTTCTCATACATGATAGGGAGAAAGAAAAGAAGCTTTAAAAATCTTTAGAAAATTGCTTTCTTAGTTTTCTTATCAAAGATGTGCACCTTCCTCATGTCAAAGACTACGTCGACTTCCTGGCCTTCTTTTACCATCGATTCAGCACGGAATGAACCGACAAAAATCAGATCTCCCACTCTTAAGTGAACAATCCTTTCACTACCTAGGTTTTCTACTATATCTACAACAGCTCTAATCATGTTCTCTCCTGGGATTTTAACTTGCGCAAACATTGCATCATAGATGTCTTCTGGCCTTATACCGAAAATCACTTCCTTGCCAATATAGTTGAACTCTCTTAGCACTTCTGCTTGGTCTTCGAGAAGCTTAAGCCTGAACTCGCCAAAGTCAACCCAAACTCCTCTTTCATCTTCAACAATTGAGGCATCGAGGAAGTTCATTGCTGGTGAGCCAATAAAACCACCAACGAAAACGTTTGCTGGCTTGTTGTAAACTTCGTCTGGCGTTCCAACCTGCTGTAAAACTCCCTGATTTATAACAGCAATTCTATCCCCCATTGTCATTGCTTCAACCTGATCGTGGGTAACATAGATTGTTGTAACGCCCAGTTGCCTCTGCAGCTTTTTCAGTTCAGCACGCATTTTTACTCTAAGCTTTGCGTCAAGATTTGAGAGGGGCTCATCCATGAGGAAGACTTGTGGTTTTCTCACGATGGCTCTTCCCAAGGCAACTCTCTGCCTCTGGCCACCAGAAAGCTCTCTCGGCTTTCTCTTTAACAGCTCGGTTAAGCCGAGCATTTCTGCAACTTCTCTCACTCTTCTGTCTATCTCTTGTTTTGGAACCTTTCTGAGCTTGAGAGGGAAAGCTATGTTATCGTAAACTGTCATGTGTGGATATAGGGCATAGCTCTGAAAGACCATTGCAATATCCCTATCTTTTGGAGGTACAAAGACACCTTTTTCCGGATCAGCTACCAGCTTGTCTCCTACATATATCTGGCCCTTTGTTGGCTCCTCCAATCCTGCAATCATTCTGAGTGTTGTTGTTTTTCCACAACCGCTGGGACCTAAGAGGATCATGAACTCCCCATCTTTTATGTGGAGGTTCATATCTTGAACTGCAACGACATCACCAAACTTTTTCCACACGTTTATCAGCTTAACCTCTGCCATCAAGTCCACCTCAGTTTGCGTTTACTTTTAGTAAACATGACAATTCCATACTATAAATAAGTTTTGATGTACACGCCCTAAAAATATAAGGAGAGGAGGAGATCATTTTCTTTTCCTTAGTAGCAGTGGTGCTAGTGCGAGTCCGATAATTAAGGCTGGTCCGCAGATTCCGCTCTCAGTTGGTGAAGTTTCGCTCGGACTTGATGGAGTTGTTGTAGTTTCGCTTGGAGTGCTTGTTGTTGTGGTTGTGCTTGTTTCCTTTGTAGTTGTGGTTTGTGTTGTTGTGGTCATTTCTGTGGTAGTGGTTTCTGTCTCAGTTGGAGTTGGTTTTTCTTCTGCTTTTGCACCCTTTACTATTGGAATCATGAGAACAACAGCCCTCTTTCCAGCTTTTGCGTCATAGCTGCTGAGCATTTCTTCTTGTGTCGGCTTGTATCCTGGTGGGACGAGTAAATCGTAAACTCTTGGTGCAACGTTGTTTATTACTGCATCTGGCTCTGCCCCACCGCCTTTCCACTCCTCAGCTTGAACAGCAACTGGTCTCCACTTGTCTGGACCATATCCATCTTGAGAACCAACCAACACAGCACCGTAAAGTCCATAATCCTCGTTGATTTGTATATATTTCTTGGGCACTCTCACGATTATTGCGTTCTTAATTGGGTCAGCTGAAATTTGAAGCTCTCCTTGGATTGCAGTTCCGTCTGGGAGGACAATTAAGTTCCCATAATCCCATCCAGCTATTCTGAAGGCAACGTCCCAAGGATGTTCTGGATCAAGCTGTACGTTGCTTCCTGGTCCGTCTGGGAACATTTTGATTGCTGATGTGTTTCCGCCCTCTTTGAAGTCGAAGTAAACTTCAATGATTTGTAAGCTGAAACCGTTTGGACCGTTCCATGGATTATCTCCAAGCTCCTTAAAGTAGAACTCCATAACATATGCATCTGTTTGTTCAAGCACTCTGAATCTGAGCAAGTCTAAGTGATGCGGAACGAATACTTTATTTGTCGCATATGTGTAAGTTCCTGGTCCATGGTCATCTCCTTCAACATCAACCATGTCAATGATTGGAACTCCCTTAACTTCCATTGGGAGCTTCAGCTCGATTGGAAGTGTTATCGTCTCAAGCTCTCCGTCCTTTACAGTTGATACTGCAAAGTAGAAGTCTTCTGGGCTCTCTATGTAATCGAATGGTACAATTATCTCAACATTGCCGTTCTCGACTTTTACAGTAGCTTCCCCAATCTTTTCACTCGTTTCGTAGTCCTTAGCTTCATAAATCTCAGCCTTTCCATCTTTATACACAACGTGCTTGGTAATCATGATTCCAATGCTGTCCTTGTTGTATGGGAACAACTCATATCTAAACTCCTTTGGCTTCTCCTGGAGCAATGTGAATGTGTTTCCAAATATTTTACCCTTCTCATAAATACTGATTTCAAACTGCTCTGGGGCGTTCTTTATTACGAAGTGCATTCCTTCGCCATCGAAATAAATCTCAACTCCTCCAGCCGTTGTTGATTGGCTTGTGTAGCTCTTCTTCTCTCCTTCTCCAAGTCCCTCTATGGCCCTAACTCTGTATGGTTGTCCATCTGGGAAGTAGTTTCCGTAGAGGTAGCTTGGGGGTTCGATTTTTGCGAATTTATACATTTCGTAGAGATAAATCTTCAGGTATCTGTCAAATGTTTCTTCACCGCTCACAAACTGGTCGCTTCCATACCACCAGAACCAGTCGCTCGCTTCAGCTCTCAGCAAGTACTCATAAGCTTTGTTCCACTCCTCTTGAGACATTTTGTTCTTATTCTCAAATAGGGCTTTTCTTGCTAAATAGAGCCAGTACCAGCCGATATTCTCCTGTGGTTCGCCTATCCATGTTGAAAGTGTTCCGTCAACCCAGCTTGACTCAATCCACTGCTGTGGTTCCTCAACACCCACCATGTCATAGAGCTCGTTCAAACTCTTTGCCTCAAGGAGCTTCTTCACTTTGTCCTCTGTTGACAAATCTAAGCGTTTAAACTCCTTTGGAGTGAGCTTGTTTGCTTTATCTCCATAGAGCTGTATGTATTCGCTTGGTGTCAATGTTCTAATCAGTCCCTGCTCTTGGAGCTCAGTAAGTCTCTTGTAAAGTTGCTCAAGGAAGGTCTTTCCATCATATGGATAGTGCTCCCATGGATTTTCTCCGTCAAGTGTTATGACATAAACCAAGCTTCCATCATAGTTCTGTTTCTGGATCTTCAAGAGTTCATTGACAAAGTCTTCAACAGCATCATACTGGTTCATTCCGCTGTACCTGAAACCAACTCTGTCGCTTAAATCGTGATTTCTTGGGAAGAGATAAATCTTCTTCCCATTAAATTCAGCAACCCAGGGCTTATAGTAGTTCTCAATGCTGTATGGAATTCCCATCCTTTCAAGGACGAGCTGGTCTGTCATGACCCACTGCCAGCCATTTTCTGCTAAAATTTCGAGTGTTTTGTCATTTAAAGCACTCTCAGCTGCCCATCCACCTTTTGGCTCAACTTTTCCTCCACCTAGGTATTTCTTATACAACTCATTAGCTTTCTTGACGTGAGCATCGAAGTCGCTTTCCCATCCAAAATCATTCAGAATTGGACCAATTGGGTGAGCGTATGGAACTACTGTAACTTCAACATTTCCATTACCTAAGAGGAGGTTTATCTTTTCGTGCTCCTCAAATGTGTGGTTGAGAAGCCACATCTGGTGCTGCAGAACTGTCTTGACGTCATCTCTTGTATATCCGCCAGTGTTTCTCTTTTCATAGATTGCTTTTAGGTCATCGTGCATCATTATGTAGTTGTAGTCAATCCAAGCTAAGTTGAAGAGAACTGCCAAGTCAATGTAGTCTTGCTCTGTAAATTCGGCAGTGATCTTTTTCTTCTGCTCCTCTAACGGCAAGCCCCCATACATGGCGAATGCCTTGTTTCTCTTGTCTTTAAGCTCGGTATAGCGCTTCCAGAAGCTTCTTGTTGGGTTTCCATTCTTGTCTGTAACTGGTTCTCCGTTCCATGGAATTGTGTGGTCAAAGAATCCACCTGGAGCTTGGAGCATGAACCACTTGTCGTCAACTGTCAGGGGCTCTCCATTTGCTATTTTTTCAGTAATTATCTGGTGCATATCCTTTTTGCCGTTCATGTAATCGGCCAACTGAGCAATCAGAGAACCAGATAAATCAATTGTTGCATGGACTTCGGGATATTGGCTTAAATAATATGCCATCTTCCAGTAGTCGTTTGCCGCGTGAAGTCTAACCCATGGTCTTGTATACACATCTTGTATCGGGTCATAGTAATATGGCTGGTGCTGATGCCATACAATTATGACATTCAAGGGCTTTGGTTCCTCAGCCTTTGCTGGAACTGCTAAAGTGCTGAAGAGAACTAAAAAAATTGCAAACAGGGAAAGCAACTTTCTCATTTAATTCACCTCATTCTTTTAATCCTCCAACTGTTAAACCGCTCCTAACGTAGTTTTGAGCGAGCATAAACATTATAAACACCGGTAGAGCGAACAGCAATGCTGCTGCTGCAAAATAGTTCCAGTCGATTCCTCTTCCTATTCCTCCCATGAGGAGGTATATCCAGACTGATAAGGGCTGATTAACCTCTGTAAGCAGCAAGTTCGCGAGAATGAACTCTGTCCATCCCCCGATGAAGGCGAATATTGCAACGGTTGCTATTCCTGGGAGAGCCATTGGCAGCAAGACATATCTGATGATTTGTAAGTAGCCTGCTCCATCGACTAGCGCTGCCTCGTCAAAGTCGGGTGAAATTGAGTCTATGTAGCCTTTAAGAAGCCAAGTATTGAAAGGAACGCTTCCTGCTGCATAAATGAGAGATAACACCGGCAGTTTATCATACAATCCAAGCTTGACAATCATACCGTATAGTGCTATTAATCCAGCTATTCCAAGACCACCTGCAACTTGGGTGAACATCAGATAGAAATACAAGATGTGCTCTCTCCCAAAGAACCTCAATCTTGAGAATGCATATGCTGCTGGAATCACAAAGAACAACGTCAATATTACTGTTAATCCCGCTATAAAGAGGCTGTTCTTAAGATGAGCGAAAAATACTGAGTTCACGAACTTTCCAACTGCTGTAACTTCTACGCTTCCGATGTTCCTTGCAACTATATACTTCTCCATTGCTCCGCTCATTGTAATTCCGTCAAGTTCTCCTTTTTTCAGCTTAACATCCTTCACAACTGCAAAACCAATCGTATTATCTTTGTTAATTCTAGTTAATCTGAAAGCTCCAGATATTTCTCCAGTAAACTGACCTTCTTTGGAGCCGCTTTGATCAACTTTGAACCTCACTTCTTTAAATGGGATCTCGAACCTCAACGCTGTAAATGGCCCTGCTTTTACAACTCCAGTTATTTTTCCATTTGTTACATACAATGTATCCCCATCAAGTCTCCCTAATCCTTCAATGCTTCCAGTAAAGTTTGCTGATATTTTGCTACCTTCAAATCCAAATAAGACCTCTTTATAAGCCTCGGCAGTTATGTTCCTCGGAATTAAGGTCAGTTCTGTTGTTGCTAAAGTTGAGACTGGCTTAATAGAGACTGTGAAGATGTAGTAAACTGGGAAGAGGATAATGAACATTATGAAGATTGCCAAGAGAGTAACGACAAATGCTTTAACAATCTCACCTTTTCTCTTTGGCAGCTCAATTCTCATCCTTTGGCACCCTCCTGAAGCTTTGTTATCTTGACGTTGATGTACATGTAAACTGCTAAGACAAGGGTTGCAATCACCATTATCGCCGCTGCCCTCCCATAATGCGGTGATGCTCCAAATGCTCTCCTGAAACCGTACAGCAAGATGAACTTGTCCTCGAATAGTCCAGCGTTGTACAGATAGGGCACCATAAAGTACTGGAAGCTTGCTGCTGATGTCAGAATTGTGGCAAAGGCTATGGGCTTGCTAACTATCGGGATTACAATGTGCCTCAAACGTTGCCAGTATGTTGCTCCATCAATTATTGCGGCTTCAATTAGAGTGTCTGGAACTGATTGCAGTGCTGCTGTGATTACAGTCATCATAAAAGGATAAGCCAACCACACTTCGATTACGTTAAGAGCAATAAATCCCCAAAGAGGATCATTAATCCAGTTCGGCGGAGTTGAAACTCCAAGTGATTTGAGGACAATATTTATTGGGCCAAAAACGGGGTCAAACATGAATCTCCAAACTGTGATCGAAAACAGCAAAGGTAATGCCCAAGGAATTATGAGGAGAGACCTATACAGAAGCTTCCCCTTAACATATTTGTTGTTGTACAAAATGCTTAGGAATATTCCAGAAAAGACCTTTAAAGTCACGCTTGTCAGCACAAAGAACCAAGTCCATAAAAAAGCTCTCCTAAATTTTTCATCGCTCAATGCCCATTTAAAGTTCTCGAGACCAACAAACTGCAACTGCTTTGTTGATTCAATAGGGAAGTTTCCAAGCTGTGCATTTGTGAACGCTATGTAGATTGAATAAACTATCGGCCATAGGTTGAAAGTTAAAAATGCAGCTATTCCCGGGAGAATTAGAAACAGCGCAACCAATGTTGTCTTTTTCATCTCTTTCACCTCTTGAAAATCAAAAGGGAAAAAAGAAGAGTTATCAGCCTCCGCTAATTGCTTTCAGTATCTCCTCGTTCTGGGCTTTCAATATTGCAGCTATGTCAGCATTTTGTGGGTCTTTGAGGATCTCTGTAATTGCAGCATCAACTGGTCCCCAGACGCTTCCCATCTCTGGGCTCTTTGGCATTGGAATTGCGTATTCAACGGCCTTACCAAATCCATATAAGACTGGGTCATTTTGTATCTCTGGGTCGTTCAGCACTTCCTTAAGGACTGGAATGTAACCGAGCTCTTTAGCCAATGTTTTAGCAACTTTTGGGTTAGTTGTGAACCATTTGACAAAGAACCATGCTGCATCTTTGTTCTTTATGCCCTTTGCAAAGTAAATGAGCTTAACTCCACCGTATGGCCTTGGATAGTACTCCTTTCCATTCTCAATTATTGGTGGCAGTGGGGCAACACCAAAGTCAATTCCAGCATCCTTAACGCTTCCAATGCTCCATGGACCGTTGACCATCATTGGAGCTCTTCCCTCAAGGAATATAGCCTGCTGGGTGTTGTAGTCACCTGTTGGTGCCATGTATGGGAAGATGTTCTTGAAGAAGAACTCAAATCCTTTGATAGTCTCTGGCTTGTCTAATCCGGGTTGTTTTGTCTTGTCATCGAAGTAGTAGCCTCCAAATGCATGAGCCCAAGCTGAGATGAAGTAGGCGTTGATTGGATATGCAATTCCGTATTTCTCCTCGTCTGGCTTGGAGTATTTCTCCATTATTGCTTTCATCTCATCAAAGGTCTTTGGTGGCTCGCTGACCATCTTCTTGTTGTATATAATTGCAACTGTTTCAGCTGCGAATGGCATTGCATAGTAGTGTCCACCATAGTCAATTGCTTCCTTTGCCATTCCGCTGAACTTGTCAAGAATGTCTGGAGTTACATACTCATCAATTGGCTCAAGCAAACCAGCCTCGGCAAACTTTCCAATCCAGTCATGGGCCCAAATGAATAAGTCTGGACCTTGGCCAGCTGGAATTGCTGCCTTAAGGGCATCTTCAAGGTTTGGCTTCTGCTCAAGAACTATCTCAATGCTTGGATACTCTGCCATGAATTCCTCGATTATTGACTCAAAAACCTGAGCTTCATTTGGCTGCATGGCGTGCCATATCACGACTTTTCCACTTGGAACCTTTTCGGTTTCAGTCGGTGTTGTTGTAGTGGTTGTTGTAGTCGTGGGAGATGAGGTTGTTGTCTTTGTGGGGCTTGGAGAAGAAGTTGTTTGAGTTGCAGTCGGAGTTGTTGTTTTTTCTCCGCCAATACAGCCGCTAGCAACTACGCTAAATGCCAAAACACCAATCAAAAATAGTGCCAACAAACTTTTCTTCATAGGGGTTCACCTTACATTAGTTGTTGTCATGAAAGTATCATCGCCAGTGATATATATACCTTACGATTTTCGTTCACGGATGTTCCCTTTTATGTATCTTGCTCAAAGAAGTGCATCGGAAATCATAAAGATGAAATGAAAAATGAGAAGGGAGGCAATCTTTCTCCATGAAGTTGGCCCAGAAGAATCTTGACTTTTCCTGGCAGCTCGATTTCTGCTTCCTTTTTTGAATAATTAATCCCAATCAGTATTCTTTCTTCTTCAGAAACTCTTTCGTATATGAGGAGCCTATCCTCAAAAAATATCGGAACAAATGCTCCTTTTTGCAAAGCTTTGCTTCTCTTCCTCAGCCTTATCAGCTCTTTTGTGGTCTCGAGTATTTCCTTGTCCCATATCTTTTCATTCCATTCCATGGGAACCCTCGAGACTTCCATAGAGTCAATATCCATGTTATCCAGTCCAACTTCATCGCCATAGTATATGGCTGGAATTCCCTTGTAAGTCATTAGGAATGTTAAGGCACAGAGATATTTCCTCTTATCTCTAACGAGTCCCAAAAAGCGCTCCACGTCATGATTGTCAAGGAAGTTGTACATGGTATATTCTGCCGGTCCGTAATAAACACTCAAAAGCTCAAGCCAGTTGAGAAATTCTTCAGCAGTAATTTCATTGTAAACGAAGAACCTCAAAAGAGCTTCATACAATGGATAGTTCATTGTTCCATGGAATTTGTCAAAGAGCCATAAGCGAGCGTCGTCCATAACTTCTCCTAAAAGATATGCATCATCCGGGATATCTTTCTTAATCTCTCGCCAGACATCAGGCGGAATACCGTGAGCAACATCTAACCTCCATCCATCTGCTCCTCTCTCAAGCCAGTATTTCATCACGGTGCGTATAAACTTTCTAACCTCTGAATTTTCGTGATTTAAACGAGGCATTAACCAGACTGAGAAGAAGCTCTCATAGTTCCATTTAAATTTCCTAAGTTTTTGGTATTTTTCGACCCAAGATTTATTGGAGTGCAAAACTTTTAGAAATTTTTTTGAAACTACAGGGAAGTCAATGATGCGATAGAAGTTTCTGTACTTGCTCTCTTTCCCTTTTTCAAGAATATCTTGGAAGTAGGGATGGAAGAAGCTCGTGTGATGAAAGACACCATCGAGAATTAGCTTGATGTCTCTCTTTTTCAACTCATCAACCAGCTGCTCAAATGTCTTGTCCCCTCCAAACTTCTTGGCAACGTGGAAATAATCAATGATATCATAGCCATGATATGTCATGGACTCAAAGATTGGGGTTAAGTAAAGAGCATTAACTCCAAGTTCCTCAATGTAGTCAAGCCTCTCTATAATGCCCTCAAGATCGCCGCCGTGATGAGTGATATTTTTAAACTCTATACAATTGCGTGGGTCATTCTCTGGATTCCCATTGGCAAAGCGGTCAGGCATTATTTGATAAAAGACTCTCTCAAAAATCCAGATGGGTGGTTTAAACATCTCTTTTTGCTCGTTAAAATCTACCTTAAAATCTCCATAATCAATAATTTCATCTGCTGTATGGATCTCGAAATAGTACTCAAGTCTTTCTTTTCTGGGCAAGACTGCTTCGAAATACTCAAAGAGGTCATCTTGTGCTTTTCTTCTCATTTCATATTTTTGATCTGAAATTAAAAACACTCTTTTGACTGTTCCTTTTATGGCTCTAAATCGAATATAAGCTAAGTCTCCCAAAGAATAAGCGTAAATCAAAGATGGATAATGGTAAAATTTCTCTCCCGAGAAGATTTTAGCAACATTGACAGTCCGCTTAAATTTATATGAAAGCCTTTTATACACAGTTTTTTCATTATTTTCAAAATCTAACGTTAAGTTTCCATCAATGGAAAAGGCATAGTACCAAACTCCCTCTGGAAGCTCGATTTCTATACTCCACCTCTCGTCTTTTTCTCTCATGCGAAAGCTTCCCTCATTGAATGCATTGAAGTTCCCGAGGAGATAGGCATAGCTTCCTCTCTTGGGTATGCTGAACTCCACTTCTGCAACTTTGCCGAGATATTCATCATTTTTAAAGCCGAAAATCTTATACATATAGAACACCCTATTAGGGTTATATCACTGATGATGATTAAACTTTATTCAGTGAAAGCTTAAAAAAGTTGGGGGTTTGAAAAATGAAGGAGGAAGAAATAATTGAAAAACTTCAGAAGTTTGGTTTGACAAAGTATGAAAGCTTAGCATACATAACTCTTCTCAAACTCGGCCCAAGCAAAGCTACGGATATAACAAAGGAAAGCGGTATTCCGCACACGAGAGTTTACGATGTTTTAAGCTCTCTTCACAGAAAGGGCTTCGTTGATATAATGCACGGAACTCCCCGTTTGTACAAACCAGTGAATCCCGAGGTGATCCTTGAAAAAATCAAAGAGGATTTAATAGCAGACATTGAAGATCTTAAGAAGGCTTTTCTGGAACTTTACAAGTCTGTTCATGGAGAAGAGCTACCTGAGATTTGGACAATTCATGGCTTTGACAACACCCTTGAGAGGGCTGAGTACATAATAAGGACTGCGAAGTATGAGGTTTTAATAAACACACCCTTTGAGTTCCTCTCCCTCCTCAGAGAAGAGATCAAGAAGAGGAAAGATGTTATCTTTGTGATAATTAGTAACTTCGAGGAGGTTCCAGAGTGGCTCAAGCGGGATAATGTTATCCTGGCAAAAAGCGGTGGTGCGCCTTGGCTTATGGCGAGCTGGATCATAGGGGACATTGACTATGCACTGTTCTTTGGAGCTCTTCCAAGGGATAGGAGAAAGGAGAAGTTTTACTCCTTCTGGGCAAAGTCAGCGAAGCTTATTCAAAACTACATGCACTGGTTCTACACGATTTACCTCGACAATAGCACAATAATCAAGCCGATAAACTATGATAAGCTGAAAAAGCCGCTCCAGCTTGTGAACATTAGAACACTGATAACTCTCCTTAAACAGATAAGTCTCCCGAGAGAAATTGAGGTCATTGGAAAGCTTGTGGAAAACAAGGAAGCAATAACTGTCAGAGGAAAGCTTGCGGAGTTTGAGTACACACCATTAACAGCAAGCATAATCGTTGATGATGGAGAGAAAAAGTGGAAAGTTGGTGGACTCGGTAGCTACTTCGAGGACATTGAAGGGGAGAAGTTCATACTCTTGGACTGAGGTGCTAAAAATGAAAATCTTAATGCTTGGATTTGAGTATCTACCAGTGAAAGTCGGTGGGTTAGCTGAGGCAATAACCAGCATAGCTGAAACCTTAGCGGAGCTTGGCAATGAGGTTATCGTTTTCACACCATCACACGGCTTCAAAGAAGGAAAAGAATATACAAGCTTTAAAATAGACGTTTCGGGTCATGTTTGGGAGGTTAAGGTTTATGAGAGAAAGCAGAATGGAGTCAGAGTTTTTTCAATTAGCGACCCTCTATTAGACAATCCTGATGTTTATGGCCCTGGATGGGAGGGTATGCTAAGCAAAGCAGTTCATTTTGGAAAAGCAAGCGTTGGATTGTTGAACAAAATTATAGAAAGGGAAGGAAAGCCCGAGGTGATACATGCTCACGACTGGCACACTGTCTTTGCTGCTGGGCTTTTAAGGAAATACTTCCAAATCCCTATCGTTGCAACCATTCACCGCTTGAACAAATCCAAAGTTCCAGCGTATTACTTCCACATATCTAACTTAGGGGAATTAGCTCCTTATCCAGACATAGATCCAGAACATACCCTCTGCTACATAGCTGATCTCGTTACAACAGTTAGCAGAAGCTACCTCTGGGAGGAATGGGCATTCTTCGGAATGTTTGAGGGCAAAGTAACTCACGTCTTCAACGGCATAGCTTGCGACTTCTGGAATGAGGAGCTCTTGGAGAACAGAAATTTATCGAGAGAGGAGAGGAGGAAAAAGATACTTGAAAGCTTAGGCTTAAGCGATGGGATTGCTTTTATGTTCATAGGTAGATTTGACAGAGCACAGAAGGGAGTAGATACCCTTTTGAGGGCTATCGAAATTTTAGCGGAGAGCTATCCTCAAGAGTTCTCTAGGATGAGGTTCATCATCATTGGGAAAGGCGACCCAGAGCTTGAGAACTGGGCACATGCAGTGGAGAGCAAATATCCAAGCAACGTGAAGGTCATCACCAAGATGCTCAAAAGAGAATTTACGAGAGAGTTCTACGGTAGTGTGGATTTTGTTGTAGTGCCTTCATACTTTGAGCCTTTTGGTCTTGTGCAGATGGAGGCAATGTGCTTAGGAGCAATTCCAATTGGTTCAGCGGTTGGGGGCATTAAAGATACTATAGTGAGCTTGGATGAAGATGAAGAAAATGCCACAGGACTTTTAGTTCCTCCAAGGGATGCCTTCGCTTTAGCCCAAGCAATGCTTAGGATGGCGAAGCTTAGGGAGGAAAATCCAGAGCTGCTGAAGAAAATGAGGGCTAATGGGAAGAGGAAAGCAAAGGAAGTCTTTACATGGGAGAACGCATGTAGGAGATATCTCAGAGCTTACAAAAATGACATAGACAAGGCAATAAGCTTCATAAAATGAGGCATCAGGACCGAGGTTTGTCCTCATCACTCAGGAGCGGCCAAGCTCATCATCTGCCATAGCTTTTTATTTTCTTCCTCTTTATAATTTTGGAGGTGGTTAAATGAAATGCCCCTTCTGCAATGCAAATCCTGAAGTGCTGCTTTATGAAGATGACTTAATTAGGATCCTTATTGACTCTTATCCAGCCAATAAAGGTCATCTATTGGTTGTCCCAAAGAGGCATGTGGAAAAATGGGAGGAGCTGAGCTTTGAGGAGAAAGTTGCCTTGCTTAGAGGAATTGAACTTGCAATGGAGAAGTTGAAGCTGACTTTAAATCCAGACGGCTTTAATGTTGGTATAAATTTAGGAAAAGCCGCTGGGCAGACTGTTCCTCATCTTCACATTCATGTAATTCCGAGGTATGAAGGAGATACGAACTTTCCGAGAGGGGGTGTCAGAAAGGCTGTCCTTGACATTGAAGACGAGAACTTAGAGCTAAAAGAACGATGGATTAGGAACAGGATGAGTGAAGAGGAAACTGAAAAGCTTAGAACTGCATTTAAGAGTTGATTTTTACCTTTTTTGTCTAAAATCTCTTTGCAAATCGTCGAATGAAAAAGCTTTTAAAGAGCAGGAACAAAGGAGTATGTAGCAAATTGTGGCTGTATGCTCTTCTAGTTGGTGGTTAGCCATGATTAGTATGAGAAAGTTTGAATATTATGAAATGGAGCTTGACATTCTCAAAGAGCCGCTGGTTCTTTTTCCCACTGATGAGCAGCCTTCTGAAGACGAATATAATGACTCTCAAAAGGCAACTTATTACGTTGTATTCAAAGATGATTATGTTGAGATTTATGGATTTGGAATTGACGTGAGGATTAAGCTCACTAAAAATAACATTGCAACTCTTTATTTTCTCCTAACAAAGATGGCAGAAAAAGTGATGGAAGCTGAAGACTATAAAAAGCTTGCTGAGGAGCTTAAGGCCTATGGTGCTTTCTGATTTCTTTTTATTCCGCAATGTCTAGAACTTCGGCCTTTTGGAACTCAACTGTCTTCTCTGGCTTTATCTTTATCAGGCGGTCAATTCTTCCACCGCCGGCTATTACGATTTCTTTTTCAAGGACTTTCTTGTCAATCACCGTTCTAATTGAAACCCCAACTGGTGGAACTTCTCCGACTTTATATCCTGTAATTTTCTCAACTTCCTCTTTGCTTGCCATTCTAACTTTCCTAAAGTATTTTGCGAGCTTTTCTAAGCTAGCTTTAGACTTTCCATCAACTATGACTAAAATTGGCTCCTTTTCAGTGATGAAGACTAGGGATTTAACAACTTGCTCTGGCTTGACTCCTAGGAGCTTTGTAACCTGTTTGACGCTCCTAACTTCTTTTCCAACTTCAATTATTTCCCCTCCAAGCTCTTCAACGATTTCTTGAAGTCTTATTTCCTTTGCTGGATACTTTTCCTCATTTTTCTTCAGCTTCCTTTCAACAGCTTCATCTAAGTCAATGCCAAGCTCATGGGCCAAAAGCGTGAGGTAGATTATTATATCAGCAATTTCATCTCCAATCTCTTCTTTAATCTTTGGATTCTTAACTTTCTCAAGAATTTCTTCGTTTGTGTCCCACTGGAAATGCTCTAAAAGCTCTCCCACCTCTACAGCTATTGAAATAGTGAGGTTTTTCGGAGTGTGGTATTTCTTCCACAGTCTTTCATCTCGAAACTTAACCGCTCTTTCCTCAAGCTCTTTAAAATTCATGCTCCTTCATCTCCCTTATTGTTGCTAGGTATTTCAAAAGTTCCTCAAACTCTTCCTTTGAGAACATCTTCTTGACATCCTCCTCCGGATCAAATTTTAAGAGATAGTCTTTTATCCTATTCAGCTTATCGAGTTCATCTTGCAACTCTAAAGAGCGCTGAGTAAACTCCCAGCTTGTATGAGGGCTTTCAAAAATTCTTTGATTGCTCACAACTACTGCAACTTTGACGTTTGCTATTGCTTCTTCAACAAGCTCTAAAAGCTCTTTAACCTTCATTTTTGGCACCATTGATTAATTGCTGTGAAGATATTTAAGATGCTCGGCAACTACAATAAATGAAAAACTTTTAAACTTTAATGGAGAATTTACCATGGTGGTGTTTATGGATTTTGCCCTCTTCATGGAGAGGTATGGATATAAGCTACTTCTTGGATTGATGGCTCTCGTAATAGTAGTGGTTGTTGGAATACCAATACTCGGCTACCTATACTTCCTCCGGAGATACAGCTGGGAAATTGGGGGGCTGATGCTAATAATAGTGGTGGTTTACGCTTTCTCAGTTAGGAGAAAGGTCATGGATGCCTATGCCCAAGCACATGGAAAGTACTTCTATGATGATAAGTGGTATAAGAGGAGGTGATTTATTTTGGATTTTGCGCTTTTCATGGAGCGCTATGGATACAAAATTCTCCTTGCTCTGATGGTTCTCATGATAACAGCATTTATAGGATGGGAAGTGGTTTTTAAGGTTTCTATAATTATCAAGGGACTTGGTTTAGAAACTGGAGGTGCATTTTTAGTTATAATTGTGCTTCTGATCATTGTTTTTAGATTAGGAGAACAAGAAAGCTAAGTGAAAATATACCTTTGAAATTTAATTTGGATTCTCCTCTCTCTTTTGAATCTTTTTCATTCTGCCTGCTATCTTTCCGAAATACGGGTTTTTAACATGAAGCTCGATTAATTTTTGGTGGTGAGGATGAGGAAACTTTTGATGGGTAATGAAGCTATTGCTTATGGAGCTTTAGAGAGCGGAATTTCTTTTGCAACTGGTTATCCTGGAACCCCATCAACCGAGGTCATTGAAACGATAGCACGTCTTAATCCTGAGATTTTTGCTGAATGGGCGCCAAATGAGAAAGTAGCTTTAGAAGAAGCAGCTGGCGTTTCTTATGCTGGGCTTAGAAGTTTGGTAACTATGAAATGTGTTGGCTTAAACGTTGCCGCTGATCCTCTCATGAGCTTGGCTTATTCTGGTGTTGAAGGTGGATTGGTGATTCTTGTTGCAGATGACCCTGGGCCTCATACTTCTCAAACAGAGCAAGATGACAGATATTATGGAAAGCTCTCCCTTTTACCGGTCCTTGAGCCTTATGACCCCCAAGAAGCTCATGACTTAATCAAATATGCCTATGAGCTTAGTGAGAAATACAAAGTTCCTGTGATATTCAGAACTACGACTAGGGTAAATCACACAACTGCTGACGTTGAAGTTGGCGAGTTTGTTAAGCTTGAGAGAAAGCCGGAGTTCAAGAAGGACATACAGAGGTATGTGAGAGCCTCAATGAAAGGCAACTTGGAGAGGCATAAATGGCTGAACAAGACGCTTAGAGAAATTGAAAAAGAATTCGAAACTTTAAGCTTCAACTGGGTTGAAGGTGACGGAAGAATAGGAATTATTGCTGAAGGAGCTCCATACAACTATGTAAAAGAAGTTGTTCCAAAGATTGGTGAAAGCTTTAAAATCTTAAAGCTCTCAACCCCGCATCCTCTTCCAAGGAAACTGGTAGTTGATTTTCTTAAGAGCGTTGACATGGCGATAGTTGTTGAGGATGGGGCACCTTTCTTAGAGGAAGAGGTTAAAATTGCAGCGTATGAGGAAGGGCTTAGCGTTCCAATATATGGGAAGAGAACCGGCCATTTGCCTCTTGAAGGAGAGTTAACGCCAAGCTTGGTTAGAAACGCCCTTTTGAGACTTCTTGGAAAGGAAGCCCAAAGCTACGAGAAGCCTAAGGAAGTGGAAGAAGCAGAAAAACTAGCACCCTCAAGACCTCCAACCATGTGTCCAGGCTGCCCTCACCGCGGCTCTTATAGAGCTCTGCTCGATGCTCTTAGAGAACTTAAATTCAAAAGAGATGAGCTTCCAGTTCATGGGGATATTGGGTGCTATGCCCTCTCATTGCTACCCCCTCTTGAGGCTATTTGGACGGAATACGTCATGGGAGCAAGCATAAGCTTAGCAAACGGCCAGAGCATAGCTTTTGGCAAGAAAATTGTTGCCACAATTGGAGACTCGACATTCTTCCACAACGGAATACAGCCTCTGGTGGATGCTGTTTACAAGAATCTTGATGTTCTTGTGATGATTCTTGACAACAGAACAACGGCAATGACTGGACATCAGCCTCACCCCGGAACTGGTGGAAGTGAAACAGGGAGAAAATTCAATGAGATTGACATTGAGGCATTAGTCAAAGCTTTAGGAGTCAAATACGTCAAAACAGTTGATCCGTATGATTTGAAGGCAACGAGAGAAGCAATAAAAGAAGCGATGCAGATTAAGGGACCAGCAGTTATCATAGCTAAGAGGGAGTGCATAATTCCAGTGATAAGAAGAGGTGAGATAGAAGAACTGCCGACAGTAATTGGGGACAAATGTGTTGGCTGTAAGGCGTGCATTCTTCTGACAGGTTGTCCTGCACTGGTTTATGATCCAGAGATCAACAAAGTCAAGATTGACCCGTTAATATGTACAGGTTGTGGAATCTGCAACCAGCTTTGTCCGTTTGATGCAATTAAGTTTCCAAGTGAAATAGAGAAGAAAGAGTAAGCTTCCTTTTTATTCTTTCCACACCTCCAGCACCATGAAAGTCCTAGCTACTGGATTGGGATAAAGCTCCCACCCGATTCCTTCATTATTCGACTCTATTTCTCCATACAATCCACCTTCTCTGGGATCTAAGCTTTCACCGTAAATTCTGCTTTCATGGATTTCAACTCTCATGTACCTCGGGAGACCTATCCTTATGTTACCCTCTTTCTTTGCATGCTCAACTGCCCATTTTGCTGAATAAATTCCAGCGTAAATTTCTGCAATCCTAACAGCTACGCTGTCCTTTCCAATTGCCAAAATCTCTATCCCAGTGTCTTCCCAAAAGCGCTTTGCCAAAGGCTGCAGATCTTTGCTCAGCTCATGCCATATCGCTTTGCCTCTATCTGAGATTCTTAATGCATCTATTGTTGGATCATCAAGTTTTCTGAGTTCTATTCCACCTAAGCTTGAATCTAGGTGAATTACATCTGGTTTAACTTTCTTAGCGAGCTTTATGGCTAAAAACACTTCATCTTTAATTGCCTCTCTTCCACTTAAATCGTAGTTAAATGGATCAGCATATTTCACTATGCTCATTGTCGCTGTTTTGTATGGCTTTTCAACGAGGACAGCGGCGGTTGCTATCAGTCCTATTGGTTCATAGTTCTCATCTAGCACAGC
The DNA here is from genome assembly GCF_012027375.1 of Thermococcus sp. LS2. Taxonomy (NCBI): domain Archaea; kingdom Methanobacteriati; phylum Methanobacteriota; class Thermococci; order Thermococcales; family Thermococcaceae; genus Thermococcus; species Thermococcus sp. LS2. The sequence goes on along the minus strand of NZ_SNUI01000001.1, from coordinate 160,553 downwards.
CCCTCCAGTGTCAGCTGAAACTATCCTCATGTTTTCACCCCGTTAATTTCTCATTACCTAAGAAGGATTAGGGGGTATTATATTTAAGGGAAGTGATTGTATGGAGAAAGGTAGTGAAATTTTGGGATTTTATTTGGATATGCTTTCGGGTGGGCTTTATCTTGGTAGTGTAAAAGGTAGTATCACCGCAGTTACAGAAGAAGGAGAATTTCCCATAATTTCTCGGACCCCCCAACCTATGCTGGATGTATTCTGCAATGAAGATAGTTTAATTTTCTTCGGATTTTGGAGGCATGGGAAGGAAGCAGAGTATGGATACATAAAAATCCCACTTAATCATATAGAGGTTATAGAGGAAACTGATGAGGAGCTTGTACTTTATGTATTTTCTGAAAAAAGAACTCAAGATGTTAAGGGGTTTGTCAGAGTTAATTTGCATGCTGAACCTGCAACTAAGGAGAAAATTCTTGAAGCAATTGAATTTGGGAGAACTTAAAATGGCTAGGAAATATCTCACGATACTAGATAATTTGGAAGGTTTGGGAAATTTTCTCAAATCTTGTGTGTTTATAAATCGGGAGGTAATACAAGTGAAATGCATCCAGATAAGTGAAGTCTGCACTTATTACTTATTTTTGTTCTTCTCATACAATCAGTTCATATCTGGGAATAAATTGTGTCAAATTATGTATCATACACGGTGGTGATTATGATGGATATGTTACATTCTAATGTAGAAAGGGCACTAGGTGTGTATATTGACAACTTATGTAGCTCACTTCACATAGGTACCGCAAGGGGCACAATGTTTTTGGTTCACAAGGACAAAAGGTATCCAATTATCTCCGCTAAGACAGCTTTACCGCTCATTGATATCTTCTACAAATCTCACTCACTTGAGTTTATATCCTTCTGGAGAGACAATGGAAAGAATATGTATGGATACGCAAAGTTTGCAGTGTCGAGAATTAAAATTCTGGGGGAGAAAGGGGATTATTTAGTTCTTGCAGTGGAGCCTCATGGCCACATGATAAACGCCAATGTGTACATAATAATCATTCTGTGGACAGTCCCAGGTTTCAAGAAAACTCTATTTACACTGCTTGAAGAAGAAAAAGATTGGGAAAGTGAAGAGGAGGATGGTATCATAGATTCCTCATATTTGCGGTCCTAATTCTATTTTGTGCTATCTTATTAATTGAGTAATCGGACTCTAAATGCTCTCGTGTATCTTTACTAAATCTTCTCTAATGTTTTTTACAACAGCCTCATCAACACTTGTTATTCTGGCTTCATATGGAATGTACTTTTCTATCACCTCGTATATATCTGGGTATCTAATTTTAATCATTCCTAAAGCACCGCCTGGGGGCAATAGAATTCCTATATCCCTGTAGATTAGGTAAACGCTTATGCTGTACATAGCTTCAAGATAAGACCTAAACGCCAGTCTGTAGTTTCCCTCTTTAAAGTACTCATCTCCTGATTCGATGTATTCATTAATCCTCTTGAGCATCTCTTCTTCCATAGCTATCCCTCATTTAATGAATATGTGCCGGGAATATAATTATTATCTCAGAGAAGCCAAAAGTTAAAAAGCTTCAAGACAATAATAATTTTACTGGTGAGCTTTATGAAAGCAGAATTCCTTGTTTGGGGAGGTATTGTTATAGGAATTCTTTACCTAGCGTGGAACACGGTTTCACAGTTGTTATCCCCAATTTTCTTTGCTGCAATTCTCACGTATGCCGTTTATCCTATCCATAAACGCCTTTCAAGTAGAATCAATGTCAAGAAGTCAGCCCTTGTACTTACTGCCCTATTAATACTTATTGTAGCGGGTGTAACAATTGAACTGATTCTAATATTCAAAAGCGTTTTAATGTCGTTCTATGAGAATGTTATTGCTTTCATATCTTGGAGCCAAACCCTCGCTCTTCCTTTTGGGCTAAGCAATGTGGTCCAAAAGTTCTATGCACAGTTCACTCCCAAGTTCTCTGAATATGTACTCTCATATACATTTTCAATCCCAAGATACCTTCTCCAGCTTGTTATATTTGTTGTCATGTTCTACTACTTTCTTTTAAACTCTGATGCCATTAAGAAGCAGATTTCTCTGCTTTTACCTCAGGAAAACAAAGAATTAGCAGAAAAATTATTGAAGAGGGCGGATTTAACCCTTCAGGCTTTAATTAGGGCTTGGCTTTTCCTCAACATAGCCAAGGGTATTTTAATGACAATCGGATTCATAATATTCAGAGTTTCAGACCTTCCAACAGCAGTAATTGCAGGATTTTTAACCATACTCTTTAGTTTCGTTCCACTTTTTGAAGGCTGGATGATATGGTTAGCTGGCGCTGTATATCTCTTTAAGAGCGGAAATATGCTAACAGCAGTGCTCTTGGCAGTTTACGGCTTCATATTTGTATCTCCACTTCCAGATTTTACAATAAGACCAAAGCTCGTTGCAAAAGGGGCACAGCTCGATGAAGTCATGGTTCTCGTGGGAATGATTGGTGGTGCGTGGAGCTTTGGAGTTAAAGGCTTGATAATAGGCCCAATAGTGTTAAACTTGGTAGTGGCGCTATTAAAAGAATGGAGGAAGCTTACAGCATAACTATTTTTGCTCCTTTTTCTTCAAGCTCTTTGAGGGCTTTTTCTTCGTCTTCTGGATTTATCCCCCTAATTGCATCCTTTAGTATGTAAACATCAAATCCATGCTTTAAAGCATCTAATGCAGTTGCTTTAACACAATATTCTGTCGCAACTCCGCAGATGTAAACTTTCTTAATGCCTTTCTCCTTTAAAATTTCTGCCAAATTCGTGCCTTCGAAACCTGAATATGCTTCTTTGTCGGGTTTATCTGCTTTTGAAATTATTATCGCATCTTCTGGGAGCTTCACTACAAATTTAGCCCCTTCTGTATTCTGAACGCAGTGCTTTGGCCAAGGACCTCCTTGCTCCTTAAAGCTTATGTGATTTGGAGGATGCCAATCTCTTGTAGCAACAACCAGCGCTCCTTTCTCTTTGAATCTTCTAATGTACTCCTCAACCTTTGGAATTATTTTATCTCCGTCAGGAACTGGCAAAGCTCCGCCGGGCATGAAGTCCTTTTGCATATCTACAACTATCAAGGCCTCCACTTCTTACACCTCCAGTTTGTCTTTAAATTCTGACATGTCAATTCCCTTGTCAATTCCATAAAGATAAGCTACAATCCTTTTATCCAAACTCCCATATCTCTCGGAGAACTTCTTTATATCCTCGAGGACCTCAAATTCAGTCCAGCCTAGTTTTCGTGCAATGTACGCTACCATTTTTGTAAATAAATCCTCTTCACTCTCTTCTTTTTCAAGGATTTCCTCGTTAATTATGAGCTTTCCATCTTTTTCTTCGATAATGCCTTTCTCAAGTGCTTCTTCTATAAGCCCTTTAGCCTCTTTAACGCCCATCAGCCTTAGCTTGACAACTAGAATTCCAATTAACTCTTGCTTTGTAAATTCGTTTGAACCCTTATAGAGGATAGCATTTTTTAGCTCTTTCACACACTCCACCAGGGGAAAATTAGGTAAAAGAAGTAGAAAAGCTTTACTAAGCTCCAACTCCTCCTCCACTACCCCAGAAGAACATTTCAAACGGAAAGTCAAATATTTCGGATAATTTTCCTCCTGGATAATGTGGGAAAAATATGTATGCTGTCTTTAGTGATTTCACTTTGCTCCCCTCTACTTCATAGATATAGAGCTTCACCACTGGAATGAGAGGATATCCTTGAAGAATCACAACTTGGTTGACTCTCTTTATTATCAATCCCTCTCTCGTGGAATCCTGAAGCTTATATGCTTTTAATACTCCATAGTGGGGCATTCCGAGTTTTTGAATTCCCTCAACATCAAATCTGTATCTTTCGTTGCTTTTCATGTCCTCAACCAATGCTGAGGCTGTAAAGTGAGTTCCTGTTAATTCAAATGAGTAAGTTGAGAGATAGTAATCAGTGAGCTTGAAGGTTGAGAAAGACCACAACAAAAGGCCAATTAGGAGCCAAGGAGCCCATTTTTTAAGAAATACCTTTTTTCCGTGAGGAATATCTTCAAACTTGGGGTTCTTGATTAATGCTCCTCTGTTAATGTAAGCTCCAAGGAGTATTATTGCCCATGAGAAAATGAAGTAGCAGAGGATTATGAAAATATAAGCTCCATACTCGGGAGCATGCTGGTAATATGCCACTTTCCAACCACCTGTAATAATAAGGCTAACATTGAATATTTAAAGTTTTTCATGCATGTAAAAGTTTATATTTTCATGCATATTATGTTACACTGGTGAGCATCATGCAGAGAACCCATAATTTGACCTCTAAACGATTGGTTGGGGAGCCTATAAAAATTGAAGATGGGTATGCAGAAGTTAAGCTGAAGACTATTGATGAGATGAAAGTTGATGAATATGGATTAGTTCATGGTGGCTTTACCTTTGGATTGGCTGATTACGCTGCTATGCTTGCTGTAAATGAGCCAACAGTTGTTTTGGGAAAAGCTGAAGTAAAGTTCACAAAGCCCGTAAAAGTTGGAGATGAACTTTTAGCTAAAGCAAAAGTTGTGGAAGATTTGGGCAGAAAGAAAGTAGTTCATGTTGAGGTTTTCAACCAGAGCAACGAGAAAGTGCTGGAAGGGAAATTTTACTGCTACGTTTTGGAAAAGCATGTGCTGGAGCAAAAATAAGAAAACCCCGCCGCACGATACTGGACAATTTAAGTTTCTTTGTTTCTTTTTTAAGATCATCACACTAGTTAGCCCCTCTCATTGATCTTTCGATTAAGTACAGAACCACTATTCTTTGGAACAGCGGGATGAACGGAATTCTTACAATTAATCCTTTATTATTCCTTTCTCTTCATACACCAAAATAGACTCTTTCCCATCCTCAACAAAGATTCTCTTTACCTTGTTTCATCTTTTCAATAATATCCTCACTAACTATTGCCATTTTACTCATCTTTAATTTTGTAACTCAATTAGTTACAACAATTTTATATACATCTTTCCCTGAAACCCTACCAGGTGGTGTGAGTGGGAAATTTAGGAGAGAAGAAACATCCAGAAGGTCTGAAAGTAAAGATTGCAAGGAAATTTGTTTCTTTTATCCTCCCAGACGTTAGAAAACTCGTGCCAGAGGGAACTCCACTCATAGAACCCTCTCCAAATTCTCCCATAGGCATGAGAGTTCCAGAAGTCATCGCCGTTAGTGGAAACATTGGTTGGCATGCCCTAAAGCTCTTCGCAGTTCTCCCATACCTTCTAAAAACAGTTTTTTATGCCCGGAAATCTGTGATGAGCATAAAGAAGAATCCTCCCAATGCTAAGAAAAAGGCAGATGAAAAGTTTTTCAGGGAATTAGAATCCTATGCGAGAAAGCTTGGAATTTCCGCCATTGGCTATACAGAAGTTCCAAGAGAGTATATTTTCAGAAACAGGGTGCTTCTCTTCAAGAATGCGATTGTTCTGATAATGGACATGGATAAAGAGAAGATAAACAAAGCCCCAAGCATAGCGGCGGGCAAAGAAGTGTGGAGAACCTATGCTGAGCTCAGCAAGGCCGTTTACAAGCTGGCGGAGTTCATGAGGAAGAGGGGATACAACGCACAGCCTGACCCTCCTATCGGTGGCAGCACAAATTTTGTTTTACTGGCTCAAAAAGCTGGACTCGGCTATATCGGGAAACATGGGCTTCTAATCTCCGAGAAAAACGGTCCATCTCAAAGAATCGCGGCTATATACACAGATTTAGAGCTCCCATTTACCGATTCCAACGTGGACAAGTACTCATGGATCCCGGAGTTCTGTGAAGTCTGCAACCGTTGTGTCTTCGCATGTCCGGCTAAAGCCATATATTCGGAACCTAAAATCCTGCCAAACGGACGTAGACAGTACATAGACTATGAAAAGTGCGCGGTAGTCTTCTCCAGAACTCTTGGGTGCGGCGTCTGTATTAAGGAATGCACCTTCTTTAAGGGTGACTTTGAAAAGATAAGAACAGCTTACGAAAGGCTGTCGAGCAGATCTGCCAGAAAAACGCAGGGACAACCATAAATACGGCTTTCCTTTTTGTCGGCTGGGTGCATAAACTTTTTAACCCTAATATCGAAATTCGATATCGGTGTTCGATATGATACGACGCATTTTGCTTGGCTTCATGGGATTGCACATACTGCATCATGCAAGTAAAGAACCGATAACTGGCGTGTTCATGATTGAAGAGCTGAGAAGGCATGGCTATGAAGTTAGCCCTGGAACGATATATCCGCTTTTGCATAAGATGGAAATTTCTGGGCTTTTAAAAAGTAGATGGGAAGTTAGGAATGGAAAGAGGATTCGGCTTTATGAAATAACCCCAAAAGGCTTGGAGGTTTTGGAAGAGGGCAAGAAGAAAGTTAAAGAGCTTTGCAATGAAATCTTGGGTGATTGCGATGAATAAAGAAAAGAAAATCTTTGGAATAAGCTGGAACGTATTTCTGTTAGGTATTGTCAGCTTTCTCAATGATATGAGCAGCGAGATGATTGCACCGATTGTTCCGGCATATTTAACTGAAGTTTTGAAGATTGGGAAGCTTGCGAGTGGTTCTATAATGGGTCTCATTGAGAGCTTGAGCTCTCTCTTTAAGGTTATTTTTGGGTATATCAGTGATAAATTCAGGCAGAGGAAGGTTTTTGTAACCCTCGGCTATGCTCTCTCGACGATATCCAAAGGCGCTCTGGCATTCACTCACTCATGGTGGGATTTTTTAAGCTTAAGAATTATTGATAGGGTTGGAAAAGGTGTTAGGACAGCTCCAAGAGATGCTTTGATAGCAGAGTCAACTGAAAAGGGAAAGACGGGTAAATCCTTCGGCTTTCACAGGATGATGGACACCATGGGAGCCTTTGCTGGGCCGTTAGTTGCCATTGGACTTTTGGCTTTATTCTCTAAGTATCCAATTGACGTTGCCTACAGAAGGATTTTCCTCCTATCAGCTCTCCCTGGTGCATTGAGCATCTTAATAATAATCTTCTTTGTAAAGGACACTGGGGGAGAAGTTAAGAAGAAAATCAAAGGAATTTCAGCATTGAAGAGCAGAAATTTGGAGCTGTTTTTGCTCGTGATAGCTATTGGAGCTCTTGGAAGATACAGCTACGCTTTTACAATGTGGAAAGCTCAGGAGCTTGGCTATTCGGTTGTTCAGAGCTTGGGCTTTTATGCGCTCTTTAATGCTATCTATGCGCTATCAGCTTATCCAATAGGTGTTTACTCGGACAAAGTTAGCAAAAAAGCCGTTATTGCTGCTGGATTTGGAGTTGCAACATTGGCAGCTCTGACATTTGCTTATGCAAAAACTCTGTGGATGCTCTTAGTTGGATTTGTTCTTTACGGTGTCTATCTGGCAATTGAGGACACTATTCCAAGGGCTTACATGGCAGATTTAGCTAAGGACTTTGAGAAAGGAACTATAATTGGAGCATATCACACAGTCTTTGGAGTATTTGTCTTTCCAGCGTCAGTAATTGCAGGCTGGCTGTGGCAGAGCTATTCGCTGAAATACAGCTTTCTTTATGCAGCAGCAATGAGTGCATTGGCTATGATGTTGATGATGTTAGTTAGGGAGGAGTAATGTTTTTCTGTGTAATGTTTACTCTTCTATCTTCTTACTGAACCTACAGAAGAAGTACGGAGATGATAGAGAGCAAAAAGATGAGGGCACTAAAACTTCGCTAAGCTTTTTCGAGCTTCTCCACCATTTCCTTCGTTATTGTAAGGGGCTTGTCAACTTCATAAATATCGTTCAGCTCCCACTTAACTTCTCCCTTGTTTATTGCCTTTACATATCTCTCTGCCAGCTCCTTCGCTTCTTCAAGAGTTTCAGCCTCAACAATCCTTCTGACGTACCATTTCATAGAACCGTATCTAAGCTTGAACTCCGCCATGAACATCGTCATCACCAGATGGAAATTATGATTGGAGGTATAAAAGAGTTAAGGAGGTTAAGCATTTTTCTTCAATTTAACAACCTGCTTTGCAAACTCCTCAAGAACTTCTTTTCTCTTGCCTTCAAAGAACTTTATTGAACCAGCGTAGCTATGTCCTCCACCTTCTACTCCCGCATCTGGGAGCTTCTCCTGAAGAACCTTGATAATTTCGTTGAGGTCGAATCCATAAGCTGCCATCCCATCGCTCGCTCTAATCACCGCAAAGTCTGGACCATAAGCTAGAGTTAATATCGGCGAATCTTCACCATATTTCTCCTTGAAGTAGTCGTGAATTAAACCGCTCAGTTTTCCTGGTGATGGATACTCGAACTTTGGAGCATAAAGCTCAATATCAATTGTGTTGAACCTTATCCCGTTTGGCAAAACAATGCTCTTTACATGAGGCAGAGAAGCTTTGAGTGCTTTCTCTTGTTTTGCCTTAACCTCCGGATAGATTGCATCAATAAGCTTTCTATGCCTCTGGAGATTGCCAGTTAAGAGCAGAATCTCCTCAATTATTCCCCTTCCATCCATGAACTTCCAATAATATGCCTCATGGTCAATGACTTCGGCAATTTTCTTTAAGTCCTCCTCTTCCAGTCCTTTCGCTTCCTTTGCGATTTTCTTATACTGCTCAAATTCTGGAGCCTTGCTCCTATCTCCAGTTCCAGCTATGGCTGGGAGGTGCTTTATCTTGTCTTCTACTTTCGGGTTTATGAACCTCGCAAGCTCAGTTGCTAGCATTCCAGCTGTCAGCTCATAGTAGCCTCTCTTGACAAGATGGGGATTGACATGAACGTCAACCCACTCATCAACTGCCGCTTTGTCTTCACTTATGAAATCTCTCGGGTCGTGGTGATCAACGACAACGATTGGAACCCCATATGCCTTTAACCTCCTGTATGCTGGAATGTCTTCTGTTGTTCCGCCATTGTCAACTATCACAACTAACGGCAAAGGCTCACCGAACTTCATCGAATCCTCGACAGCAAAAATTATGTCCTTTAGGACGTCTTCAAGCTCATAGAACGGTGCTCTTGATGGTCTTCTCTTGAAGAGGTGCCACTCCGCCTCTGGGTCTGGTGAGACTTCCTTTAAGAGGGGAACTATGGCACTCTCCAAAGCCAATCCAGAGACATAACCATCTGTATCTGCGTGGTGCCTGAGCAAAATGGGCCTCCCCTCATAGATTGCTCTCCTAATCATGAAGGCCGCCTTCATTATTTTTGGTTTAAGCTTTTCAAGAACTTCGCTCTCAACCAAGAAGCCCACATCTTCCGGCTGTGCTTTTTTGTCAAGCTCCTCCTCAATTCTCTTTTTGACTTCAGCGGCCTCTGGTCCCCACAGTCTTGACATGTCGCTTATCTCTATTTGGATTTCACCAGCGTGGAATGACACTTTTCCTATTATTTCAACTATATCTCCAACGTTTATGTTCGGATAAGCTCTCACACCTGGGGCTTCAAAGGCAGCTGCCCATGTTATGCCAGTTCCATCAGTTATTGTGAAAACTGTTGGACCACCCGTGACTTGAACCTGTATTATCTTGCCCCTTATTCTCACTGTCTTCCCGGCTAATTCTTCGCTGAGCTCTTCAATTGGCGTAACAGGGAGCTCTTTCCTTACGACTACTTCCTTGTACTGTCTTAATGCTGATTCTATGAAGTCTATTTCCCTTTTCTCAGGCCTAACATCTAAAACTTGGACTAGAATTTCCATTCCAGGCTTGTATTCCTTGCCTCCAAGCAGATCCTTACGCTTGATTAAACCCACAACATGAGGATTGAGCTTAACAAAAACACCAAAGCGCTCAACTCTGTCAATAACACCCTTGTAAATCTTTCCGATTTCAACATCTTCGTAATCGCATGTCTTATCGAGTATGTAGACAACCTTATACTTTCTTTCACACTCTGGACAGACCCAAGTTGTCTCCATGCCAGGCTCCCAAGGTTCTTTTACTTTTCCGCAGATATCGCAGACTAAAACCCTCCCAGTTCCTCCGCAAGTTGGGCATGTGTCATAAACAGGCACGACGCCTTTTCCATGACACTCTGGGCATGGGATCTCGTCAACCTCCTCATCAACGCCGAAATAATCGAGATTTTTGTAGCCTTTTAAATGCTCACCGAGCTTGAAATCAGCCGGAACATAGCCCCATCCATTGCAGACCTCACACTCCTTCTCGCCTACTTTTACTTTCCCAGTTCCATGGCACTCTGGGCAATCTTTAACTGCCATCTCGCTCACCCCTTAGAATAGTCATTTAAAAAGATGTGCTGTTGCTTATAACTCTTTCTTCATATCCAGCAAAGAACATCCAGAATACAGCTATAGATGCCGCATATAGAAAGCCGGTTATGAGAAACGGGAGCACTAAAGATTTATCGAAGATAACTCCACCTAGATACTGGCCAATTCCAAAGGTTGACGTCCATGCAAAGCTCCTCAATGCTATTGAAGCTGCCCTTTCTTCCTTAGAGAAAAACCTCATCATAAAGGCATCCCATATTGGGTTGACGATATTCATAAGAATTGTCCTAACTATGTAAATGACTGAAGCTATCAGAAAGCTTGGGGCAAAGGGGAGAGCAATTATCAGAGCTGTGGCGCTTCCGTTAAAGCTCACTATCGTTTTCACACTTCCGACTTTATCAGCTAGGATTGGCATGGAGAACATTCCAACAGCCATGAGAAGCTGCTGAAGAGCGAACAGCCCGCCTATACTTTCTAAACTCGTCTCAAACTTCAAGTTGAAATAAAGGCCCATATATGGGATTGTTACTCCAGCACCTAAACCAATTAAAGCTGAAGGAATTGAAAATTTTGCTATCTTCACTAATAGCTCTCTCCTAAGCTTAAGTTTCTTTTCTTCTTTTCCGAGCACCGGGGAAACAAAGGATATTAAAGCTATTTGAATCAAAATCAAAAGAGCTGCAAAGAGCAGAGTTCTTCTATATGGGTTTGACCCATCAAGGACTTTTGGCAGTATTCCACCTAAAAGCATTCCAAAAGCTGCTCCAGCTGTTCCGAGAGCGCTGTTTAGAGTGAACAGATAGTGCCTCTTCTCTTCACTTACCTCCCCGCTAAGCAAAGCCATCAAAGAAGGCCACTCAAGTGCCATAGCTATTCCAACAATTACAGAAGATAATAACAAGGTCCAAAAGATGGGTACGAAAACTTGAATCAAGCGGGCGGTGAAGAATAGAGACAATGCAAGCAGAATTGTTCTTTTGTAGCCAAGTTTAACACTGATTTGCCCGGAAATCAATAAAAGAGTAGCTTGGACTATCGTTGAGATCGAGAATAGTGTTCCAATCTTTGTGAAATCCATTCCAAGGGATTTGAGGTAAAATGGGAAGATAAACCATACTATATTTCCACCTAGCCAGCCGAAGAACGAATAAGCTACAATCAGCTTTGCATCTCTACTGAATCCTTTGTATTTTTCAAGGCTCATGGTTGAGAGTTGGAGCATCCATTTATAAGCATGTCGAAGCGCTTAAACAATGTTAGTAAGGCAGTTAAGCTTCGTTGTATTTAGCAAAGAAGAAGTAAAATGTAAGAGTGGCAATTATGTATAAAGTCGCGGTTGTATAGAAGGGATAGCTGAGGGATATTCCAAAGAGGAATCCACCTATATAGTTCCCTATTCCACGCATGAAGGTTGAAAATGCTCTTCTGATCCCAACAGCTGTGGCTTTCTCTTCAGTTGAGAAAAATCCCAGCATGAAGGAATCATTAATTGGCCAGACGATGTTCATTAATATGCTCCTTACGATGTAGAAGAAAGCGGCTAATGTGAATATATTGATTGATGGAAAGACAGCAAATAGCAAAGCTGCAGAGCTTTGAAAGAGTGTTATTGTTTTTACTGGACCTATTCTGTCTACAAGCTTTGGAAGTGTAAAGGAGCCAAGACCCATAACTAGTTGCTGGAAGAAGAAAACACCGCTTATAGCTGCTAAAGTGACTCCAAAGCGCATATCAAAGTAGAGCTGCATGTAGGGGATTGTTATGCCTGCACCAAGACCTATTATTGCTGAGGGGACTGAGAACTTGAGGATCTTCACTATTAACTCTCTTCTCCATTGTATTTTTGGGTTCTCTACTGGGACGTCTTTGATTATTAAAAGTGCGGGGATAGTGATTAAAAACTGCAAAAATGAGAATGCTAACACTAATCTGTATGCCAATTGGGGAGTCAATCCAAAAGTATCTTCTAAGAAATTTGGCATAAAGCCAGCTAACAGAACTCCCACGGCATTGAACATTGTTCCTAGACCGAAGCTTATTGAGAATGCATGATGCCTAAGCTCGTCTCCTACTTCTTCACTAAGGAGAGCAGAGAAGTTCGGCTGTCTTATTCCCATATTTGCCCCAACGAGGAGAAATCCAAGCAGGAGGGCATAATAGTTCAGAGCTGTAACTTGAAGTATTCTACCAATAAAACCTAAAATTGCCCCGAGGAGAAGAGATTTTTTGTAACCTATTTTCAGCGAAATCTGGCCAGCGAATAAGAAGAACAGAGCACCAACAAATGTTCTTAGTGAGAAAAATATTCCCATGTCTGTCATGGAGTATCCAAGCGCTCTCAAATAGAAGGGCATTATGAAGAAAGAGAACTGGAGAAATAGCTGGCCTATAGCATTCAGTGCTATCAATATCTTAGCATCTCTATTGAATTTTTTGAGCATAATTAAACTTAGCATCTTAGCGTTTATAAATTTGTCGAAACGTAACTAATAGGAACGTAACCAATAGTTATATACACGAAGCATAAAGTTTATTAATGGAGGTAAAAAACATTACTAAGTGTTAAAATCAGACGAAACTCCGCTAATTAGGTTAAATCAGAGGGGCTTGAATAAGCCCTCTTTTTTCAAAAATTTTAAAAAGATTCACATCTTAGATGTTGCATAGCCATGAAATCTAACAAAATTTTCAGAATTGGGGCTGTTTCAGGCATTGCATTGTCAGTGCTATTTGTTATTGTGCTAACAATTGCAATCAGCTTAAACCCGTGGTTCTCCTTTTACAAGAATGCTCTGAGTGATTTAGGTTCTCTTAAAGTTCCAACAAAGTACATTTTCAATTGTGGGTTAATCCTCATGGGACTTTCTGGCATCGTTTTTTCACTAGTTGCTGTTAAATATTTTGACTCTGCTGTGATGCATATCCTTACAATTGCAATGATATTTTTGATTGCAGTTGGGGTATTCCCTGAGGAATACGGCAAAATACACTCAATTCCAGCGATTTTATTTTACCTATTATCCTTGGCAGGAATATTCTATGCTGGTATTCTGTTTAAAGAGAGAAAAGAGAAAATGCTCTCTCTATTCAGTATGGCAGGCAGCGTTGTTACGTTCATTCTTGTGATTTCAACTCTTGGAAAAGTTGGATTGGCAGTTCCAGAAATGATAGGCGCGGTTTTTATACTCTCTTGGATCGTTGCAATCAGTTATAAAATGCTAAAAGAAGTAAAGGAAGAGATTAAAGCTCATCCATGAATTCTTCAACGGCTTTTCTCGTTAGTGTGTAGTCTTTGCCTGCGAGTATTATGACTTTGTATTCTGGATTGCGTGGATTGTCGAGTATCTTGATAACGTATCCTTTACTCATTATTTCGTCTTTTATGCTCTGGATTGTGCTTGAGCCATAAACTTGCTCTAGTAGCTCCCATGCCTTGTTGCTGACCCATCCACCTACAATTATCACATGCTTGTCAGTGGGTAACTCTGTGAGCTGTGTGTCTTCGATTATGAGTTTATTTACATCGTTTGTAACTTCTGCTTTTGTTGTTGGCACCGTTACTTTCTTCTTTATTGTGTCTATTCTGATAAATTTGTAACCTTCAATTCCTGTTATCTCCCCGTTCTCGTCTTTTGCAAACACGGGCTGTATGTTGAGTCCACCAATTGGAAGCTTTAGCATTTCTCCCTCTCCAAGTGTAACTTTTGGGAAGTTGTTTTCTGGATCAACATGTAGGTAGAGAGTGAAGAGGTTGTTTTCTGGGTCAATGTCCCAAACCCACTGTCCTTCATAAATTTCTCCATCTTGGTACATTCTGATCTTTTCGTAGTACTCGTACTTGTACGTTACTTGCCTTGTTCCGCCAATTCCAATGAAGAAATCTGTTGGTGAAAACACGAAGATTTTCTTAACTCCGTTCTGCAGGAGTTCTTGGATCCTTGCTGATGGGTATGTATCGAATGGCTCAAAGTCTTCATCACCGTTTGCGTCAACATAGAGGATGTAGTACTTGTTCTTGTAAAGCGTATCGGTCTTTGGAAATCCGCTCGGGAATGTTATATCAACAAGAGTTTTTTCTTGCTCTGTGTCAATGTCCCTGAACTTAATCTTCCATCCACCTACTGTAAGTGTCTCACCTAGTGCCTTTGAACCAGAGTTCTCTTCATAGGAATAGATGTAGAGTGTGTCTTTTCCATCAACTACAGTAGAAACCATTTTGTTTGTTTCTTCTCCAAGGTTCAGTGGAGTTGTGTTTTCGTTGAATATAATCTCAATGCTCCTATCGTTGAACTGTGCTTTTTTGATAGTGTCATTGTACAACACTCTTGAAAAGTTAACAGCAATTACAATTGCATCTCCCACTGGCGTATCGCTAACGTTGATCCCTACATCTGGCATGTCGATGCTGTTTAATTTGTAACATTGGTCGTTGTCCTCAATTAGAATGCTGTGGTACTCAATTGGCACATCAACGTATGTGGAGTATGTCATTTGCCTAATCCCTTTCAGCACAAGCAATGCTCCGAGTCTTGATCCAGTTATTGCGTCTTCTCCTATATGGAGTGGTTGTCCGTTAACTATCTTTGTTGTTGGTAGAACGATCACTGCATTTGCTGAGTTCATCGTGAAGTTAAAACCTTGCACAGCCCCAGCAATAGATACTAAAAACAAAAAAGACATCATTACGCTTAGAACTTTTCTCATACTTACTCACCTTAATTTTGTTGTCCTCAAAGTTTATAACTTTGTCCCAAGATTTTTAAATGTGCGATGATGAGTGAATCCAATGCTGAACTGATGATTGACCCCAGAGTGGCTGAGCAAAATGAGTGAGGAGTTAAAGCAACTTAATGAGCGGTTTAAAAGGCTTTCAGAACAAATTGATGGGTTAGAGAAGAAATTAGAGAAAAGACCTGACAAGCTTGGATGGGATGACATAGCTCAAGAGATCATTGGTGCTTTAACCTTTGCCCTGCCTTTCCTCTTTACCGAAGAAATTTGGAATATAGCAAAGTCTCTAACCACGGAACGAGCAGTTGGAATTCTAATTCTGACCCTCTCAATTGCTTATCTCTTCATAGCAAAGGCAAGAGTTTCGAATATTGAAAGGGAAGAGCTGTTCCATATACCAAAACGCCTTTTAACAGTGGTTTTAATTTCATACCTGACCTCAGCTGGTTTGATTTACCTATACGGCATAAACAGACTTGCTGAGTTTTCTTTGGCTCAGTATATAAGCGCGACCATCATAATAAGCACTTTTGCTGTAATTGGAGCGATAGCTGTTGACATGGTGAAGTGAATGAGAATTGTGACGGGAAAGCATTATGAGAATTTTGAAGATGCAATACTTTTCCCAGAGTATGGAAAGAACAGCGAAGAGCTAAAGAAGTTTGTGGGCTCACTTGAAGGAGAAGAAACAGTGGTTACAGCGAGTTTGGAGTTAATTGACCTTATCTTAGAGCGGTTTAAGAGAACAGAAAGTGGAGAGCTCCTGTATTCTGATACAATGAAAAGCTTAACTTTGAAAGAAGCCTATGAGCTCAGAAAATACCTCGATTTTGACCTAAGAGGTGCAGCATTTGGTGAATTTTCCAAAGTCAGTGTCATCTTCTGTGAGGGAAAGACTGACTCAAAATTTTTCAAAGCAGTTTACAAAAAGCTATTCGAGTTTAAGGAAAGCAGAACAACACCAGAAAATTTGAAACTAATTGAAAAGATCTTTGAGAGGGATAACTTTGAACTTTTGAGAAAGGATGATAAGTTTCTAGCAATAATCCCAAGTGAAGGCAACGCTGGAGTCATAAGGAACTTAGGAAACTTTTTGAAAGCTATGGACGTTTTTGAGTTTAAAGTTGACAAGATAGGATTAGCCATTGATATTGATGAGAGTGCCGAGAGGGTAATGGAATCAATAATGGGTAAGCTTTCCTCATTCAAATTCACAAGAGAGGGAGGGAATTTTAGAGTTGGAGATGTTGTTATAATCCCGCTTTTAATTGGTTATCACTTTAGGCACCCATGCGTGGAATGGAAAAAACCAACTGTTGAGGATTTGATGCTTAAGCTTCTGGAAAAGCAAGGAGTGCTGAGGAAAATTGAAAGGGCAATAAACATTCTGCGCATTGATTTAAAGAGAAAGCTGAAGCCCAAAGAGGTAATTTATTTAGCCTTGGCTTCCTATGGCTTCTGGGGAAACCTTGAGGGATTCTATGAAATGTTTGTGATGCGTTCGAGGAAGGATAACCTTGAAGAAATCCTCCGTAGTGCTGGACTTTTGGATAAGCTGGCGGAGGTGATTGAATGAAGCTTGTGAGTTTTGATGTCTGGAACACCCTCTTGGATATCAACGTTATGCTGGAGGAACTGACAAAAGCCTTGGCTGAGCTGACAAAGAAAGAGTATAAAGAGGTTTTTGAAAAAATCATGGAAGCAAGAGGGAAAATCAAGGAGCTGAGGAAGAGCAAAAGAGGCAACCCAGAGAAAGCCCTTGAGGAAAGCCAGGAAATCCTTGCGAAAAAGCTTGGCTGTGATGTTGAAATCATCAAGAGGGCGGCTGCTAAAGCAACGCTCAGAGTTGATGAGAGGATTGTCATTAAAAGAGCAGTTGAAGGCTTGAAAGCAGCAAAAGAGAGAGGTTTAATCATAATCACAACGGGCAATGTCATGTTCTGGCCTTCCGCCTATACGCGTTTAATTCTTGAGAGGTTTGGATTGGCGGACTTTATTGATAAGCAGTTTTATTCTGACGAGCTCAAAGCGTACAAGCCTATGAGAGAAGTTTTTCTGAAGCCGTTAGAGTATTTTGGAGTTAAGCCGGAAGAAGCACTTCACATAGGCGACACCTATGCGGAGGACTTTGAAGGGGCTTTAAATGCTGGGTTGTGGGCAGTCTGGATTAATCCAGATGCTGAGAAGGTCGAAAGGATAGCAGAGAGTGGCTTTGTGGTGAGGAATGCTGGAGAGTTAGGGGAGGTTTTGGAGAAAATCAAGATCTAGTTAGAGAACTTATGTAAAAAAGAGTAGAAAGAATATTTCTTTCTCCCTGCCCTCACTTTCTCATATTCAACCAAGCTCCTAATCCAAGTTGCTTGGTCTTCTGATATCTTAAATCCTCCTTCCTATATCCGAAAGCTTCCAAAATCCTCAAAACTGCTGGCAGAACTTGGTGCTCGATGTAATAATCTGGGTCGTACTTGTGCTTCTTTGGGTCATATTCACTCAACAGAATTGCCCTTTCGCTGATTTTCTTGTCCCCCTTGAGGATTATATAGCTGATTATCATTCCCGGTCTCACTTTAATGCCCTTAGCTTTGAGCCTCTTTGCAACTGCCACATGAGGTCCAGTGGCTTTATACTCATCTAAACTTTTTGTTATCTGTTCGTGAATCACGAGCTTTTCAAGTGGAACTTTGTAGTTTGCCAAGTCCTCGACTACTTTCTTGACTATTTCAACGGCTTTTTCGATGCTACCGTCTTTCAGAATTGCCTCCAAGACTTTTGCTTGAGTTTCCTTTGCTATCTCGCTCCAGTCTCTTCTCACAACCTCAAGTCCCCTTGTGATTATCTTACCCTCTTCGTCTATCAGTGCATACCTCTTCTTTGTAACGAAGAACCCTCTCACGTAAAATCCTTCATACTCAAGCTCCAGCAATCCAGGGAGTTTAGAGTTGATGTATTTTAAGAATTCTTTGGCCTTCTTCTTGATAGTTTCGGCATTGGTGCCGGGTATTGTGGCATATAGACCATCTGTGTCTGCATATAGAACTTTAAATCCGAATTTTTCCTCTATTTCTTTAATCGTCATTTCTATGTATGTTCTTCCCCATGCTGTTACGCTCTCAGCGCATTCTTTTGAGTACCATCTTGCCTTTGGATAGCCCATATAGCCGTAGAAGCTGTTGTGAGCATAGAGCCAGCCAAAACCTGCTAAAAAGTTTTCATCGTTTTCAACACTTAGGTCATAAACGTATCCATCATACCTGAACTCTTCAACCTTCTCTACCCTATCTAACACTAAATCACCCTCAACGAGCCACTCTATAAGCCTTGCTTTCTCCCAATCAAGCTCTCCTTTTTCAACGAGCTCTTTGAATTTTGCAAAGCTCATGTTCTTCTGGAACCTCTTTCCAAACACTATTTCTAAAACTTCTTTTGGAATCAGGTTTGAGTAATAATTGTTTTTCTGTCTCCCAGTTCTCAGGAATGGCAAGTCTTCATTGATGTAAATTCTGTAAACTCCGCTGTCAAAACCAAGCTTTATTGATGAGATTCCAAGACTGTTGAGCAGAAACACAAGCTGATTTGCTAAGAGCTCGCTCTTTGTGGACAGCCTTAGTCTTTTGCTTGGATGAACATCTCCATCGCCGAGGAAATATGCATTCAAAAACTCCCATCTTATCTCTTCGGGTGCAAGGAAGATTGGCTCTGGTATTCTTTTATTTTCTGCACCAATTCCACACATAGCTTTGACGATTAGATATGCCACTTTCTTTGAAATCTCCACGTATTTCTCGGTCTTCTTAACTTCACTAAAGAGAACTTTGGAGACATGTTCCATGTCCTTCAGGATTTCTTCATTTTCGTTGTAGAGTCTCACAGTATAGCTGGATCCACCTGTCTGATTTCTCTGCTTCCTTGCTGAGCCTTCGCTCACGTAGTATCCCAAAAATCTGGCAAAGTCCTTGTCAAGCTTGACTATACTATTCATGCGGAAGCCGTTTAAAGTTCCAATCTTCCATTCAGCAAGCTCTTCGGGCGGAAACGCTTCAATGACATCCCTCAAATCGTTGAACTTTATGAAGTACTCTCCTTTATTGCCATTGTATTTGACATTTTGACTCAGTATTTCATAGAGCTTTTTGTAATTCTTTAACTTCTCCCAGTCAATTACCTCAAATCCTCTTGGCTTAACTCTTACGAAGCCGAGTTCTTCAAGATGGGACAGATAGCGATTGAACGTTCTAATCCTTTTTTCTTCTTCACCAAAAATCCACTTCAAGGCTCTGAGCATTCCTCTGAAGAAGTTCTTTTTGCCCCTAGTGGAAATTGTTAGGATTATGTCTTCTGTCTCTTCGGGTGGGAGTAAAGCAAAGAGACGGGGCAGAATTATGAACATCTCTCTCCCATCGAGCTTGAACCTCTTGGGAACAATGATTACGTCTCCTTCTTTAAGTTCATCTCCCGTTATCTCCTTGATTTCACTTCCTTTAACTGTGAACAGGCTGTGTCCTTGGGTTATCTTAATACTCCTTCCTGAGCTGAGCTTTATCCTATATGCCTTCCCTCTGTATCTGTGTCTTATTACCGCTTTAATCTTTGAGAGGTGGGCTTTTTTGGAACTTTTATCAAATGAGATCGTCCAGAGGTCTGAGACTTCAAGAACTTCACTTCCGTCAACTATTTTTACTTTTTCAGGATTGGCGTCTATCATCTTATCGACAAGCTCTCCAATTCCGAGGAATCTTGGGTGATTGTTTTCAAGTACAAATACCCATTCATCTGGAAGTATGCTGTTTGCTAAAAGCTTAATTGCCTTCTGTCTGTAATCGAGCATCTTCTTTTTCACTGGGTCAATTGTAGCCTTCATTTCCTTCTTTATCTTTGTTCTTGTTTCGATGAGTTCTTCAAGTATAGATGGTATGAAGCCCTTGAAGTCTTTACAAAAGCGATAACCAACAATTGGGGCAACATCGTAGTTTTTACAGCCTTCCTTTTCGAGAGTATCGGGTGAAACGTTGTGCGTAACTATGATTGAGGGGTATAGAGCTTTGAAATCCAAATACACGATGTTTCCCCATAATCCTCTTTCCGGCTCTTTAACGTAGCCACCAATATATGTTGTCTTTAATCTTCTCTGGTATTCTTCATCGCTCGGCTTATTTGGAGCGAGTTCGTTTCTCTGATAAGCAATCCTGAGTAAAAACCACTCAACCAAGTTTCCAGTTGATGAGCGAGAAACATCCCAGACACTTTGCCCTATTAACCTTGCTAACTCTGCTTCCATAGGGAAGAACTCTTTACCCAGTTCATAAGTTGCTTTGGCGTCTTCCATTGAGTATTTTGCAAGCTCTTTCATTCCTTCCTCGCTTTCCCAGATTGCAGTTATCTCTGCAGCCTCAAGTTTGCTCTTCTTCTTACCTAAAACTGCCTCATACACTGCCTCAAGGGTGTATGTTGGCAGGTTTATTGCTCTCCTTACAACGGGGAATAGATCAAAATGAATCCTTCCTTTTATCTCAACAGCGAATCTGTCACCCATTCTTTGTATTTTTGGCTCTGGATGCTCCTTATCCCTTGAAATAAAAAGCCGTAATCCTAATTTCTGGGCTCTTTTGAGAAGGTATGGTAAGTCAAAATTATCTCCGTTGTATGTTATGAGAACATCGGGGTCTTTCTCTCTGACAATTTGAATGAAGCGCTTTATCATCTCCCTCTCGCTGGAAACAACCTCAACATATGGCAGGTCAATCTTTTTCCACGTTATTACTTTTGCCTCGTTCTCATCAGCGTAGCTTATCATTATTATCTCGCCTTCTCCAAACTGGTCTCCTTCATGGTAGAATGTCTCTATATCAAAGGCAAGAAGCTTGAGCTCTTCCTCTCCTTCCATCGGGATTAAGCCCTTATCAATGAGGTAGCGCTTTGCAAAAGGAATGTCGTACTCAAAAATGTCAATTACTTTTGGGTGCTCCCTTATCTTGTCTCTGATTGCTGGGACATCTTGTGGATGTTCAAAAATCAGCTTCCACACTTCTATTGGTCTTCCCAAGAACTTTTTCTGAACTTTTTCAGCTTTCAAAACTCTGACAGTTTTATTTCCTCTCTTTGCTGTTATCTTTTTAACCTCTTCAATTGCCTCATCATTTTCAAGAAGAGCATAAATGTAAGGCTGGAAGTTCCTATCAAGCTCTATCTTGAACTCACCATTTTCCTTCTTGAAAATCCTGATTATTGGCTTTCCATCTTTCGTGATGTAGTCAGTGTCAAGGATCATAATTCCACCCTTTTAAAGATACATGCCCATTTTAGATAAAATTTTCCACCAAATTTTTAAACTCTCCATCGAAGCTAAGAGCATGGAGCTGTTTTATCGCATAACTCTTCACGAGCTCATAGCTGACATACTAACATTAATTGATGAGCGTGAACTCTCTTCAAAAAATGCCCTTGAGAGGGTTTTTAAGCGAGTTAGTGGGAAGGACAGAGAGAAAGCTCGTGGATTAGCTCATGCTTATGTATTTGAAATTGAAAAATGGAGGAAAAAAATTGACTTCATAGTGAACTCTGTTCTCAAGGGCTCAAAAATTGAGGATTTGGATCTTTATTTGGCTAATTTAATTAGAATCGGCGTTTTTGAAATGAAATTTAAAGGAGTAAGCCCAGCAATTGCCACGGATTCCGTTGTTAGGGTTGTTAAGGAGAAGTATGATTTGTCAAAGGCTAAGTTTGTGAATGCTTTGCTTAGAGAAGTGGAGAATTTTAATCTCGAAAAAGCTTTGAAAAAGTTGAAAGAGAAGGACAGAATTGAGTATTTGAGTGTTAAGTTCTCCCATCCAAGATGGTACGTTGAATATGCAATCGAGCTGCTCGGTTATGAGGATGCAGTGAGACTGATGCTGAGCAATAACAGGGCTCAGCGCTACTATGTAAGGGTGAATCCTCTCAAGACTGACATTGACAGCTTAGCTGATTATTTGGAGGAGCACGATGTTAGAGTTGCTAGAACCCCAGTTGATGACGTTCTCAAGATTTTAGAATACGAGACCCCAATTACGAGGCTTGAATGGTACAAGCAGGGTTACTTTGTCATTCAAGACTTAGCCTCAGCTTATGTTGCTCATGTTTTAAGCCCAGAAAAAGGCGAGAGAATTCTTGATTTGGCAGCGGCTCCTGGAAGTAAAACGTTCCACGTTGCTCATTTAATGGAAAATACTGGTGAGATAATAGCTGTTGATTACTCTTTGGAGAGACTCAACAAGATGCGTGAGAAGATGAAGATTCTGGGAGTTAAGAACGTTAAGCTCGTTCATGCTGATGGAATGAAGTTCAAGGATAAAGAGGAGTTTGATAGAATTATCCTTGATGCTCCGTGCTCAAGTTCGGGCACTTACAGGCAGTTCCCGGAGGTGAAGTGGCGCTTTGACGAGAAGAAGATTAAAAAGGTCATCCAAGTGCAGAAGGCGATGCTGAGGAATGCTTATCGCAACCTAAGGGTTGGTGGAGAGATGACTTACTCAACTTGCTCAATCAGAATTGATGAAAATGAAGAGAACGTTAAATATGCAATAAACAAGGTGGGTTTTGAGTTGGTCAATTATCCGTTCAGCTGGGGTGAGAGAGGCTTTTTAGATATTGGAGATAAAGTTTTTAGAGCTTGGACTCATCTGCATGACTGCAACAGCTTTTTTATTGCAAAATTGAGGAAAGAATGAATTACTCTTCAGGAACTAACGGCTTCCTTTTCACGGGACCTCTTGGATATTCTTCCTCAAATATTTCCGCCGTGAATTTGTAGACCTTTGTATCCTCATCGAGCCAGCAGTCTGGAGGCAAGCCAGCTTTCCAGCATGTCTCTGCTAAAAACTCCTCTTCATCCCATCCCCATTCAATAGGGACTTGAGGTAGCAAAAGTCCCGAGTGAATGCCCTTCTCAACTATCAGACCATCTCTTCCAACTTTAATTTTCTTTGGTCTCTCCTCTGGGGGTCCCTCAATTAACTCGGGGGGAGTTAGAATGCTCACCTCAACGGTTATGTTGTCCATCTCATCCAGCGTTACAGGTGGAAAGCGAGGATCTTCAACAGCGGCATATATAGCTGCCTTTATTGTTGCCTCGACGAGCGGATAAATTGGCAGAGGAAATCCAATACATCCTCTGAGTGCTGACCGCTTTGGAACACCATAACGATTGAGAGTAACAAAAACTCCCATCTTTTCCCAGAGTTCTTTTGGAGTATCCTCTGGTGGCTTAATAACTCTTCCCGAGCTTAAATACTCCTCAATTGCCTTCCTTGCGAGCTTAACTAAAAACTCCCCCCACTCATCTTTGATTTTGTACATCTCAACCACCACTATTGTTTAGAACGTTAAAGTATTTTAAGATGTTGCGCAAAGCTTAAAAAATTGTCGAGCTTAACTTAGTTGGGTGTCGAAAATGACAATCATAGAGTTTGTCATAGTACCACTTGGAGAGCTTAGTCTGAGCAAGTACGTTGCTGAAGTAGTAAAGCTTTTAGAGAAGAAGGGTGTAAAGTATCAACTGACACCTATGGGCACTATAATTGAAGTTCCTACAGTTTCAGAGGGTCTTAAAATAATTGAGGAAGCTCATGAGCTCATGTTCAAGCTTGGAGCAAAAAGGGTTTCAACAACAATCCGGATTGATGACAGAAGAGATAAAAAGGTTAAGATGGAAGACAAAGTGAAGTCTGTATTAGAGAAAGCCCGGGAGGGTTAAAAAATTAGGGTCTTGGTTTTGGCAATTGATAGAGACGACGATTTCGGTGTTAAAGCTGGAGTAAAGGGCCCGGTTATTGGGCGGGAAGCATGTATAGACGCTGCTCTCAAGCTCAGCTTAGCTGATCCTGAGGACAGCGATGCCAACGTTGTTTATGCTGCTGTTAAGCTCTACGATGAGCTTAAAGGGAGCGGTGAATTCGAGGACGTTGAAGTTGCTCTTATCACTGGCCACCATAATGTTGGTGTAAAGAGTGATTTAGAATTAAGCAAACAGCTTGATGAAGTTTTAAAGGTTTTTCCAGCTGATGGAGTTATTCCCGTCACAGATGGAGCCGAAGATGAGCAGATTTTCCCAATTATAACTTCAAAAGTCCCGATAATAAGTTCTCGTAGAATTGTTGTTAAGCAGAGTGAGAGCATTGAGACTACTTATTATATAATATACAAGTACTTGAAGGAAATTTTGAGCGACCCAGAGGTTGCTAAAGTTTTTCCGGGCATCCCAGGTTTGATACTCCTTCTCTATGGGGCAGCTAGGCTAATCTCGGTTAAGTACCCTCAAAGCGCTCAAATTGTTTCGGCAACAGTTACTGGGACAATTCTCTTCATAGTTGGTTCCTACTTCTTCATGAAGGGATTTAGAATACATATTTCCTTAAAAGAAACCATAACAAAAGGCTTCATTGAGTTCATATCAGTTATAGCAGGCTTGCTTATAATGATTGCTGGTGCCATAAATGCATACCTCAATCTGGAGTACATAGCAATAGAGAAGCTCGGTGGCTTGCCAGGAACTCAGCTGATTGCTGTTCTGCTTTATCTGAACATACTAAAAACTCCATTTGTCATTGGGTTAGGTGTGATGGTGTTGGGAAAGATTCTGCAAGCATATCTGAGGAAGGACTCTCACATCTGGTACTACATTACAGGTCTGCTTTTACTCCCAGCTCTCTGGATTACCATTGACTTGACGACTCTTTATGCAATGTCCACGATATCACCGTATCTGCTGCAGTTCTTCAGAAAAGTTGTGATTGCGATAGCTGATGTTATTATTGGAACCTTAATTGGTATCTATCTTAGAGAGAAAGTTAAAGGATGGGAGAAAATTGAAATTGGAAAGAGCCCTGAAGGAGTATGAAAAAAAGAAACGGAAAACTGAAGAAGAGCAAAAGAAGCTCAAAGAGGAATATACGTCTAAATTTTTGAAAAAGAGGTATGAGATCTTGAAAAATCTTGAAAAACTTGAACAGAAGGAAATTCCAAGGAAAATTGATGGAAGAATTAGGAAAGTTGTAGAGGGGGAGAGGAAGAGTTATGTTGAAACGCTGAGGAGAACGCTTGAGAGAATTGAAAGTGTTGATGAACTAGGCAGATTTCTTCCCGAGCTTTCTAAGCTGCATGTATCTCATGGGAAATATTTACTCCTAGTTTTTGAGAAAGAAATCTATGCAATAAACAAGCTCTTAAAGGAAGTTTCTGAAGATTACGCGGAGTACATTAAGAGAGCAGCTGAAATCAGCATTGAACCAATTGAAATAGATTCTATTTTGAGCAATATTGAAATCACTAAAAAGCAACTTGAAACTGAAGAAGAAGGATTAAAGTCACTGAAAGCTGAGTTAGAAAAGAAGGAGAGAGAGCTTAAATCTAAAACAGCTGAGCTGGAGAGAGAACTTGAAGAAATTGAATCTGAGATTAAAATTCTCAAATCCTCAATTGCAAAAGATGAGATTGAAATCCGTTCGAAGATTTCAAAGCTTCAGAAACCAATAAAGAGAATGCGTACGGGTGAAAAAACAGCTAATGAAATTCTAAAGGACAGTTCGTATGGAATCGAACATCCAGAAGAGTTCCTAAGCTTCTTGATTAAAATTAGAGGACGGCTAGAAGGAAAATATAAGCAAACTGCAGATTGGATTATTGAGAATTTGGAGTCTAAATCTAAGGAAATTCAGGAGAGAAAGAAAAAGTTAGAGGGACTTGAGAATAAGAGAGAGGAAATTCTTCAAGAAAAGAAAGAAATTGAGGATGAAATTGAAAGGATTAAAAAGCGCATTCTTGAGAAAGAAGCGAGAATTAAGAAGTTAAAGGAGAAGTTGCTTGAGCTTGAGAAGGAACTGAACGAATCGCTCTCAAAACTCGAGAAAATTCTAAACACAAGCATAGATAGACCATAAATTTATAATTAGGGAAGCCTAATTTTCTATTGGTGGTGAGGGATGAAGATTAGGATAGATAGATTAAGGTTTGGAACAGCTGGGATTCCGCTCTCAACACCAAAACCCTCAACTATCACTGGAATTCAGCGAGTTAGGGAGCTTGGCTTAGATGCAATGGAGCTTGAGTTTGTGAGAGGGGTAAATATCTCCCCTGAAATGGCAAAGAAGATAAAGTATGTTGCTCAGAAGCACGATGTCCTTTTAACGGCTCATGCTCCCTACTACATAAACCTCAACGCTGCAGAGAAAAGCAAGGTTGAGGCAAGCAAGAAGAGGATTATTCAGAGTGCTGAACGTTTGCATGAGGCTGGTGGCTGGAGCGTTGTGTTTCATGCTGGCTATTATCTAAAACAGCCTCCAGAGACTGTGTATGAGAAGGTTAAAAATGAAATTAAGGACATTGTCAAGCAGCTCCAAGACAAGGGAATAGAGATTTGGATAAGACCAGAACTCACTGGAAAGCCAACCCAGTTTGGTGAGCTCAGGGAGCTGATAAAGCTGAGCCAAGATGTGGAGATGGTATTGCCGGCTATAGACTTTGCACACGCACATGCAAGACACAAAGGAAAACTTAACACAACAGAAGAGTGGCGGGAAATGCTTGCTCTGATTGAACAAGAACTTGGAAGAGAGGCTTTAGACAACATGCACATCCACATAAGCGGAATTCACTATACAGAGAAGGGCGAAAAGCATCATTTGAACCTTCAGGAGAGTGACTTGAGGTGGGAGGATTTGCTTAAAGTACTAAAAGAGTTCAAAGTGAAGGGTGTTGTTATAAGTGAAAGTCCCAATATTGAGGGGGATGCAATTTTGATGAAGAAAAAATATGAGCAGATAAGAGTTTGAGGCTTCTTCTTTTATATCATACTCTCAAAAAATGAAAAAACGTGGTTACCCCTCGAGATTGATAACTTCAAAGGAATTGTTGGCCAAATCTATTATAAAAAGCTTGTTCTTTAATAGCATACCGCACCCAGTTATGATTTTTATAACTTCAGCTGCTTCAATTGTCCCTACAATTCCTGCTACTGGTCCAAACAGTGGGGATTTTTCATTTTTCTCGGCTGGAGGATTTGGGAATATTTCCCTTAAACTTTCAGTTTCTTCGGGGATTATTGTTGTAATCTGCCCATAAAAGCCACTGACAGCCGCATGAACTAAAGGAATAGAATTTTCTTCAATATAATCATCTAAGAGGTAACTAGTCTCGAAATTGTCAACACAATCCACTACTACATCTACTCCTTTCAAAACTTCGTTTATATTCTCTTTTGTTAATCTTCCGACAAATATCTCTATTTTTATCCCAGAATTGAATCTTTGAAGCTTCCATTTGGCTGAAATTACTTTAGGCACCGTATCCACGTCTTCTTCCCAGTGGAGTATCTGCCGGTCTAAATTGCTGGCATCGGGTCTATCCCCATAGCAGCTAAGTAATAAGCTACAGGAGAACCTAATCCTCCAATGCCTACTATTGCTACTTTAGAATTTTTGAGCTTCTCTAAGTTTTAGCTCCAATTACTTCGATCTCTCGCTTATATCTCTCACTATTAATCAATTTTCTCACCTTCAGAAGCAGAGACAGCATCAATCAATATCGCTAGTTTCAAAATTGAAGCACTTGATGTAATCTCTGCCAATGTTTATATTTAATCTTAATCTCATTTCAAGGAATACCAAATAAGAAGAAATTAAATTTACGTAGTCTCCCTTTACGATTAGTCTCCCTATGAAATAATGGGATGTCTTTGTATATAAGGGTTTGTAGAAATCAATCAAGCTTGAACACTAGCTTTAAAATTCTGTTTGTGAATTCTGAAAGCTCTTTTCTTTTCTCCATTGCATAGAGGACTGTTATAAGCACTGCAGCAGAGATTGCGTAGAGTATGAAGTTCACTTTTCTAATCTCCCGTACTTTTTCATGATTTCAATTAGCTTATCATGGGGGAGGGCATAGCGTATATGGTTATCTCTTCCAGTCATTGTCTTTGCTTGGAGCAGAGAGTTGATTATCGCTTCCTCCGTTGCTTCAGCAGCAGCTTTGAATAATCTGTTAAGCCTTGCATCAGGGAGCATTTTTATTTCAAACTCCTCTCTTTGATAGTGCTTTATCCTTTGAGCTGTTGAAAATGCCAGGGCTATGTCACCGCTTCCATGATAGGCATAGCCTCCAGTCCTTGCTAAACCAACCACTGCTCTCTTGGCTAATCTGTAGAGCTGTCTCGCTGTCAGCGGAGCATCTGTTGCGAGGATCATTATGATGCTCCCTTTGCTCGGCTTCCCTCTTCCCGGGTAATCTCTAAGCTCCCAGCCGACAGGAACTCCAGCAATTGTTAAATCTTCTCTCTTTCCAAAATTGTTCAAAACCAAAGCACCTACCGTGTATTTCTTGCCTTCGATCTCAACGACTCTTGAAGAAGAACCTATTCCACCCTTAAATTCAAAGGAGCTCATCCCTGTTCCTGCTCCAACTGAACCTTCCTCAAAGTCCTCGCTTGCATTTTTTATTGCCTCAAATACGTGCTCTTTTTTCACATGCTTTCCTCTGAGGTCGTTCAAATAGGAATCGTTGCACTCTAAAACGACGGGATTAACTGAACCAGTTGTAACCCCTATATCTTCATTCTGCTCAAGCATGTAATCAGTTAGAGCATCGGCAACAGTATAAACGCTTAAAGTATTTGTCAAAGCTATGGGAGTTTCAATTGTGCCGAGTTCTCTAATTTGAGTTAATCCTACGGGCTTTGCATAGCCATTCATTACAAAGACATTCGCCAAGAGCTTTTCTTTGAAGATGTTCCCCTCATGTGGCAGAATAACAGTGACTCCTGTTCTAACTGGGCCTTTTCCAGGGATGAGCTTTCCCTCTCCTTTAATTAGGGTTACATGGCCAACTTTAATGCCTTTAACATCAGCGATTGAGTTTCTTTTTCCATGCTCGTAAAATCCAATTTTAATTCCCAAGTCTGGAGCTTTCATTGTAAACACCTAATTGTATCAAGCATTGATGAATTAAAAACTCTTTCACAAAAATGGATAAATACTCCAAAGCGAACTATTTTTGGTGATTTAAATGAGTGAAAGCTGGAAGAAAAAGCTTGGTTTGGTTCACGTATACACGGGTAATGGGAAGGGAAAAACTACTGCTGCTTTAGGTTTGGCTTTGAGGATGCTTGGTAATGGTGGTAAAGTGATCATAATTCAATTCATGAAGGCTCCGAAGGTTTATGGGGAGTACTTCATGGCTGAAAAGTGTGGTTATGTGATAGAATCCTACGGTCTGCCAAAGTTTGTTCATGGAAAACCAGAGGAGGATGATATTCAGGCAGTAAAGAGAGCTCTGGAAAGGGCTAGGGAGGTTGTTAAAAGCGGTGAGTGGGATTTGGTGGTTTTGGATGAAATATGCGTTGCTCTTGGCTTTGGAATGCTTGATGTTGAGGAAGTCAAGGAGTTGATAAAAAGCAAGGCTCCAAATACTGAGCTTGTTTTAACGGGTCGCTACTGTCCAGAAGAGCTCTTTGAGCTAGCAGACTATGTGACTGAGATGAGGGAAATAAAACACCCATATCAAAAAGGAATTACAGCTAGAAAGGGTGTTGAGTATTGATTCCAACCGAAAACTTTTTAGTTACAAAAGTGCAATATACCACTGGAAAATTTTAGTTACTAATTCTTAGTAAAAGGGGGTGATGCAAATGAGCGATGTCGAGGAGAGAATAAACCAGATTATACAAGTTCTTAAGGAACAAGTTGTTCAGGACACAATCGTTCCAAGAAATATTAGAAGGGCCGCTGAGGAGGCAATTGAGCACTTGATGGATAGAAGTAAAGAGCCCGCTGTTAGGGCAGCCGATGCCATTGCAATTCTTGAGGAGATTAGTGAAGATCCAAACATGCCTCTCCACACAAGGACCATAATTTGGGAAGTTTTAGGTGCTCTAGAGCAGATTCAGTGAATTTTGTTTTTTACGCTCACCTTTTGCTCTCTCCTCTAGTCAAATACCACAGCTTTGCACTTTCTTCAACGAGCTCCGCCTTGTAGAACGCTTCCCTTAGGCTTTTTCCCACTGTAACAATTCCGTGTCTCTCCATTAAAACGGCATCATACTTTTTGATGTATTTTGCAACTTCCCTTGCGAGTTCTTCACTCCCTGCTGGCTTAAACTCTGCAATTGGGATTTTCTTGAGGTAGATTTCTGCTTCTGGGGTTATTATCGGTAGTTCTCCCTTCAAAATGGTTGAGGCAACAATGGAGTATGGGGGGTGAAGATGAGCTATTGCCCTGATATCTTCTCTTTCGCGGTAAATAAACAAGTGAAGCCTCCATTCTGATGAAGGCTTAACAGCTGAGATTTGCTTTCCATTCAAGTCAATAACTGCCACTTGCTGCTCTGTCATGGTGTCCATAACAGCCCCAGTAGCTTTTATGAAGATTTTTCCATTAAAGAGGATGCTCAGATTTCCGCCAAAAGCTGCAGTTAGCCCTCTTTCATGCGCTAAGCGTGAATACTTGACGAGGATAGATTTTATGAGCTGGCTCATTGCTTCTCCTCCTTAACTTTAATTCCAAATCCACAAGAATCGCAGTAAGCTTCATTTCTCCTCCATGCCAATCCCTCAGCACCGCATATTGGGCAGATGTCAAGTTTTCCGCTCTCCTCCCATCTTTGATATGTCCTGCTGTCAATAATCAGAAACACTCCATCTTTTTCTTCCTCAAAATGCCCAAGAACAGGATAGCTCTTTAGCTCAAAGCTCTTATCATCAATAATTACTGGCTCAAGCCCGATATTACCCTCAAATTCAAGTTCATTTGCTGGAATGATTTCAATAACATAAGCTTCAAGTTTTCTGTCATGGTAAGCTATTATCTCAAGGGCATCGCTTAACTCTCCGCTTGATGAGATTATGTCAACGATTATATGTTCTTTTGCTGGGAAAGTTAATGTTAGAACGAATTTTCCCCTGTGGAGAACTAATCCTTCATCTAAACAAATCTCCTCAAGGTTGTTCTCTATCAAGAACTTTCTCACATCATCTCCTGTGGGGAGCTTTTTGTTTTCAATTATAAACTCGCCCATCCATTTTGCTAACGGCATTGCCAGCATCAGCGGTTCATAAACTTTCATACACACCACCATTTGGAGTTTTGCTTTGGAGTTTTTAATCTCTGCGTTACCAAAAAGCACTTAAATTCTTTAGGTAAATCTAATTTAGGTGAGTTCAGTGGAGATTAGCAAAAGGGAGGAGGAATATCTCGAGGCAATGTATCTGCTTTATAAGAAAAAGGGTGTAATTAGGGTTAAGGATATTGCCAAAAAGCTTAGGGTAAGGCCTCCAAGTGTCGTTGATGCTCTTAAAAAGCTCAGTGAGAAAGGCTTGGTGGAGTATGAGAAGTATGATAGAATTTTGCTAACTGAAAAAGGAAGAGAAATTGCAGAAAAGACTTATTCTAAGCATTTGCTGCTGACAGAGTTTTTTATAAACATCCTCGGCATTCCTCCAGAGATAGCTGAAGAGGATGCCTGTCAATTCGAGCACTATGTCCACGAGATTACAGCAGAGAGAATCAGAGAATTTGCAAAGTACATTCAAGAGCAGTGTCCTTATGTAATCAAGCAGTTCATAAAGGAGCATATAGAAAAGGAAGAAAAATCAAAGGACACCTCCAAGATAGAGGAAGTAAAGGACAAACACACCAGCTAAGATGTATAGTAGTGGGTGCACTTCTTTGTATCTTCCGCTTAATGTTTTTATGATTGCATAGCTTATGAAACCCATGCCTATTCCATCTGCTATTGAGTATGTGAATGGGATTGTAACGAGAACCAGGAATGCTGGAATCGCTTCTGTTGGGTCGCTGAAGTCAACTCCTTTAATGGCGCTCAGCATGTAGTAGCCGACTATAATTAAAGCAGGCGCTGTTGCGTAGGCTGGAATAACACTTGCTATTGGTGAAATGAAGAGACCCACAACTAAGAACAGTGCTCCAGTGACTAGAGCTGTCATTCCTGTTCTTCCGCCCTCTTCTATACCCGCTGCACTTTCAATGTATGTTGTGACTGTTGATGTTCCCAAGACAGCACCAACTGTTGTTCCTATTGCATCTGTTAGCAAAACCTTCTCAGCATCTGGGACTTTTCCATCCTTTGTCAGGAAGCCAGCTTTCGCACTTAATCCAGTAATTGTGCCCAATGTATCGAAGAAGTCCACCATGAAGAATGCAAAGACAACACCAATAGCTCCAACACTTAAGAGACCTTTCAAATCCATTTGGAGGAATGTGTGGCTGAGTGTTGGCATTGCAAATAACTTATCAGGAGCCGGTGTGATTCCGAGAGCAATTCCAATTACTGTTGTTGTAAGGATTGAGATTAGCAAAGCCCCTTTGATGCCTCTTGAGATGAGGACTGCTGCCAAAAAGAGGCCGAACAAAGCTAACCAGAACTCTGGCTTTGCAACGTTCTGAGCGCCGAAAGTTATCAATGTAGCGGGACTATCAACAACAAAACCAGCCTCTTGCATTCCGATGATTGTTAGGAACAGACCAATTCCAGCACCAATTGCGTATTTCTGTGAGAGTGGAATTGCGTGTATAATAGCGCTTCTCACTTTTGTAAGGGTTAGTGCAATGAATATTAAACCCTCCACAAAAACGGCAGCCAAAGCCACTTGCCATGAGTAACCCATTCCTTTTACGACACCATATGTAAAGTAAGCATTGAGTCCCATTCCCGGAGCTAATGCAAATGGCTTCTTTGCGTATAGACCCATGAGGATAGTTGCTAGACCAGCTGAAAGGGCTGTTGCTGTGACTAATGAAGGAATTGCGTCTTTACCAATAGCATCGCTTAAGATCGCTGGGTTAACGAAGAGGATGTAGGCCATGGTCATGAAGGTTGTTATTCCAGCTAAAATCTCTGTTCTGAGGTCAGTGTTGTGGTGAGCGAAATCAAAGTACTCTTCAAACCAGTTTTTGTTCCTCTTCACTCCAATCTCTACATCTCTAACAGCGTCCATCCAAATCACCTTGAGCTATTAATTTGCATCAATTTGTTGAAAATCGGCAAAATATTTAAAGTTTTTCAACAAAAAAATGTCAAACAATGAAGCAGAGGAATAATGTGTAAATGATAGAGCAGTGATAGAAAGATATTGAGTACGGGAATCAGAGGAGAGCAAATGATTTTACTTGCACACCAACTCTTTTTGGAATATTTTCAACTCTAAAGGGTAGCTCATCTAAAAAGCGCTCAGCTATTATCTCTTTTCCTTCAATGGAAAGCCTCAATCTTATCCTTCCGGGCAATAGTTCATAGTTAACAATTTCAGCGAAATCTCCTTCAGTTATGTAAACACTCTCAGGTCTGAAGAATACCCTTACTTTTCCTTCTCTGCCAACATTGAAGCACAGCTTTCCGAGACAAGCTTTTCCGTTTTCAGCTTCAAGCTCAAGAATATTTGACAATCCTAAAAACTTTGCAACGAACTCTGTTTTTGGATTATAATAGAGTTCCAGTGGCTTTCCCACTTGTTCAATTCTTCCATCGTTCATCACTGCGATTCTGTCGCTTATTGCCATCGCTTCTTCTTGATCATGAGTAACGTAAATCGTTGTTATGCTCAGCTCCTTTTGAATGCGCTTTATTTCCCCTCTTAAGCGCTCCCTAATCTTTGCATCGAGATTGCTCAATGGTTCATCTAAAAGCAGAACTTCTGGCTCAATTACCAAAGCTCTCGCAAGTGCGACTCTCTGCTGTTGTCCTCCGCTGAGTTGCTCTGGATAGCGGTTCTCAAATCCTTCCAAGCCGACCAACTTTAGGGCCCAGCGGACTTTTTTCTCTATCTCTTCTCTTGGGAGCTTTCTGAGCTCTAAACCAAAAGCAATGTTCTTAAAAACAGTCATGTGTGGGAAGAGTGCATAGTCTTGGAAAACTATCCCGATATTCCTCTCATATGGTGGAATTTCATTCATGACTTTGCTGTTAAATAGAACTTCGCCTCTGTCTGGCTTTTCAAAACCGGCTATTATTCTAAGAGTCGTTGTCTTTCCACATCCAGAAGGACCGAGAAGCGTCAGAAATTCTCCTTCCTTAGCTTTTAAGCCTTTTATTTCAAGCCTGAAATCTCCAAGTATCTTGAGGATTTCTCTAAGCTCAACGCTCACCATATCTCCTCACCAATCCTCTCAATTATCATAAAGCTCACTGCTGAGACAATCATCAAAATGACAGATAGAGCAGATGCACTTCCCCACTGTCTTGCACTCAAGAATCTATAGACTGCTATAGTTATTGTCGTGTATTCAGGTTGATAAAGCATGTATGTTGCTCCCAGCTCCGCTATGCTGATTGCAAAAGCAAAAATTGCACCGACAATAATTCCTCCCAAAGCCAAAGGCAACTCAACTTTAAGAAAAGCTTGCCACTCTTTTGCTCCTAAGCTCAATGCTGCTTCTTTTAGATTTGGCTTTATCTTTTTCAGCACGGCCGAGATTGCTCTTAAAACGAAAGGATAAGCTATGATTGTGTGGGCAAAAACAATGATGTACCAAGTGCCAAGAAGCTCAAGCGGGGGCTTGTGGAAGGTTCTTATGTAACCCAAACCAAGAGTTATGGCCGAAGAGCCGAGGGGTAGCATTACCAGAGCCTCAAAGACATTTTTGCCTTTAAACTGCCATCTATGTAAGGCATAGGCTATGATTAAAGCGATTGTTGTCGAGAGCAAAACAGCTGAAAACCCGAAAAGGAGCGAGTTTTTGATTGCAATTAGAGTGTTAGCTCCAAAGATTGGGTTGTATTTTGCACTGAATACTCTCCTATACCACTCAAGGCTGAATTTGCCTTGGAAAATTAGGGAGTCATAAAGGACTGCTAGGAGGGGTGAGATTATGAAGATGAATACAACCAGGGAGTAAATTCCAATTAATAAACCTTTTAAGCTCGCCAGTTCTCTTAACGTCAGCTTTTGAGGTTTTCTAAAAATTCGCTGCTCCTCAGCTTTCGCATACATGTCGAGGCTTTTAATGTAGATGTACATGAATGCAAAGCTTAGGGTGATTTGAATTATAGCCAAGGCAGAGCCGACTTTGAAATCCAGCAGAGTCATGATTGAGGTAAAGATGTCGACTTCAATTGTGGCGTACTTGTAACCTCCTAAAATCAGTGGAATAGAGAAACTCAGGAAGCAGAAGATAAAGGTAAGCATTGAGGATGCGAAGATTCCGGGCAAAAGCATTGGCAAAGTAACTTTTCTAAAAAGCGTGAATCTCTTAGCTCCAAGGCTCATTGCGACTTCTTCATAATGGGGATTTATGCGTTGCCAAAGGGAGGAGACCATTCGGACTACGACGGGAAAGTTGTAGAAGGCATGAGCTATTAAAATGGCTTTCCAAGAGTAGAGGATTTCCAAATCCCTTCCAATGAGCTGTGTAAAGAAGCCCTGCTTTCCAAAGAGTAGGATAAAACCAAGAGCGACCATTATGCTTGGCATCACGAAGGGAACAGTGAGAATTGCCTTTACAAAACTCTTTCCTGGAAAGTCATATTTTGCAAAGATGTAAGCTCCAGGCAGACCCAAAGCTAAAGTGAGCAAAGTTGAGGCTAAAGCTTGTTCAATGGTAAAAAGGATTATTCTTCGGTGATAGCTGTTTGAGAGAACAGCTTTGAGGTATTTGAGTGTGAATCCATTGTCCCAGAGCCCTTCATGGATTATGCTGATGAGGGGGAGGTAGAAAAAGAGGATTAGGAATGTTATCGGGATTATCAGGATGAGCTTTGTTCTCATGCTCAAAAATTGGTTTTGCTCTTTTATAAACTTTGATTAGCACAAAGCGTTTAACCTACAAAGCCCAAAATTTTTCGGTGGTGTTATGTTCGAAAAAGGTTACGTTGATGAAAATTATGTTAGGGTTTCAAAGGATGAGCTTTTCTCGTTTGTCGTGAAGGTTCTCACGAAGCTTGGAGTACCTAAAGAAGATGCAGAAATAGTTGCTGACAATTTAATCATGGCTGATTTGAGGGGAATTGAGAGTCATGGCGTTCAGAGGCTCAAGCGCTACGTTGATGGAATTCTCAGCGGAGGAATAAATCTGAAGCCAAACATTAGAATTGTCAGAGAAGGAGTTTCTTATGCGTTGATTGATGGGGATGAGGGATTAGGACAAGTTGTTGGCTATAAGGCAATGAAGCTGGCAATTGAAAAGGCCAAAAAGAGTGGCATTGGAGTTGTGGCAGTGAGGAATAGTAATCATTATGGTATTGCTGGATATTATGCTTTGATGGCTGCTGAGGAGGGGATGATTGGGATTAGCATGACAAATTCCCGCCCATTAGTCGCTCCGACTGGTGGGATTGAGAGATTTTTGGGAACGAATCCAATTGCTTTAGCCGCTCCAACCAAGGATAAACCGTTTTTGCTTGATATGGCTACTAGTGTTGTCCCAATTGGGAAGCTTGAGGTTTACCGCAGAAAGGGAAAGCCGATTCCAGAAGGCTGGGCGATTGATAGCGAAGGTAATATAACCACAGATGTGGAGAAGGTTTTCAATGGTGGTGCTTTACTGCCTTTGGGGGGCTTTGGGGAGCTTTTTGGTGGGCATAAGGGTTATGGGCTTAGCGTAATGGTTGACATTTTGGCCGGAATTCTAAGCGGTGGAACTTGGAGCAAGCACGTGAAGAACACGAGTGAAAAGCACAGTGAGGTTGACCACTTCTTCATGGCGATTAACATTGAAGCTTTTGTTCCTCTTGAGGAGTTTAGGGAGAAGATGAGCAAGATGATTGAAGAACTGAAAAGTTCGAGGAAGCATAAGGATTTTGACAGGATTTGGATTCATGGCGAAAAAGGCTTTCTCACGATGGAGACCCGCTTAAAGATTGGCATCCCAATTTACAAGAAAGTTCTGGAAGAGCTGAATCAGATAGCTGAAATGGTCGGAGTAGAAAAATTAAAGGTAAAAGGATAATCAGAGCAAGGCTACCAAATATGGAGCCGCAACTAGAACCATGAATAAAACACCTATTGAAACACCGTTCCTTGCAAAGGTTGCTGAAATTAATCCCACAAGTATTGAACCAAAGATTCCAGCAATTCCGGCCTCCATGTATGATAGAACTAAGACTATTGCCAAAAATGTGCTATATAAAGCCTCAGCTGGTATCTTTTTGAATACAAAGCGAGTTAGTGGCTTTGAATACTTTATCAAGATTACATAAGTTAACAGTGCTGCCAATAGTGTAACATAGGCTATTACCAGCATTATTGTGGGGGTTGAGTACCTTTGTAGGAGCACATCCCTTGGACTTAGTCCATTGAAGGCATCGAGCTTTGCAAAGAATGGTGCCGCTGGACCAGCGGACATTGGTCCAGTTGGGACTCCAATTGCTATTAGTGGAATGAGTGTTCCTCCTATGTAAGTGGCGTTCTTTATTGCATCTCTAACTGCATATGCCCTTAAAGAGCCTTTAAGCTCGTCTTTTTCTGCCTCTTTTATGAGGTCTCCAAAGAGGATTGTTAATCCAACTGGACTCATGAAGGCTGAGAGGATGCTGCTTATTCCAGCGAAAATTGAAGATAATGTAACTTCAAGCTTGTCCAAATGATGGAGTGGATTTAGGGTTATTTTGCCGGTTTTTACAAGCTTTATTCTTGCATAGTTATCGCGCTTTAAGTGGTGATTGTGTGGAGAAATTAATGTGAGAAGCTCATAGAGTATTGGACCAATTGTGATTGCTAAAAATATGCTTATGAAGACTGGCTTTCCATAAACTGCTCTAATTCCTTGAACAAGCATTGCAAATGGAAATATTGCAAGTAATGCTAAGATTTTTGCTTTTGACATTACGGCAAGCACAATTATTCCAGCAACTATTATATAAACCCATCCTGGCCAGTTTAAGGGTCCCATTTGTGTTTTAAGCAAATCTCCCAACGGTGTTAAGTAGAATGATAGGGGTAGAGCAATTACTATAGCAACGACTGTTCCAATCACGCTTGCTGTTATACCTTTTCTCAAGATTATCTCAGAATAACCGTATTTCCTTGCAACTAATGCATCTGGAACTTGTGGGACTGCCATAACTCCACCTGGAATTGCCGCTAAGGCTGTAGGAACGGCATCTGCAGCTTTAAATGCAACTATCGTCCCCATGAACCAAGCTAAAACCAATAATGGATCAAAACCTGCCGCAAGAAGAGCCAAAGTTATTGGTGCTATGGTTGCGGTTTCGTCAGTTCCGGGGATCATGCCAATTATGATGTACATGAGAACTGAGAGAACTGTTAAGAATGTGGCTTGGAGCAGTAAGATGCCAATATCCATTTTACTCCTCCTCCACTATCCGTTTTGGTTCAATTATTGCGCTGGAGATTATGAAACCCACAAAAGCTCCCAAGGCGCTTAAAGTTACTCTCAAAGCCTTCAAGAGGTCTTCCTTGCCGAGTGCTTTTACTATGGTTGGAGCGGCAAAGTACATAAGAAATGTCGCTATGGTAGTTATTAGAAATGCCTTAAGGAAATCCTTTGAGGCTATAACTTCCCCAAAAATTTCATAGAGCTGATCATTTGGCATAGCACCACCCTAAAGAAATAGTCTATTTTGTATTTAATCTTTACGTTGATTGGAACTAAATGTATAGACAATTGCCGATATAATAGTACATTTTGTAAAGTCAGTTCTGCCAATTTATGGATAGACCTGGGAATTGTATAGGAAATATTAAAGACCTAAAGGATGCACTGTTACATGTGGAGGGATTAGTATGACCGATAATGAGCAAAGAAGAAAGCTTAAAGAAAAAGCCTTGGCTTTTCACAAAAATAACTTTCCGGGAAATGGCAAAATTGAGGTAATTCCAAAGGTCTCTCTCAAAGATAGACACGACTTAAGCTTAGCCTATACACCTGGAGTTGCTGAGCCGTGCAAGGAGATATCCAGAAATCCAGACGATGTTTACGAGTATACAAGCAAAGGTAACCTTGTGGCAATTGTAAGTGATGGGAGTAGGATTTTGGGCTTGGGAAACATTGGGCCTCTTGCGGGCTTGCCAGTAATGGAAGGAAAAGCACTACTCTTCAAACACTTTGGCGGTGTTGATGCGTTTCCAATAATGGTTAATGAACAAGACCCAAACAAGTTCATCGAGATCGTCAAGGCAATAGCACCAACCTTTGGCGGCATAAACCTTGAGGATATAGCCTCACCAAAGTGCTTTTATATCCTCGAACGCTTAAGGCAAGAATTAGACATTCCTGTTTTTCATGACGACCAGCAAGGAACAGCTGCTGTTGTCTTGGCTGGGATTTTGAATGCCCTAAAAGTAGTCGGGAAAAAGCTTGATGAAATTACAATAGCCTTATTTGGCGCTGGCGCTGCTGGCTTTGCAACTTTAAGAATCCTAACAAAAGCCGGAGTAAAGCCGGGGAATGTTAGAGTAGTAGAACTCGTTAATGGCAAGCCAACCGTTTTAACAAGTGATATGGATTTAGAAAAACTGTTCCCCTATAGGGGCTGGCTTTTGAGCAAAACGAATGCTGAGGGAATTACTGGGGGTCCAGAGGAAGCTGTAAAAGGTGCTGATGTTCTGATTTCCTTCACGAAGCCCGGCCCAGGAGTCATAAAGCCCGAATGGATTGCAAAAATGAACGA
This sequence comes from Thermococcus sp. LS2, assembly GCF_012027375.1. NCBI lineage: Archaea > Methanobacteriati > Methanobacteriota > Thermococci > Thermococcales > Thermococcaceae > Thermococcus > Thermococcus sp. LS2. The sequence goes on along the minus strand of NZ_SNUI01000001.1, from coordinate 120,962 downwards.
TGATGCCATTGTATTCCCATTGGCTAATCCAGTTCCTGAAATACTCCCTGATGAGGCTAAAAAAGCCGGAGCTAAAATAGTTGCAACTGGTAGGAGCGATTATCCAAACCAGATTAACAACGTTCTTGGCTTTCCAGGGATTTTTAGAGGAGCTTTGGATGTTAGGGCAAAGACGATAACTGATACAATGATAATTGAGGCAGCTAAGGCAATAGCAAGCATTGTAGAAGAACCGAGTGAGGATTACATAATCCCCTCTCCTCTGAATTCAGAAGTTTATCCAAAGGAAGCTAGAGCTGTGGCAGAGCAGGCTATGAAAGAAGGAGTTGCAAGGAGGAAAGTTAGCGGGGAATGGGTAGAGGAACATACAAGAAAGCTTAGAGAGTTTTATGAGAATATCATTGCTCCGATAAATGAGGAAAGAAAGAAGTGGAAATATTAATAATTGTCGAAAATTTCATGAACATTTGCAGAAAAATTTAAATATTCTTTTTCTTCTAACTTTTCTTCATGGAGTCAGAGAAGATATATCAAATAGGGTTTAAATCAAAGGTTTTCGATAAAATTGAAGATAGAATTAGCAAACGTGAATTAGTTAGAAAGCTTTGGCATATTTCTCCTGGCATTTTAGGAGCGCCGATAATACTTTTCACGCCAAAATATGTTACTCTCTTTGTTGTTTGGTTCTGGGCAGTGATTTACACGCTTCAGCACCTTAAGCTGAGAAGAGGATGGAAGATCAAAGTTCCAGTCGCTGAAATCTCTTATAGACAGATGGCGAGAGAAGATGAGCTCAAGGGGAATCACTACATGGGGAGCTTTCTCTTTTGGGTGACTATGGGAATGATATGCACGGTTTTCCCAAAGCTTATAGCTTTAGCAGCTCTTTGGGTTTCCACGTTTGGTGACTGCTTCAACGCTATTGTTGGGCAGGCAATTGGTGGAGTTAGAATCCCATGGAACAAGAATAAAACAGTAATCGGCAGCTTAACGATGCTTGTTGTGTCGATCTTTGCATTGATAGCTGCTCACAAGGCGCTTGGGATTTCCTATGAGCTTGGACATTTAACATTCGTTGCTTCAGTTGCTGCGTTCATGGAGAGTTTACCCATTTACTCCGCTTGGGACGAGTTCACGGTTCCAATGAGCACTGCTGTCTTGCTGTGGCTGTTCTATGGTGGTGAATTGCTGAGTGTGGTGTGGTGATAGGTTTCGTTCACCTTAAACATTCTTTGAATATAATGAATAGTGGATTTGGAAATTAATTCCAAGAGTTGGTACATAATGGCTAGTTGTTTGATTCTGTATATCTGATGTAGCATCATATTTTAGTAGAATTGTAAAACAGTGTGTCATTTAACTAAGAGAAGAGGCAAAAATTGGGGGTGCGTTATGTTACAATTTGGCTTAAACTCAATGTAAAAAAAGCGTAAATTGAATGCATAGAAATATTTTACTTGTTTACCGATAAGTATTTAAGTTTTACATATGTATAAGTTATGAAGAACCCCTGTGGGGGTGCTATCTGTGTCCAAAAGAAGGCAACTCTTTGTATATCTGTTAATTGGGATTTTAGCGACTGCAATAGTTTCTGGATGTATCTCCCAAAAAGAGACAACAACACCTACCACAACTCAAGCCCAAAAAGAAGTTCTTGAAATTTACCACTGGTGGACTGCTGGTGGTGAAAAAGAGGCTTTTGATGCTATTGCTAAGAAATTCCAAGAGAAGTATCCCAACATTGAGATAAAAGCAAATCCTGTGAGTGGTGGAGCTGGAGTTAATATGAAAATGATTCTCCAGTCTTTAATGCTCGCTGGAAAGCCTCCTGACACATTCCAGGTTCACGCGGGTTATGAGATGGCGAGATACATTAAAGCTGACCAGCTTTCTCCAATTGATGACATCTGGACAGATGACATGAAGAAGAACTATCCAGATGTGATTGAGCAGATGGTAATCTTCAACAACCACTATTATGCTGTTCCTATCAACGTTCACAGGGCAAATGTCATCTGGTACAACAAAAAGATATTTGAGAAGTATGGAATTGACCCTGCAAGCATAAAGACCATTGACGATCTCTTTGCTGTTGCCGAGAAACTCAAAGAGAACGGTGTCACACCATTTGCACTCGGTGACAGAAACAAGTGGCCAGCGACTCAGGTCTTTGAAGTCATGCTTGTTGCTGTGGGAGGAATTGATTACTATCAGAAGTTCATAAACGGCGAGATAAGTGATAACGATCCAACCCTCAAGAAGGTTCTTGAGTATTTTGTAAAGTATGTTGAGTATTCAAATCCAGACCATGCAGCAAAAACATGGGATGAAGCATGTGCAATGGTTTACAAGGGAGAAGCTGCCATGACTCTCATGGGTGATTGGGCAAACGGTTACTTCAAAGCAAAGGGCTGGAAGCCAAACGTTGACTATGGTGCAATTCCAATACCAGCTGGAGTTTATGACCTTGTTATAGACACATTTGTTCTGCCAGCAAAAGCTGCTCATCCTGATGCTGCTAAGAAGTGGCTTAGCTTTATAGGAACTGTTGAAGCTCAGAACACGTTCAACCCAATAAAGGGATCAATACCACCAAGGATGGATGCTCCTGCCGATCCATATGATCCAATTCAGAAGTCCTTCATGGAGGAGCTTAAGTCACCAAGTACAAAGATGATCCCAAGTATCGCTCACGGAAGTGCAGTCCCAGAGGCATTTGCAGCTGATCTTAATGATATAATCTCCGAACTTGCAACAAGCAAAGATGTGAACAAAGCAATGACAGAAATCATTAATGCTATGAAGAAAGATCTAATTCCAAACAAGATAAAAGAGTGGAAGCTCAGTTGATCGGGGGGAGAATAATGCGAAAATCCCCCGATCTTCCTTACATTCTTTTATTTTTGGGACCTGCACTAATTCTTGTTGGAATTTTTGTGTATGTCGCTGTTTTGTGGAATATCTACATCTCTCTCACAGATTGGAGGGGACTACTTCCCTCTTATCGCTTCGTTGGTCTTCTCCAATACAAACAACTCTTTCACGATCCAGTTTTTTGGACTTCTCTGAAAAATAACATCCTACTATTGCTTCTCTTTGTGCCGGGTTCAATTTTAATGGGTCTTCTCCTTGCGATCATGCTGGATAGAAAGATTAAATTTGAGGGAGGGTTTAGGACAATTTATACCCTTCCATTTGCTCTGTCATTTGTAGTTACTGCAACTCTATGGGCATGGATGTATGACCCATCTAGTGGCGTGTTGAACACTCTTTTTGAAAAGCTACATTTGGAATTTTTGGAAAGCAGATGGATAACGGACCCTAACATTGCTATGTACTGCATAATAATAGCCTTGATCTGGCAGTTCTCGGGTTATACAATGATAATTTATTTGGCAGGAATAAGATCTATTCCGATAGATCACTATGAGGCCGCTGTAATAGATGGTGCAAGTACATGGCAGGTTTACAGATATGTTGTGATTCCTCAGCTAGTTAAGCCAACGCTTAGTGCTTTCGTAGTCCTCATGGTGTTCTCATTAAAAGCGTTCGACTTCATCTGGGTTCTCACTCGTGGAGGGCCTGGAACCTCGACATTTATCTTGGCTATTCAGATGTATAAAGAGACCTTTGCAAAGACGAACTTTGCATATGGGGCTGCAATAGCAACAATTCTCCTCTTAATGGCCCTCGCTGTTGTGTTGCCCTATTTGTACTGGAGTTACAGGGGTGAAAAAGAATGAAGGTAAAGATAACACCATTGAGGATTCTTATGTACATAATCCTAATCTTCCTTGCTTTTGGGTATCTTCTTCCAATTTGGAGTGCTATAACAACCTCAACAAAAACAGGGGAACAAGTTGCTTTAACCACTCCAATACAGCTTATTCTTCCTCCATATTTTGGAGCATATAAAATTGCCTTTGAAAATCTCAAGAGGCCTATTATAAACAGTTTAATCTTTACTACCCTTGCAACTATTTTTTCAACTGTGCTTGGATCTTTGGCTGGCTTTACATTAGCAAAGCTTATGAGGGGCAGCGTTTCAAAGAAGTTGTTGATTCTAATAACGTTTGGTGTGTTCTTACCATATCAGTCAATCTTAATACCATTAGTAAGGTTAATTTCGAGCCTTGGCCTCTACAATACAATTCCAGGCCTTGTTCTAACTCACACCGCATATGGAATCCCAATAACCACTTTGCTCTTCACAAACTATTACTATGAGATCCCAGATGAGCTCGTTGAGGCTGCAAAAGTTGATGGAGCAAGTGCTGCTGGAATTTACACAAAGATTATTCTACCTCTCTCAATGCCAGCATTTGTTGTTACTGCTATCTATCAGTTCACAAGCATTTGGAATGATTATCTCTTCGGAGTTGTACTTACAAGAGGAGAAGAAGCAATGCCAGCGACTGTTATGCTTGCAAACCTCAAGGGAAGCTTTGTTGCAAACTGGAACGTTCAAATGGCTGGAGCTTTGATAGTAGCTCTTCCAACGCTGATCATTATGATAGCTTTAGGTAAATACCTCATAAGGGGATACACGAGCGGTGCAATTAAGGGATGAGCTTCTTTAAATTCTAATTTTTGATTCTTTATATCTTTCGCTTTTCCTTTGACTATTATAGTCAGAAACTTAGTAAAATCTTCGACAAATAAAACAAAATTTGCTTGCTATGAATGGATGCGATGCTGTAATAATATAAATACAAGTTTTGACAACTTTATCTTGTCTTTTCTTTAAATCAGATTTATGGGGAGGTGATGCTATGAGTGGGGAAGCTTCTGAGTTGGGGGCTTTGTTAAAGATGATTGAGGATTTTGGTGGTAGTGCTTCTTGGCCAGTGCTTGTGAATAACTGCAGCAAGTATGGGATTCCTCTTCTCGATTTAAAGCCCTTGCTAGAGATTGCCAAAGAAAGAGGGCTCATAAAAGAAGAGGCGGGAATTTGTACTCTGGTTAAGGCTGTGAAGCACTGATTTTAAAATATATGGGGTGACTGGGATTATAATATTCTAGCAGGATTTTTTCGGAGAAGATATAAAAATATTGTATCGAGAAATCGAAGAAACTCTGCAGGGAGAAAGATGCATAACAGGAATATAAGATCCTCTTCGGAATCAAGATACTGAGAGGCTTAGAGGTGCCGTTTTATGATTCATTAAAGGAGTAAATTAGGTAAAATTAATTAAGATATCTCAGAATTTGATCTTAAACTCTTTGTACCATGCTTTTGGACTTCCTACCGCAGTATTTACTTCGTAACTTTCCACTACTCGGGAGCTCCTTAGAAATTTTTCAATATGGTACTTTAAACTCTCTAGGTTTCCTTCAAAGAACCTTAATAGAACATCATATTTTCCACCTATGTAAAGTGTTACCTCATATATTCTGGGATTTTTAATTGCGTTGCTTATGAATTCATTGACTTCTTCGATTTTTGTGCCCTGCTTGAACTTTACGAGTACATCGGCATAGCTAGCATTAGCAGCCTTTAGCAGGAGGAGAGCTATAATCTGAAGTATTCCTTCGTCTTGGAGCCTCTTTCTTCTCCGTCTTACAGTTGTGACTGAAACTCCAAGTTTTCTTGCAATTTCGCTGTCGCTCATCTTTCCGTTTTCCCTGAGAAGCATGTATATCCTTATGTCTGTTTCATCAAGTTTTCCTTTAAATATCTTTTTTAGTAGCTCGATTTCCCCAACTTTCCACCCTTCATTCATGTCTTAATCCCCCTTACACTTTTCACCACAGCAATGCTTAGAGCAGACATTCTTATTTCAGCTAATTTTCCCTAAAATGAAAGATTCAAGGGAGAGCAAATCTGTGCCTACTAGACTTCACCTTCTTTCTTTTCTTCTTTCAAAATCTTCTCGATGTCGAAGCCTTCTTCGTATTTCTTTAGTTTTCTTTCGAAGAATTCCATGAAGAGTTTGTATCTCTTTGCTCTGTGTCTTGGTGAGCCTCTTATGCTGTGCCCGTGCGCGCCTCTCTTGAAGATTGCGATGTAGGCCTCTTTTCCTAAGTCCTTGAGCACGTGGTAGAACATAACGCTCTGGTCAAGCGGACAGCGGTAGTCCTCGAGGCTGTGGATGATTAGTATTGGAGCCTTAACGTTTTGTGCATGAAAGAGTGGGCTGAGCTTTCTGTAGTTCTCGTTTTCGAGTGGGTTCTCTCCAATCACTTCCTTGTCGAACCATAAGCCTATATCTGAGAAGGCATAGCTTGTCAACCAGTAGCTTATGCCGTTCTCGCTAATTCCAGCTTTGAACAAGTCACTCTGTGTAAGTGCCCAGTTCGTCATAAAGCCTCCATAGCTTATTCCCGTTATCCCAACTCTTTCGCGATCGGCTTGGGGTTCAAGTTTAAAGAATTCCTCAATTCCATTCATTATATCCTGAAAGTCCTCTAATCCTGTCCTTTCGAGAACTCTCAAGGCAAAATCTTCATCGTAACCATTGCTTCCTCTTGGGTTGACAAAAACTATGTAGTAGCCTTTGTCAGCCATTAACTGCATTTCGTATTTGAAGTAATAGCCGTACATCCCCTTTGGACCGCCGTGAACGAAGACTATGACTGGAGCTTTTTCACCTTCTTTAATGTCAGGCTTGATGTACCATCCATCAAGCTCCAAATCAAGGGACTTAAAGCGGAAGTGCTTTATTGGTCTCGTTTTGAGCTTCGCTAAAATTGGGCCATTGTAATCAGTTATTTGTTTGAGCTTTCCATCCCAGAGGAACACTTCACTTGGTCTTGTGTCCGTTTCTTTCAGAATGGCTACTTTTCCATCGTCGCTTACATCAAATCCCATGACCCAAGCGTTTTCATCAACTATTGGGATTAGTTTGTCATTTTTAAGCTTGTAGAGGTTCACTCTTCCCTCTTTTGCCATTGTGAAGTATAAGTTTCCTTTAGCATCGAGCTTTCCATTCCAGTTGTTATAAATGAAGCGCTCTGTTAGCGGTTTGACTTCCTTGCCATCCCAAAGGTAGATGTAATCATGCTCACTGAGCTTTTCTTTCTTCGGCTTTCCAAGAAGAAGGAGGAATTCTCCGTTGGAATCAACTGCCCTAAACGAGACGTTTTCAAATATTTTTTCACTTTTGCCATCTTCGTAGATAAATATATCAAAGAGCTTGTAGGGGTTTTCCTCTTTAGGCACATTGTAAACAACTTTATCTCCATGCCAAACTGCAACATTGAAGTAGGGCAAGGCGAATGACTCTATTGTAATTGTATCAATTATCTCCTCGCTTTCAGTGTCAATGAGCTGGAGCATCGTTTTCTCGCCATCTAGAAAACCTTTCATATCAAACCAGACGGGAGTTTTGTCTTCAAAATATAGGTGCTCATCTCCACGTCTCTTGAAGCCGGTTATAAGGATTCTTCTACTGTCAGGCCCCCACTGAACATCCATTATACTCTCGTATTCTCCGATTTTCTTTCCGCTCATGCTTCTGAGGTCATAAAGCCAGAGTTCGGTTATCTTTTTTTCTTCATTTAGTCTTGCAATAGTCATTTTGTTCCCATCGGGAGAGAAACGGGGCATTGTGGCGTTTTCTATAAACTTTCTTTCCCCATTTTTGAGGCCTTCAATTATGATTGTGCTATCATATTTGTCTGTTTTTAAGTTTGCCTTCGTCATAACATATGCTACTTGCTTTCCATCTCTTGAAATCCTTACATCTCCTAAATAGGCAAACTTTGCAAAGGTTTTTTCATCCCATTCACTCATTTCTGAATACCTCCTTTCCTTTTCCAAAAACAATCTCAATTCTTGAGGTGGGGTTTATAGGATGGCCAGATGATACGACAATATCTGCATCCTTCCCCGGCTCTAGGCTTCCAACAAACTTATCAATTCCCAAGGCTTTTGCAGGGTTTATTGTTATCAATTTTAACGCTTCATCAAGCGATAAACCGTTCCTAGCAACTGCAGCTGCTAAGAGGCGTAGATGTTTCTCCGGAAGCACGGGATGATCTGTCATTATGGAAACATTGACCCCCTTTTTGAATAAGAGCACTGGAGCCTCATCACTCACATATCTGAAGAAAGATGCTATCCTAGCTATCATTGGGGGTCCATAAATTACTGGAACGTTCTCCTTGCTGAGCATGTCTACAACGAGTTGACTTCCAAAAGCATGGTCAATAGTTGCATTGAGGTTAAATTCTTTTATTATTCTTAAAACTGCGTATATTTCATCAGGAGATGTTGAAAGATGGATTTTTACCTGTATTTCTCTCTTTAGTGCTTTTGCCAGTAGATTTAACATTTCTTTTTCCTCGGTGTCTATATTTTCCTCTTTTATTTTTCCTTCCATAAAGTCTTGTGCACGCTTGAACCATATCCTCATAAATGCTACAGTCCCCATTCTCGTTGTTGGATAAGGGAGCTTGCTTTTGTATTCTCTGGGTCTCTTTGGTCCAAGAGCCATCTTCAAGAAAGCTTCTGGATTTATAACTTTTTCAAAGCCGTCTCCGTAGGTTTTTGCTATAAGACCAACTCCTCCCATGACATTCGCACTTCCAGGCCCAGTTGCAACAGTTGTAACTCCGCCGGCTATGGCATCGTTAAATGCTTCATCATATGGGTCAAACCCATCAATTGCTCTTAAATGGGGGGCGATAGGACTATAGAAATCATTTGCCTCTTGAAATTCCCACTCAAGACCATCAGGAATCATGCCAATGTGGCTGTGAGCATCTACAAAGCCAGGAGATATATATTTGCCTGATACATCGATCACTTCAGTGTCTTCTGGAATCTTAACTTTGCTTCTTTTGCCAACTGTTAAGATTTTTCCTGAGTGTTCATCAAAAAGAACAACTCCATCTTTGATAGGTGGGTGGGAAACTGGTAAAACAGTCCCGCCAACTAGGGCTTTCATAGTTTATCACCTCTCATAGACGATTTCTCCATCAATGATGGTATAGACAACTTTAGTAGTTGGATCAAGGGGATCCCCGTCAAAGAGCACTATATCGGCGTCTTTCCCTTCTTCAAGGCTCCCGACAAATTTGTCGATTCCAAGTATTTTTGCTGCGTTTATTGTGATGCTCTTTAGGGCTTCTTCATATGGCAATCCATCACCAACGCATGCAGCTGCTATTAGGGTTAGGTACTGAATTGGAATTGCTGGGTGATCTGTTGTAAGAGCGAAAAGAACACCAGAGCTGTAGAGCATAGCTGGCAGCTTTGAGGAGAGTTCTCTCAGCTCTGCTCCTCTCTTTGGAAATATCACTGGCCCAAGTATTACGGGAATGTTCTTATCTTTCAAAAACTCTGAAACCTTATATGCTTCCGTGCCATGCTCTATGATTATTTTCTGAACTCCAAAACTTTCCAAGAGTTTTATTATGGAGAGTATATCCCTAGAAACATGCACATGAATCCTTGCCATTGTTTCGTTTTTTATAAGCTTCTCTAATGCCTCAAGCTTTGGATCGTATTGTTTATCTTCTTTCTTTTCCGCGTATTCTTTCGCTTTTTGGAGTATTGTTCTTATCGATGCCAATATTCCCATTCTAGTCATTGGGGGCATCTTGAGTTCTTCTAGGAACTTCCTAACATGTCCTCCCACGGCTATCTTTATTCCTGCCTCCTCAGAAATTATCTTGCCATTTGTTTTGAGAATAGCCGATTGACCCGGCATTATGGTAGTCTTCTCATAGCTTGCCCAAGAAAGTGGGCTTCCTGGCTCTATTGAAACTGTGGTAATGCCTCCCATAATGGCGTCTCTGAAACCAGGATCGAAAGGATCTAGCCCGTCAACAACTTTAAGATGGGGGGTTATTGGATCTGACTTTTCAACTCCATGATCCCCGTACTCCCACTCTAGGGGATAAATTCCAAGGTGGGTGTGAGGATCTATCAAGCCGGGCAGTGCAATAAGCCCTTCTCCATCAATTACTATTTTCCCCTTTACGGCAATGGATCTAGAAGTTATCTTCTTTATCTTGTTATCCTTTACAATGATGTTTGCCTTTTCTATAAGCCCTTTCTTTCCCATAGTGTAGGCTTTCACATTCTTTATAATAAGGTCTCCCATATTAGCACCTCCTAATAGAGCCAGCATGCAACATAGTGGTCTTTTTTAACTTCTACAAGCGGGGGTTCCTCTTTTTTGCATCTTTCAAATGCATATGGGCATCTTGGAGCAAATCTACAATAACCTGTTTCTATAACGGGTCTTGGTTCTCCTTTAACCTTGGGTTCTCTCAAAGGTGCATCTGGATCAAGAGGGAGATTTGCATCAAGCAATGCCTTTGTGTAAGGATGGAGGGGATTTTTGAGTACCTCTTTGCTCTTTCCAATCTCGACAATCTTGCCGAGATACATGACTGCTATTCTGTCGGCTATATAGTATGCAGAAGGCAAATCGTGAGTTATGAAAAGCCAACTTGTCTTAAGCTCATCTTTGAGCTTCTTTATCAAATTGAGTATTCCGGAGCGAAGAGAAGCATCGAGCATTGAGGTTGGTTCATCTGCTATTATAAACTCAGGCTCTAGTGCAATTGCCCTGGCTATTGAAGCCCTCTGGAGCTGTCCTCCGCTCAGTTCATGGGGATATCTCATCAAAAAGTCTTCGGGGGGTGTTAGACCAACATCTTCAAAGTAGCCCATTGCTAAAGTAAGGGCTTCTTTCTTGTTTAGTGCAAGCTTATGAGTATACATTGGCTCCGCAATGTTGTCAAACAACGTCAATCTTGGATCAAAAGAGGTGTACGGGTTCTGAAAAACCATTTGAACATTCTTCCTATACTGCTTCAGAGCACTTCCCTTAAGCTTGTAGATGTTATTTCCTTTAAAGAGTACAACTCCTGATGTTGGTTCTAAAAGTCTGACCAACAGTTTTCCTAAAGTTGATTTTCCACAACCGGATTCCCCAACAAGTCCTAAAATCTCATTTTTCTTTATTGTAAGGTTGACATCATCTACAGCTCTAATAGAGACTTTCTTCCCTAAAATTGAGCTGGTTATTGGAAACAGCTTTGTGAGTCCTTTTGCTTCGATCAATACATCATTAGCACTCATTGAGTTTCCACCTCCTTAACAAAAGACTCTGCATAGTGACATGCAGAAAGGTGTCCTTCCTCAACTTCTCTAATCTTTGGATCCTCTTCTCTACAGATGTCTGTTGCATAGGGACATCTCGGGTGGAATACACAGCCAGAAGGAGGATTACGCAAATCTGGGGGAGATCCTGGTATTTCATAGAGCTTCTCTTTTCCTATGTCTGGATATGACTTTAAGAGTAGGTATGTATATGGATGATTAGAGTGCTTGAAGACCCTCTTTGTCTTTCCATATTCCAGAACTTTCCCTGCATAAAGCACCAATACATCTGTGCTAAGTGCAGCGACTACAGAAACATCGTGGGTTATTAAAAGTAGGGTTATTCCCAAATCTTCTTGGATTTGCTTTAATCTGTTTAAAATCTGATACTGAGTGACGACATCTAGTCCGGTTGTTGGCTCGTCTGCAATCACAACTTCGGGATCTGCTAAAAGTGCCATTCCTATAGCAACTCTTTGCCTCTGACCTCCACTTAGTTCATGAGGATATTTCTTAAGAACACTCTCATCAATATTTGCTATCTTCAGCTTTTCTTTTATTATATCGAGAAGATCTTCTCTTGTTTTGTTTGGGAAACACTTTCTTGCAACATCTAACAGCTGGTCTTGGATTCTGTGAACTGGGCTGAATGCGTTCATGGAATTTTGGAATATCATCGAGATTCTCTTCCATCTGAAGTCTCTTCTGAACTTTTCTTCATCTATTGCCAAAATATTTTCTTCATTAAAAATTATCTCACCACTTTTTATTTCTGCATTTTCTGGGAGTGTTCTGAGTATAGTATGTCCTAGTGTTGATTTCCCACTTCCGGATTCTCCGATTATACCAACGATTGAACCTTTTTTTATATCAAAGGAAACATCAGAGAGAGCGTGCACCGTTCCGTATCTTGTTCTATACTTGACGGTTAGGTTTTTAACACTCAGTATGTTGCTCATTTAACTCACCCCAATTGCCCTTCTAAGTTTTGGATTAAGTAGTGTTAGAAGACCATCTCCAAGCAAGTTCAATGCCAGCACGGTTAGGACGAGAAATATTCCTGGAAATATTGGAACCCACCAATAACTTGTTATGTAAATCTGTCCTTCATATATCATTTTGCCCCAGCTTACCACATTAGGATCCCCAAGCCCAATGAAGCTTAATCCTGCTTCTGTAATTATTGCTCCTGCCATTTGGAGAAATGTATTCGCTATTATTGGCTGAATTCCATTTGGAATTATGTGCCTTAGAACTATCTTCAAGTCACTAACACCTGACACTTTGAGTGCCTGGATGAATTCTCTTTCCTTTAATGACAAAGCTTGAGCTCTCATTAGTCTTGCATTTGAGGGCCAAGTTAACAATCCAAGGACTACCATTATGTTGATTAGACTGCTCCCGAAGATTGAGACAACTAAAAGCGCTAAGAAAAATCCTGGGATTACTAGGAATATCTCAGTTATTCTGCTCAGCACATCATCAATTGTTCCTCCATAGTATCCGGCAATTCCTCCAACGAGAACTCCTATAATGGCAGAGAGTCCGGCTGCGACTAAACCCACTGCTAGAGACGTTCTTGTTCCCCATAGGACTCTGCTAAAGATGTCTCTTCCTAGATTATCAGTTCCCATTGGGTGAGCTTTTGAAGGTGGCAGGAATGGTTGGAACTCGGTAGAATGGGGATCAGGTATGGGTAGAAGGGGAGCTATTAACGCTATAGTTACAAGTACCGTAAGTAGGATCAGGCCTATCAAACCTGTTTTTGTGTATTTGATCTCAGAAATAGCTCCAACAATTCTATTGGCCATTTTTACCACCTCAATATCTTATTCTAGGATCTAACACTGCATATAGTAAATCCGTTATGAATATTGCAACTGCAACGCTTATTGCGATCACTAAGTAGATGCCCATTATTAGAGGATAGTCTCTTGCAAATGCTGCATCAAGTAACAATCTTCCCATTCCAGGCCATCCAAAAACGATTTCAACTAACGCGGCTCCTGAGAAAGCATAACCTAATCTCAGGCCTAATATTGTTACTGGGGGTAAAATGGCGTTTCTAAATATATATTTGTTGAAAATGTACTTCTTTGAAAAGCCTACTGCATCGAAAGTCTTTACGTAGTCTTCTGTTGACTGTTCTATTATTGCCCCTCTTGTGATTCTGAAGTAGGCTGGGATTTGGATTAGCATGAGTGTTGTTACTGGAAGTATCATGTGTTTTAAAATGTCGAGTATTTTATCCCAATAGCTGGAATAAACCGCTCTAATATTTGTCATTCCGGCTATTGGAAGGACTCCCAATTTAACTCCAAATATTAGGATTAAAAGCAAGCCAAGCCAGAAGGAGGGCATTGAATAGAATACTAGGGTAAGGATTGAAAACGCCACGTCAATTTTGCCTCCGGGCTTTCTTGCCGCTATCCTTGCCAACCATATACCGATTAAAAAGGCAATTATTATACTCGGAACTGTGAGTAACAGTGTTTTTCCAAGCCTTTCCATTATAAGTTTTGAAACTGGTTCTAAATATCTATAGGAATATCCCAGATCGCCATGTAAAAGGTTGTTCATATATATAAAAAACCGCACATGTATAGGCTTATCAAGTCCCCAACGAGCCTCTATTGCTTTGATGTACTCTTCTGTGCTGTACTCTCCTGCCATGAGTTGAGCAGGGTTTCCTGGAGCAGCATTAATTATTACGAAGTTTAGGAACAGAACAAAGAATATTACAAGAATCAATTGGGCACTTCTTCTTAAAATGTATGCCTTCATTGAACCCATATTTTCACCTCCCCAAGAGTAAAGCCGAAAAAGAAAAAACTAAGAAGAAGTTTCATAATTTGCGTTTCCGCCTAAAGAGTACGGGTATCAAGGCTAGACCCACCAAAGTTGCTGGACCACAAGTCTTCTTCTCTTCTGTGGTTGTCTGTGTTTCCTGGGTAGCTGTTGATGCCTTGGAGGTTTCTGAGGTGGCTGTTGGAGATGTGGTCTCTGCGATTGGCTTTCCTTTTTCCCACCAGACCATTGCATAGACTCCAGCTCCAACTTTGCCAACAGCTTCGTCTTCCCAAGGCATTCCATGGAACTCGTTTCTCCAAACTGAAATTGCAACAAGATCAACGAGTGGCAGATATGGAAGATCTTTTGCAAGGATTTCCTGAGCCTTCCAGTAGAGTTCTTTACGCTTTTCTTTGTCTGTTGTCTTTGCAGCTTCCTCAAGAATCTTATCGAATTCAGTGTTGTTGTAACCAGCGAAGTTTATGTATGCTGTAGATTTGAACCTTATTTCCATGTTTGCTGGATCTGGACCTTGGAATCCGTCCACGAGAGCTAGATCAAAGTCCCTATCCTTTACGACTTTCTGCTCCCATGTTGCTATTTCATAGCTTTCGAGCTTAACCTTCAGACCAACTTTCTGAAGTTGCTCTTTGATAAGAGTACATATAGCATTGGTGTCGCTTCCCGTAAAGTAAAGCAATCTAAGCTCTAATGGCTTTCCGTCGGGAGTTTCTCTAAATCCATCTCCATTAATGTCTTTGAATCCTGCCTCATCTAACAGCTGCTTTGCTTTTTCAGGATTGTACTCTGGTAGCTTTGCATTTGGATTGAATGCCCACTTAATTGCAGGAACATATGTTCCTTCTGCAGGATATCCGAGACCATTCTCAGCCTTTTCAACTATCTCCTCTTTGTTTATTGCATATGCTATAGCCTGTCTAACCCTGACATCTTGTAGATATGGGCGCTTTAAGTTGAAACCTAAGTACCATCTGCTTGGGACTGGTCTTATGGATACAGATACTCCCGGTGTTGACTTGAGTCTTGGAATCTCAGTTAGTGGTGGTCTTTGTCCTAATACATCGCCTTCTCCAGCTAAGAATGCCTGCAATGCAGCAGATGAGTCGGGTATTATTTTATAGATAATCTTGTCAATTCCGGGTCTCCCTTTGAAATAGTTCTCATTTGCAACTAATGTTATGTGATCACCCTTTACCCACTCGACAAACTTAAATGGTCCACTTCCAATTGGCTTGTTCAGGTAGGGGTTGCTTGGGTCAAGCCAATCATCGTACTTCTCATAAATATGTTTGGGTAGTATAAATGTCCCGTACCATGCTATGAATGACAAAAATGGTGCGAATGGTTCTTTCAAGTAAAAGCGCACTGTGTGATTGTCAACAACTTCAATTTTCTCTATGTTATCAGCGTGAATTATGCCATAAGCTATGCCCTTATACTTCTTTATTGCCTCAAAAGTCCATTTTACATCTTCAGCTGTTACAGGGACACCATCATGCCATGTTGCATTGGGGTTAAGATAGAAAGTGTAAACTTTTCCATCATCGCTGACCTCCCATTTATAAGCAAGATCGGGAATGACGTTGTAATCCCTATCTAGTGTTACAAGCTTACTGAAAATTTGATTAGCTATACCATACCCCGCATCGTCTACTTGAGCATCAGGATTAAAGCTCTTTGGGTCACCCCAGTAGAGAACTACTAGTGTGCCTCCAATCTTTTCAACTCCTGGAAATACTGGAGCTTTTGAACTTTCAGCGCTCCCTAGCTGACTAAACAAAAGAATAAAAATACTTATTGCTACCACTATTTTCACTATTTTCCTTTCCATCCGGAGTGGCCTCCATCGGGTTGTCAAAATAACGTGCATTAATGTATATATTTAAGCATTATGGAGCAAGATTTAACATAAACATTTGTGAAATTTTGATCCTGTTATATGTTAAATTTTAACATACAAAGTAGAATAACTTTGTTAAGTTTAAAACTTGACAACCGATCAAGCCTATTCTAAAGGACCGGAGAAAGGTTAGTTGACTAAATATATGCTTACATATAGTTATCATAAGTTATCAAAGACTATATGCAACGAAATACGCAAAAAGAGGAAATTTATTTGAAAAACGTTAAATTTTGATTCTTGTATTTCTTTACCTATGTGTTAAATTTTGTCCTCAAAAGACATCACGACATCTTTACCGTTAACTTTCATGTAGAGTTTTCCTATAATTCTCCACTCAATTTTGTCCATTTCCATAGCTCCCCAAACAGCTTTTAGCGTTCCATACTTCATTTTGATCTGAATTGAAACATATTTTGCGGCGTTCGGTGGTATCGTTATTTGTTTAATAACCCTACCGTTTTCCACTGCAACATTGTCACTCCCGTAAATGTTGTAGTCAATTTTCATAACTGTTATTGTAACTTTGTTTGGATTGTATATACTTAGGGTTATGTTGAGTGAAGAGCTTGCAAGCCCTTCAACTGATACTTTTAAATCAGTTACCTTCACCTCTGGAGGAACAAAACTTGAGTCTTCTAGCATGATGAAACCTAGTATTAGAGAAGAAATTAAAAGGACAACGAGGCCAAGCACTCGCATCTTCTTGACCTCAACTAAATTGGCTCTTTGATGTCTTCTTTCCCCTCTTTCATAAATTTAAGCGTTGTCTTGATCGCTATTTCAATTGCCTTGATTTCCAAATCCAGGCACATACTTGGTGTGTTTTTGCCAAGGAGGAAGAATTTATTAACAACTTGATCCGGAGTGTATGGGACGTGAATGAAACCTGCTTTTTTAGGATAACCATGAAGCTTTGAATAGTGGAGCGTTTTGAACATAACGTAATTGCACAAATAAGTTCCAGCACTGTAAGAAATCACTGCTGGAACACCGTTATCTTTAAGCTCCTTTACTATCGCTCTAACTGGGAGCGTGGCAAAGTATGCTATTGGGGCATCTTTTTCTATAGGCTCATCAATTGGCTGATATCCATCATTGTCTGGAATTCTAGCGTCCAAAATGTTTAAGGCAACTCGTTCGACGGCTATGTTGCTGTAAGTTGGTGCCAGCCCCAAATTTATCACGACATCTGGTTTTAGCTCATTAAGGATTTGCTCTAATTTTGGTCCAGCACGCTTAACAGAGACCGGTAAAACTTTCCCAATTATTTGTGCTCCATCTATAGTCCTTCCGTTAAGGGTTTTAGCTATCATTTCTGTTGGATTTTTATCATCTCCACCAAACGGTTCAAAACCCGTGATTAAGACTTTCATCTCGCCCCCTCCAAGTATTCGTAAGCTAACAGGGCATAAATTGCAGAACCTTTCCAAAGGACGCTCTCATCAACGTTAAACTTCGGATGATGGTGAGGATAAATTATTCCTTTCTCCTCATTTCTAATTCCTAGGAGAACAAATAATCCTGGGGTCTTTTGAGTGTAGAAGGCAAAGTCTTCAGCTCCCAAAGTAGGTCTTGGCTCAACTATTTCCCCGAGAGGTTTCAATGCTCTCCTCGCAAAATCTGCCAAGCCTTTATCATTTATTGTTGGTGGGATGTACTCCATTGTGAGTTCAAACTCTCCCTCACATCTCATTGATTTTGCATAACCTTCGGTTATCTGCCTCATTCTTTCAATTATAAAATCTCTAACCTCTTCATTAAATGCTCGTATAGTTCCCCAAAGTTCTGCAGTCTCTGGAATGACATTAAAAGTTGTTCCTGCTACAATTTTTGTAACGCTTATAACTGCAGGATCTAGTGGGTTTATCTCTCTCGAGATGATTTTTTGATAAGCATTTGCAATATCAATTGCTACAACGATTGGATCAATTGACATATGTGGTACTGCACCATGACCGCCTTTTCCTCTTATTGTAGCTTTAAACGCATCTGCAGATGCCAGTAGAGGACCTTCTCTAATTCCGATTGTTCCTGAAGGTAACTCAGCCCATACGTGAATACCAAAAATAGCCTCTACATCATCTAAGTGTCCTTCTTCAACAATTTTTTTAGCTCCCAATCCCCCTTCTTCCCCTGGTTGGAAGATTAGTTTTACTGTACCATTTAATTTGTCCTTTATTTCAGCCAATATCTTTGCTGCACCTAAGAGCATTGCTGTGTGAGCGTCGTGACCACAAGCATGCATTTTGCCTGGAACTCTTGATTTATAGGGGACATCATTCTCCTCTTGAACAGGCAAAGCATCCATATCAGCCCTCAAAGCTACGGTTTTGCCCTCTTCTTTACCTCTCAAAATTCCTATAACGCCAGTTTTCGCCGTTCTCATAACCTCATAACCAAGTTCCTCTAGCTCTTTGGAAACGATGGATGAAGTTCTTTCCTCCTCGTACTTAAGTTCTGGGTACATGTGAAAGTCCCTTCTCATTTCTACAATATATGATTCTAACTCCTTAGCTTTTTTAATTACAAACTCTTCTACTTTCATACTTATCACCCCATATCGAATAAAAAAGGAATAAAAGGGCATTAAGCAAATGCGACCTTAAATTTTTCAAAGTTTTCATCAGGTTTCGTTGCATATGCTACTATTACTGTCACAATGAAGTTTACAAGCAGACCCCATAGTCCAAAGTGAATTCCCAATGGATTGCTCTTTACAATGAATTTAAGATACGTTATAGTCAGTAATCCTGCAATCATTCCTGCTCCGGCTGCATATTTATTCATTCTCTTCCAGAAGAGTCCAAGGACAGCCCCTGGGAACATTTGAGTTATACCTGAATAAGCTAGTAGCAATAGAGCAACTAATCTTCCTGGGGCATAGAGAGCCAAGAGCATTGCAGCAAGTCCAAAGAGTATAACTGACACTCTACTAACTAGTACCAATTCCTTATCTGATGCTTCTGGCTTGATTATCGTATACAGATTCTTGGATAATAATCCTGCAAGTGTTAGTATAATCGCACTTGCCGTTGATGCTGCGGCTGCAAAACCAGCAGCTCCAACAATTCCTAAAACCCAGGAAGGATATGAAATTTCCACTGCTTTTAAAACAGCTTCATCAGGGGTAGCTAACGTCAATCCCAGTGCAGCAACTGTAAATCCTGCTAATATAACAGGGATCATGAAGATTGAATATAATGGTAGTAACACATAGTTCTTTTTGAGCGTTTTCAAGTCTTTTGCGCTGTATATTGAAGGATACATTTGGGGATACATGAAGAATCCTAGACCGCTTAAAATTAGAGTTGAAACATACCATGCAGTGCCTAATGGGGGATGTAGTACTAAATGATCGGGTTTTGTTTGAGCTAAAGTATTAAAGAGATTTCCAATTCCTCCAAATTGCTTAAATGGAATTGCAAATAATACAGCCCATGCCACTATAAACATTAACAATGCCTGGAGGAAATTCGTCCAAGCTATACCCCTAAGACCACTGGTATAAACGTAAATTAACATTATTACCATTCCAACAATAATTCCGGTCTTTATTGAGATCGTATTTAATGAACCTACGTGTATTATGTATCCCAAACCTTGAAGTTGCAATTGGAGGTAGGGAACGTTAAAAATTATTCCAATCAATGCTACTAGAATTGCCAGTAATTTGCTGTCATACCTTGCTTGGAAGTAATCGGCTTGCGTGACACATCCAAAGGCTTTACCAGCCTTCCAAACATATTTTGCGTAGAAATAACCGAAGGCATATGCTAGAGCTCCATAACCTATTGCGTACATTATTGGCATTCCGTAGGAATATGCCCAGCCTCCGGTTCCTAAGAATGCATATGCACTGTAAATTTCTCCCGCCATTAGGACATAAAGGAATATTAAGCCTAAGCTTCTTCCTGAAACTAAATATCCTTCTAAGCTGAATTTTCTCTTTATTCCTGCTAAAACGCCAACCACTAGGCTTAGGAATACCCAAGAGAGTATTATTGCAACAGGAACTGTTGCGCTACTCAAGGAGGCCACCTCCTAACTCGAGCTTGTAGGCTCCATAAAGGGAGAGTGTTGTCAAGATTAGCCAAAGTGTATTCCAAAACATCAATGGTGGCATACCTAGTAGCAAGGGTTTTGGCTTGTTGAGGAACGGTGAAATCACTACATATGCTATCCATGGCAAAAGCCCCAAAAGTAGGGCGTATTTTTGAGCTTGGACTTTTTCCATTGTGGCACCTCCACATATGTTATGCAGTAAAGTGTATACTAATGTACTGATTTATACTTTTTTGTTCAAAATTTTCAAGACATGAATGTTAAGATTAACTATTTTTTGGATAGTAGTAATTGATGTAATATAGAAACGTGAATTAACTTTTGTTATTAGTAAAGCTCTAAGAATATTAGATTAAAGGTTCATTAAAAAATAAGTCAGATGTAGAGTTGTATTGTTGCAAACATCAGTCTAAACTCTTTTATATTTTGTAGGCAATAAAAATACTTGGTGATTTTATGGTTGTTGAAGATGAGGTTTTTAATGACCTACAAACAAACGGCATTATTGGGCCGCATTCCAAAATGCTTGGGCCAGTAGCTGATGGAGGAAAAATAATCTTTATTACTGCCCCAGGATGCTGGGGACCAATGATAACGCCAACCATTAAAGGAGGGCATGAGGTTAACGTCCCAGTTGCAGTAGAAGGTGCAAAGGTTGGGGATGGCATTGTTATAAAAATAAAAAGCATAAAGGTTTTGTCAAAGGCAGCCTCTTCTGGTGTTGACACGACGAGAGAAGGGAGCTTTGTGGGAGATCCATACGTTGCAAAGAAATGTCCCTCTTGTAACGAGCCTTGGCCAGAATTTGAAGTTGAGGGAATTGGGGAAGATGCCATAAGATGTAAGCACTGTGGCTCTCCTGCATCACCATTCAAAATGGTGAACGGCTATACAATGGTCTTCGATCATGGATTAGGAATTGGGGTTACTGTTGACAAAAAGACTGCCGAGGAAATAGCTAAAAATGCTTGGGAATGGCATGCTCTGCCTAAAAATTCAAAACAAGTTCCAATTCTCATCTTTGCAAAAGCAGATATTGTTGGAGTACCTTCAAGAATTCGCCCATTTTTAGGCCAATTAGGAACAGTACCCGCAATGGATATTCCAGATTCTCATAATGCTGGTGACTTTGGATATTTCTTAATAGATGCACCCCATCCATATGCAATTACAAAAGAAGACTATGAGACCAAATTGACTGATGGACACCTAGATGTTGATTCAGTTAGAGAAGGTGCCATAGTAATAGCTCCAGTGAAAGTTGACGGAGGAGGAGTTTACGCTGGAGATGCTCACGCAATGCAAGGGGATGGAGAAGTCGCTGGACATACAACCGACGTAACTGCAGAGAGCGTTATAGAGATATCAGTTATAAAGAACATGAACCTTGACGGTCCAATACTCTTTCCACCGGAAGAAGACCTGCCACCGCTAGCTAGGCCATGGAGAAAGGACGAATGGGATAATGTTCAAAAGCTCGCAAAGAGGTTTGGCATTGAAGTTGAACCAGTTGCTCCAGTACAGATAATTGGATCGGGCCCAAATATAAACGATGCTGCAATGAATGGCTTTAAGAGGGCTGCAAAGCTCTTTGGTATGAGCGTTGAAGAAGTTAGGAACAGAGTCACCATAAGTGGGGCAGTTGAAATTGGAAGATTACCAGGGATAGTTCAAGTTTCTATGCAGGTGCCACTACGAATACTAGAGAAACTCGGCATTGATGAACTCGTTGTTAAGCACTATGACTTACCATTCTGACTGACACTTTTTCTTTTTAACTTAGATGAGCTAGTCTTTCTCTGCTTTGAAGGCAGGGATTCCTTATATAGTCTTAGGCAATATGAGGATATTTTTTATCCTACTACTCTGTTTTGCTTAAGGCTTGGCTTGTCTTCTCAGCGCTTCTCGTTGTAACTATAACGTTCAGCTTGGGATGAGTTCACAGTGCCGACAAGTGTTGCACTTTTGCTGTGGTTGTTCTATGGTGGCGGATTATTGGGTGTGATGTAGTGATGGATTTTTGGCTATCTGAAGTTATTTCATATCTGATACTTGACATATTTTGGAATGTCGTAAGTGATAAATACAAGTTTTGACAACTTTATCTTGTCTTTTCTTTAAATCAGACTTATGGGGAGGTGAGACTATGAGTAGAGAAGCTTCTGAGTTGAGAGTGCTGTTGAAAATGATTAGGGACTTTGGTGGTAGTGCTTCTTGGCCTGTTTTGGTGAACAACTGCAGCAAGTATGGGATCCAATTTCTTGACTTGAAGTCCTTACTGGAGATTGCCAAAGAAAGAGGCCTCATCAAAGAAGAGGCGGGAATTTATACATTGGTTAGAACTGTGGGGCATTGATATTAGTTGCCCCAAGTATCCATTTTTGGCTTTGTAGTGATGTCAATGTATCTCAATTGTTAGGAGAAGCTTTGGAAAGTTTGTATTTTAGAAAAGCTCAATTTCTGGGGCCGGGGCCGGGATTTGAACCCGGGCTAGGGGATCCACAGTCCCCTGTGCTAACCAGGCTACACCACCCCGGCCATTCCCAACTTAGCTTTTTGGGATATCTTTATAAAGTTTTCGCCAAAATACATCAAAGAACAAATCTCAGAGCATTTAATCCAGTTTAGTCCAGAATTTATGGAGTTTTAAATCAGCTGAGCTGTGAGGGGTGAAATTGGAATGAAAGCCAAGAGAGAAGCCCTCCGAAGTTTGTTCACGGCAATAAACGAGAAGAAAGTTGATGAAGACATCATCGACCTTCTCATGCTCATCAACTCAATCAAAGGTGTTTACACTACAAGCTCATGCTCCGGCAGAATTGGAATCATAGAGGAGCCAAACTTGGGGGCCAAACCACTAAGCAGGTGGCTCATAAAGGAGCACAGACCAATAACATTTGAAGAGGCAAAAGAGAGTCTAAAGAAAGCTCAAAGGGGCTTCATCTTTCTAAAATCCCAACCACCGATATTTCACATAGTTGCAGAGACCTTTGAGATAGCTAAAAAGCTCCATGAACTTGGCTTAGCCTCTGGATTTAAGTATACAACATTCAAAGCTGTAAAGGGTAGAATTCTCATCGAGATAAATGGAACCGAGTATCTAACAGCGCCTTTAGGAAAAGACGGCAAAATTTTGGTTAATGACGAATACTTAAGATTTGCCATTGATTTAGGGAATACAATGCTCATAAGAGCAAAATCTCGCCTCCCAAGGCTTAAAGAGAACTTTGAAAAGCTGAAAGATGAACTTGGCGAGGATGAGCTGTTTTATGAGGTTAAAGATATGCTGTTGAAAAAAAGATGCATAAAATGAAAATGGGAAACCTAAAGCAGTCAACTACTTTTGATCAAACTTTCTTAAAGTTTGTTTCACTCCTCTCTAAATGCACCATACTTCTTTGGGTCATAGAACGGTGGACTAACAGTTATCGCTTTCTTCTTTTGTCCTCTGATCTCTATCTCAATCTCGACTCCGGGGGTGGCATATTCTGGTTTGACGAATGCAATTCCAATTCCTATGCCCAAGAGCGGAGACATTGTACCACTCGTGACTTCTCCAATAAGCTCACCGTCTTTGTAAACCTTATAGCTAGCTCTTGGAATTCCCTTGTCGATCATCTTGAAGTGCACCATCTTGCTCGGCAGTCCTCTCTCTTTCTGCTTGAGTAAAGCCTCTTTTCCTATGAACTCCTTGTCCCAGAAGATTGCAAATTCAAGGTTAGCTTGCAAAGGTGTTACCTCATCAATGTCTGTGCTTAAAAGTTGTAGCTCTTTTGTCTCGTTGCCGTATAAAGTATAGCCAGCCTCTAATCTAAGTGTATCTCTTGCTCCAAGGCCAGCTGGCTTTATTCCGTACTTCTTGCCGACTTCAAGGATTTTCTCCCAAACATAGAGAGCCTTTTCTGGTTTTCCTCTCTTCTCCGGATCTGGGTGATAGGGGTTAGCATCTTCAAAGTAAACCTCAAATCCGTTCTCACCAGTGTAACCGCTCCTTGAGAGGAGCATCTTGATTCCATCAAGCTCAACCTCTTTAGCTTGGAACCACCAGAGCTCGTTTATATCAATTCCAAAGAGCTCTAAAGCGACATCCCTTGCTTTTGGCCCTTGAATTGAGAACATTGCCATGTCGTAGGTTTTGTTCTCTATCTCCAAGTCCAGCTCGGTGTACTGCTCAATTGCCCTCTTAATGCTCATGAACCATGCATAGAGCTTTTCAAAGGCATCGCTGTCACAGACCATCATGTATGTATCGTTGCCCATATTAAAGACCAA
Source organism: Thermococcus sp. LS2 (assembly GCF_012027375.1). Lineage (NCBI taxonomy): Archaea > Methanobacteriati > Methanobacteriota > Thermococci > Thermococcales > Thermococcaceae > Thermococcus > Thermococcus sp. LS2. The sequence goes on along the minus strand of NZ_SNUI01000001.1, from coordinate 96,855 downwards.
AGTCTCATCCTTAACAGCACCTCTCTCATTTAAAACGAGCGTGTAAGTTCCGCTTATCGCTGGAGGCTTTGCTATGTCGTTTGTTGTAACGTACTGCAAAAACTTCAGGGCATCTTTACCACGGAAGAATATCTCGCCCATGTGAGAGACGTCAAAAATTCCAACACCATTTCTAACAGCCAAGTGCTCCTCCTTTATGCTTGAATACCAGATTGGCATCTCCCAACCAGCAAACTCCTCAACCTTCTTTGCATGCTCCTTATGCCAGTCAAAAAGATGAACCCTCTTCATGATATCACCCAAATTGAATTGTTTCGATGATAATATAATCCTTTTCATTCAATGTACCTCAAAGCCTCAACTGGGCTCAAGTCTGATGCCTTCTTTGCTGGATACAGACTTGAAAGTATTCCAATTAGGATTGTTATTACAAAAGCTATTGCAATGACATTCATGTCGATTATTGGATCAGGTAACAACTGACCTCTCTGCCTAAATATGAATACCACCATCTTTGCAGCTCCAATCCCAAAGAAAAAGCCCAAAATGCCACCAATGCTTGTCAATATTATTCCCTCAATGAAAATCATTTTTAGGATAAAGCTCTTCTTTGCTCCAATTGCTCTATAAGTTCCGATCTCTCTTGTCCTCTCCATTACTGAAGTTAAAAGCGTGTTCATAACTCCAAGAGCTCCTACAAAGAGAGCAATGCTGCCAATTCCAATCAAAAGATTGTGCATCATTTTTTGAATCATAAGAACCATTTGAACGCTCTGCCTTGCCGTGATGACTGTAACCCCGGGGACTTCTTTTTCAATTTCTTTCTTGACTTCATCAATGAATGCAACGTCATCAACCCATACATCCACTATGCTGACTTTTCCTTCTTCATGGAACATTTCTTGAAGTGTATCTAACGGAACAACTACCATCATATCCAAGAAACCCGCTAAGAAAGACTGTCCACTCTCTTCCAGATTCCCAATAACCTTAAACTCATAAGTATTTCCTTGGTCATCGTAGATTATTATTCTCTGTCCAGGTGTGATGTCCCAGTTAACAGGCTCTCCATTAAAAGTTGCGAACTTCCCATGAGCTAACAAATACCCAAGAATAGCTTTGTATCTGTCGTTTTTCCTCAAAAATACTCCTCTCTCTAAGTGAAGCCCACGAAGAGCGAAAAACTTCTCTGCCCTCTTTGGGTCAACGCCCATAATTGTGAGCTCCAGAATCCAGCCATCGTATTGAATTGTTGTAAATTTTATCAAAGCGGGATTTACAGCTTCAACATGATCAATCTTCTCTATCTTTTTTACAATATCCTCACTCATTGTACTCGTTGCTGCTCTAATTATGGAAACGCTTACTCCAGGCATCACCATGAGAACATTGCTTGTGCTCTCAAGCTCCTGCTCTATTGCCATTCGGGAACCTTGAGTTATGGAAACTAAAGCAGTGACTGAGCCAACGGCTATTATAATCCCTAACATTGTGAAAAGTGTTCTAAGCTTCCTCCTTGTTAAGTTTCTAATGGCAATTTTAACTAGCTCACTCCACACCTTTTCTCCTCCATAGAAGGATTATTATGAGTAACAATAGAATTCCTCCGCCGATATAGTACTCGTAGTGTCTCTCCTTGGTATAGGTGATGGTTTCAGGAATTCTAATAACTAAATCTTTCTCGAAAGTCTTTTCCTGCCCTTTTTCATCTTTATAATAGACCTTGGCATGAATAACGTATTCTCCCTTTGGAATAGTCTTGTTTAAAATTTGGAAGTTTACACTGTCGTAGTCTAATCCAGCAATGCTTCCCACATATCTCTGTCCAATTGGAAATAGCTCAAGTTGCTCTGAAGTGACATCAAGGGTTACTCCTCTTGCAACATCCTTACCTTCATTAACGACATAAACTTCAAAGTTGTACCTTCCACTGCTCTCCCAGATGTTCCCTATATAGAGATCGAGGAGAGGATAAGCACTCACTTCAACTCCAAACATGCTCTCCTCCTTGTAGACAACGCCGTTTTCATCTTCATAGGTAATTGTGACATAGAGGGGATAAATGCCTCTTTGGACTTGCTTTATCTTGAAGTATAACTCACCTTCGGCTGTTGTATTGATTTCAGAAAAGTATAGAAGACTCTGTTTGCTTATTGGGAATATATCAACTTCTTGTTGAATCGTTCCTTCACCAGAGGGGAAGTATGGATAGGTTGTCTGCTTTTCCTCTTCTGGCTTTTCACTCGTAACTTTAACTTTAACATGCTTAGCTATGGTATTCCCAATATTCTTGAGCCTTATCCTGACTGTAAAGTTTGAATCAGGTTGGACAACAGGTGGGATTATCTTAAACTCCTCGATAATAACTTTTGGCCTTATCTTGTCTTCAACCGGAATTCCCACTTGAACTTCCTTGCTTTTCTTTGCACCATCTTCGTCTTGGTATTCAATCTTAATGTAGAGTGGATAGACGTCTTCTTTGAGGTTCTTTGAAGAAATTAATGTGAAAACAATAGTCTTCTCATCTCCCGGAGCTAAAACTTCAAGATACTTAATTGGACTTTCCCTGTAGGCAGCAAAGGGCAAAGAAGATTCAAATTGAGGTAGGGTTATTGTTGGCAGAATTGTTTGAACTTGCTCTTCCCTTATTTGTTCTTTGGAATACAAATAGACGCTTATAAAGCGGGCGTTTTTGTTTCCTACATTTCTTAACGTTATAGTTAGCTTAAACGGCGAGCCTATCTCAACTTCTCCAAAATCAACTTTTTCAATAGCTATTTCTGCTCCTCTGATAATTGCGTACTGAGCGTATTTCGGAGCCTTGATCTTTAACCTTACTGTCTTGTTTGTGATGTTCTCAACATAGATGGAGAGCTCGTTCCAGTAGTAATAGCCTGTTCCAAAATAACGGTAATCAACTTCTCCTTTCTTCTCATATCTCGCCAAAAAGGTTTCATTTTTTATTTCAAGGATTATGAACTTTATAGGTCCGTATCTAAAGATTGACCTCTCATAGGCATCCCCATAAAACACATCAACAGCTTTTGAATAAATTCTGATTAGTGCCCTAGGATTGTCTTCAAGGGTTATAACAACGAGCTTAATTTTTACATCTTTGTATTGATACTCCTCGCCTCTAGCTAAGGCAAATTCCTTTTCCTCGAACATCACGTTGTCTCTAATCCTAAAGAGTGCTCTCTCGCCAGGAGCATTAGGGTTTAGAATGTTTTCCAGCACGAGGGTGTAGTTTCCAAAAGTTAAAACGTCTCCAATTCCCAAATAACCGGAAAAGGTCAGCAAATACTCCTCTTCTTGATGCTGAGCTTTGATTATGCTTGGCACAGTTAACATGAATATTAACAGCATGGCAATCTTTTTCATAACTTTTCCACCTTGCTAATCTTACCATCTCTTATTTGAAGAATTCTCTCTGCCTCTTTTGCGATTTCAATATCATGAGTCACTATTACAAACGTTGTTCCTTTCTCTTGATTTATTTTCTTCATCAAGGCTATTATTTCTTTCGATGTCTGGGTATCGAGGTTTCCAGTTGGCTCATCTGCTAAAACTATACTTGGATTATTAGCTAGGGCTCTTGCAATTGCAACTCTTTGTTGTTGTCCTCCACTCATTTCATTTGGTTTGTGGTGCATGAATTTTTCAAGCCCCAGTGACTTTAGCAGTTCCTTTGCTCTTTTGATTCTTTTCTTCTTTGGAACTCCTGCTAGGAGCATTGGTAGCTCAACGTTTTCTAATGCCGTTAAAATTGGAATTAGGTTGTAGTATTGGAAAACAAAGCCAATTTTTCTCAATCTAATTTCGGAAAGCTGGTTATCGTTGAGATTGCTGACATCAATTCCATCGATATATATCTTTCCGCTTGTGGGTCTGTCTAAGAGGCCAAGCATATTAAGAAGTGTCGTCTTTCCGCTCCCACTAGGTCCAATTATTGCAACGAATTCCCCCTCATGAATCTTTAAACTAACTCCTCTAAGAGCTGGAACTACTATTTTTCTGCCAATGTAATAGTTCTTGACAAGATTGACGGTCTCTAAAACAACTCTTCGCTCCATTGCAAAGAATAGTACGTGTAGATGTTTATATTCCCTTCGATAGCTAGGCAACACCTAAATACTTCAATTGCATAAGATATCATTGGTGAATCCAATGTTTGAGAAGATACTTTTTCCGACAGATTTTTCTGAAGTGTCCTTACATGCTCTAAGGAACTGCGTCCCAAAATTCTTTAAGCTCGGAGTTAAAAAGCTCTATCTTGTGCATGTAGTTGATATTACTGCAACGGATATTGAAGCTCTTGAGCTTATGAAGATTGACGCGGAGCAGTTGGACAACTTAGCAAATGAGCTTAGAGAGAGGGGAGTAGAAGTTGAACCAATTGTAAAGCTTGGAATTCCTTCGTTGGAAATAGCTGAGATTGCCAAAGAAAAGGATGTTGATTTGATTATAAGCCCTTCAAAGGGAGAGAACATTTTGAGGCAGATGTTTTTAGGAAGCACAGCTTCAAACCTTGTAAGAGCCGCTAAAAAGCCCGTTCTCCTCATCAGATACGAATGGGATGAAGAGGAAGAGAAAATAAAATGCTTACATGACTGTGAGAAAATCTTTGACAAGCCGTTGGTAGCTCTAGACTTTTCATCGTGCTCAATAAGGATAATGGAAACTGTCAAGAAGTTTGAAGAGCTTGCTAGGAAAGGAGTTCTTCTTCATGTTGTAGATTATGGCAAAGCTGAGGAGCTTGAGGACAACATAGCAAAAGCCAGGCAGAACCTTGAGAAATATACAAAAATCGTGAAGTTTCCGGTTGAAATAGAGGTATTGGCCGGCGTTGCTTCTCAAGGAATAATAGGGGTCTCAATAACAAAAAATGCAACGCTTATTGTAATGGGCAAAAAGGGCAGGGGTATTATTAAAGAGTTATTGCTTGGGAGCACAGCAGAAAGGGTTATCAGGGACTCAAAGCTGCCTGTGCTTTTGGTGCCGTGTGAATAGCCTCAGACTGGAACGGCTTCGTCATCAATCGGCAGCTACCCTGTTGCCATCATCGGCTGTAATGATTAGTCTTGTTTAGCTTTTAACTCTTTTTATAGTATTGAATTTCCATATGCATCAACAGCAACAAGAAGCGGAAATTTCTCAACCTCTAATACCCAAACAGCCTCAGGAATGCCAAGCTCGTCAAGCCAGTAGACATCTACAACCCTTTTAATGCTCTTAGCTGCTAAAGACCCAGCTCCACCCGTGAAGGCAAAATACACAGCCTTATGTTCTCTAAAGGGCTCGGCATTCATGCCCCCCTTTCCAATTATCCCCTTAACTCCCAGAGCCAAAATTTCATTGAGATAACGGTTCATTCTTGCACTTGTTGTAGGGCCAGCGGAGACTATTTTGAATTTTCCATTTTTTCTCACAACGGGACCGCAGTGATAGATGACTGCACCTTCCAAATCAAAGGGCAGCTCTCCGTTTTTTGCAAGCTCAATGATTCTTTTGTGTGCCAAATCCCTTGCCGTGTATATGATTCCGGAAAGATGTATAATATCCCCAATTTTGAGTTTTAAGACATCTTCATAGCTTAAAGGGGTTTTTAGATCCATAACACCACCATGATAAGTTCTAACTCTCTCCTTAAAGTCTTTTTGGACTTGACAAATTTTCTCAAACCCTCCTGTAAGTATGGGTTTGGGCAAATTATAAACTAGGTGAGGCTATGAATGCCAAATTGTTGGGTCGGGAATGACTTTATGATGCCGTTTTGGAGAAACTTGAAAGGTGTTTGATGTCTCAAAAATTACTGCCAAATTTTAACCCTTCCCTCTTTATCAATTTCTATGAAGGCTTTTCTGTGAGCCCAGCACTGAACTATCAATCCAACGGGCAGAGATGCTGGATGTCTGTGAGCGTATTCTATCTTAACGTCCAAAGCTGTTGTTCTACCTCCCATGCCCATTGGGCCGATCCCAAGAGAATTCACCTCATCAAGAATCTCCCTTTCAAGTCGTGCGATAATTTCATTTTCGTGCCTTATTCCAAGTGGTCTCAAAAGCGATTTTTTGGCTAGCTTTAAAGCCAAATCAGCGCTTCCTCCAATTCCAATGCCTAAAACAATGGGAGGACATGGCTTTCCTTCGCATTCCCTAACTCTCTCCACGACAAACCTCTTAACACCTTCAAAGCCTTCACTTGGGTTGAGCATTGCCAAAGCCGAGCAGTTCTCACTCCCACCGCCTTTTGGAAGAACAGCAATTTTAATCTCATCTCCGTTAACAAGCTCCCAGTGAATTATCGGAATAAATCTGCCAGTATTATCTCCGGAATTTTTATTTGTGAGAATATCGACAGCATTGGGCCTTAGAGGAATTTCTTGTGTAGCCCTTCTTGTTGCTTCCACTAAAATTTCTCTAATTTCGCCAAGATACGGATTTTTAATCCCAGCTTCAACGAAAAAAGTTATCGTTCCAGTATCTTGGCAGATTGGAATTTTCCCGGATTTGCTGATCTCAATCGCTTTAAGAATGTTCTCGAGATTAAATTTAGCAATTTTGCTTTCTTCTCTTTCATACGCTTTTTCTATTGCATTAACAATATCTTTGGGAAGATTTGTCACAGCTAGCTGAATTGCTTCAATGACTGCTTTAATAAGGTTTTCATCCAACACTCAACACCCATATTGACTCATAAGTTGAGAGTTATAAATTTCTTGAAAGACAAAGAAAAGGAAATCAAACTAAGGCTTTCAGAAAGCTCACATATATTTCTTTAACTCTCTTCACTGAGCTTATGCTGACCCATTCATCAGCAGAGTGCCAGTTGCCTCCGATTGGGCCGAAAACTAATGTCGGCTTCCCTAGATAAGTGCCAAAGTAATTGAAGTCTCCCACGCTCTTTCCATAAGTTATTTCCACTTCTCTGCCTGTTTTCTCTTTGAATACTCGCCTAAAGGCTTTTACGACTCTGAGGTTCTCTTTAACATAGTAGGGGAGCATTTCTGGAGTAGGCCTCTTGAATTTTTCAATTTTTAGCTGGGCTTTTATATCAAGTTTTTGAGCAAGCTTTTCAAGGGTTCCCTTAACAAATTCCCAGTCCTCTCCAACTACCGTATGCCTGTCAACTATTGCCTTTGCATATTCGGGAATGCTCAGCCCATCTGCTTTTCCTTCAATTTCAAGTGTGCAGAAGCTCCCTTCTCCCAATTTTCGGTGCTTCTTCAGCCTTGCTCTCTCTAAATTTGCTAGAAGCTTTGAAAGCTCTTCTATTGCATTGATGCCTTGCTCAGGCCTCGCAGCGTGAGCTTTCTTACCAAAGGCTTCAATTTGAATAACGAACCTACCTCTTGCTCCGAGCATGAGCTTCTCGTTTGTAGGTTCTCCAACTAAAACGAAATCCGCCTTGCTAAGTTTCTTACTCTTTATCAGCTCCCAAGCGCCTCGAGAATAACCCTCCTCATCGACAACAGCAGTGAATATCACATTTGGTCTCTCCCTTTTTGAAAGCTTGGCAACTTCAACAAAGGCACTCATTAATGCTGCCAAGCCGCCTTTCATATCAGCACTTCCGAGACCGTAAAATCTATCCCCCTCAATTTGCCCCCACGGATTTTTTGTCCATCCATTTGTTAATCCAACTGTATCCATATGACCGTTAAGTACAACCGTATTTTTTACACCTTTTAGATACGCTATAACATTGTTCCCAAAGCCCTCAACATTTTGAATTTCGACCTTGGCATAAGGCTCGAGAAACGAAGCTATGAATTCAGAAATCCTTTTCTCTTCACCGAAATGTGATGGAATAGAAACAAGTTTTTTCAACAATTCAACCTCCACAAATATCACCATGTATTATTACGTTACTAAGTTTATTAATGTTTGGTACAATATTGAAATGAAGCTTTAGTACTCGGAATCTAGAATTAATCTTTTTAAGAAAGTACAAGTAGTTTATAGTTATGGTGGTTTGAATGAAACGAATTGGCATTGTGTTGGCGCTTCTGTTATTAACCCCAATAAACTTTGTAAATGGTGCTGAGATTCTCGTAAAACTGCCTATAACAGAAGGTGAATATTATAATATCCCATTTGGAGCTGGATACATAAACATAACAGCTACAAAATTTTATCTAAGTGAAGTTTGGGGATGGTATGCTCCTGTTGTAGTAAAATATCCTGGTGAACCACCGATCTATATAAATGTCAGCGAACTTGGTTACTATGATAAAAGTCATGGAATTATGTATTTGCTCAGCAATGTTACTGACCTCTCCAATTGCACATACGTAAAGATAGGAAAAGATGAAAAATACATGGGGATTGAAGTCATAGGAATGGATTTGACAATGGGTAGAGTAAGATTTTTTGCTCCCAATGGAAAGGTTATTAGTCTAGGGATTGGAGAGGCCTATGAGGTGTTTGAGCCAGAGCACATGAAAATTACCCTTAAGGATTTCGTCAAAGTTAACTCGGAAACCAAAGCACTTTTCGAGATTGAGGAGTTCAACATAACAGCGGACTTTGTGGTTTTAAAAGTGGAATCACTAAGAAAGATGGATGTCGTTTTCATCGTAGGTTCCAAAGCTGCCTCATTGGATTTTGAAGTTGCTGAGGATGGTGCATCAACCTTGAAAAGCTTTTACAATCTTTTCCCAACATTGACAATAAATGTGGATGTTATGAAAGATGTAGAAATTAAAAATACCAGCAACAAGATTGTGCTCAGTGTTGGGGGACCAGCAGTTAACAATTACACTAAAGAGATTAACGAAAAACTGCTTGTATCATTCGAAAAAGAAGACGGCAAATGGAGACTCAAGAGTGGGGACAAGACTTGGGATGGAGATTATGGCATAATTGGAATTCTACCTAGATGGGAAAACGGAACTCTTGTCAAGATTGATATAGTTATAGCTGGCATAACGAGGAAAACAACAAAATCGGCTTATGAACATTTTAAGGAAGAAGTTATGAATGCTCTCTTTGATGGAAAGGCTGAAACTCCCGTAGGAATAATGTTAAAAAGATTGCTGAGTGGAGACTATGGAGCTGTGACAACATCTATAGCTGTTGTAGTTAATTTAAACGGAGAAGTAGTTGATGTAATTATTGGTGGACCGGGCGGGATTTGAACCCGCGGCCTCTGCCTTGCGAGGGCAGCGCTCTCCCAGGCTGAGCTACCGGCCCACACCCATTGATGAGAAACAAAGCTGGCTATTTAAATATTTCGCATAAAAAAGAGATATGAATATAAATAAGAAAATATCACTCCTTTTTCTGTTTAAGGATCTCTATAACTTTCTCCACCACCTGGACGCCAGCTCTCTCTTGAGCTTCCCAGGTGCTTGCTCCAATGTGTGGCGTTAAGACAACATTGTCGAGCTTTGTGAGGGGATGGTCTTTTGGCAATGGTTCCTCCTCAAAGACATCCAATCCAGCCCCATAAATCCAGCCTTCCTTAAGTGCCTTAATCAATGCTTCTGTATCCACTATCGGTCCTCTCGCCGCATTGACTAGAATTGCATTCTTCTTCATTAGCTTAAGCTTCTCCTCGTTAATGAGGTGGTACGTGCTGTCTAAGAGCGGAACGTGAATTGTTATAACATCACTCTCCCTCAAAAGCTCATCAAGCTCAACGAACTTTCCACCGACTTCTCTTGCTCTTTCCTCATTTTTGATGACATCATAGAGAAGAATTCTCATTCCAAAGCCTTTTGCTATTTTTGCAACGTTGTAGCCTATTCTTCCAAATCCGATGATTCCAATTGTCTTACCTTCAAGCTCAATTCCCATGCACTGCTTCTTCGCCCAAACACCTTCTCTCATCTTTCTGTCGGCAAAGGCAACTTTTCTTGCAACTGCTAGAATCAAAGCCCAAGTTAATTCAGCAACGCTTCTGCTTGAAGCTGCTGGTGAATTAACGACTTCAATACCTTTTTCCTTTGCAGCCTCTAAGTCAATGTTGTCTAACCCAACACCAGCTCTTCCAATTACCTTGAGCTTCTCTGCGGCCTCAATGACTTTTCTCGTAACTTTTGGCTTGCTTCTGACGATTATAGCATCAACGTCCTTTGCAAGCTCAATGAGCTTCTCTTCATCTGGATACTCTTCATAAATAACCTCAAATCCCTCGCTCTTCAAAAGCTCAATAGCCTTTGGATGTAATGGGGCAGCGACTAAAACTTTCACTTTAACCCCTCCTCTTTATTGCCATTAACATAACTTGGTCTGAGGCATCTTCAGCTCTATCTGCTATATCTCCGATTTTAGTTATGACCTGATTCCAAATTAGCTTTGCATAAGTTGTTACCTTTTCACTTTCAAATATATTTTTAAGTATGTCATATTCAAGCTTGTCTGCTTCTTCTTCTTGTTCCTCTGTTCTCTTTGCATACTCGAGAGCCTCATTAACATCTTCGTTCAACAGTTCTGTTGCTCTCTTTACGTATTCGTAGGTCTTGAGGGATTTATCAACGAGCTGCATTATTTCCTCTTTGAGCTCTTTTGGAATCCTTGGCTTTGCCAAAATAAGCACATGAGCTGCACTCTCAGCAGCATCGGCTGTATTGTCTATGAGTTCTGAAAGCCTAACATAGTCCCCCCTATTTGCAGGTAAAAAGGCTCCTTGGTAAAGCATTGTTTCGATTTCCCTTCTGAGGTGGTCTGCTTCTCTTTCATATTGCTCAACTTCTCTCATCAGCTCTTCTGCTTTCTCAAAATCTCCCTCAAGATAAACTTTCATCATTTCCTTGAATTTTTCCAACGTGAGCTGTACCATCTCTAAGTGCTTGTTTATTGTCTCAAACACATTGCTTTCTTTTCCTCCAAATATTGGCATTTTCATCCCCCATATTAATATTTTGTAAGCTACTTTATTTACTTTGCGTCAGATGTTCCTTCGCTTTTATTAAACTCCACAGTAAGCTGTTCATGGGTGCTGAAAGTCCAATGTTCTCGGCATATTCAACTATCTTGCCGTTTATGTAATCAATCTCTGTTTTTTTGCCCTTCTTCAAATCTTGAAGCATGGAATTGTAGTTGTCTCTGGTTCTCTCAAGCGTGTCGATGAGAACTTCAAGGGGGTGCTCTTCAAACTCAATCCCCCACTGCATTGCAACTCTGCAGCCTTCCTTTACAATCTCCATCAAAATTGCCTGTAGATATTCATTTTCAAGTAAGAATCCGTTTTTAACTTCGAGCAAAGCTCCAACGGGATTAATAGCTGAATTTACTAGCGCTTTAACCCACTTCCAGCCTATTATGTTTTCACTCACTTGAGTCTTAATGCCAGCATCGTTAAATACTTCAGCAACCTTTTCAGCAAATTCACTCTTCCCCTTAGGATAGACCCCAATTTTTGTTATTCCCTTACCAGTCCACCTAACAACTCCCCATTCCTCGAGCATTGCTCCGTTTGTCGTTATTCCACCAAGGACGTTTCTTGTATATTTTAATGCCAAATCTTCGTTGCCAAGTCCATTTTGTATGCTCAAAATCCAAGTTTTCTTTCCAATGCAGTGTTTGACACAGCTCAGAGCATGGGCTGTTGAATACGATTTCGTTGCTAGTATTATCAAATCAGGCTCATTCTCGGGAGCATAAGTTACGGCTTTTGGATGAACTGTAAACTCTTCAATGCCGACAATTTTGAGTCCTTTTTCATTTATTGCTCTCACGTGTTCTTCTCGTCCTATGAGTGTTACTTCATTCCCAGCTCTCGCTAATAAAGCGCCAAAAAGGGAGCCAATTGAACCAGCTCCAAGTATGCAGATCTTCATTTTCTCACCTCAAAAGCTTTCTTAAGGGAATTAAGGAATATGCAATCAGAACAACTGAAGCTGCCCAAAAACTTTGCCAGCTTATTTGTGGGTTGTAGTTGAGTGCGTATAGAGCGTATGCGGCTGAGCAATAAAACGTTACTAGGAGAGGAACTCCGCCGCTTGATATTACCCTGTTCTTGAGAAACATCAGTAAAGCGCCAACAGCTCCCAGTAGAAAAATCTCCAGCTTTACTTCATCAGGCCAGACAAAATTCCATGCTTCTGTCAGCATACCTATGGAAATTATTCCCACAGCAGCGTTCATAATCCTCTCATTCAAGCTAACTTGCTGCTTATCTTTTGGAAAACCAACTACGAGTGCAAGTATAGAAAGCATGAGTCCGATAAGGGGAATTAGAGATATTGTAACATCAGCTCTTTGGAATATTGCCAAGACAAAAGCTGAGAAAATTGCAATGCTACCAAAAAACCTTGCTTTCCTCTTGAGGAATGATAGAGATAGGAGAACTAAAGTAATAATCGGTGCCTCCATCATGAGCAAAGTATTCCCTTCTACACTTCTCCCCAAAACTATTGCCTCATTTGTTAGAATTACCATCACAATGTCAAGCACTGTATAAAGCGAGATTATAAAAGCTGAAAGGTAAATGAATAATGCAAGCTTCTCTCTTTCCATTCTCCCACCGCAAGCATTTTTAATCCCTTACCTTAAATCCTTTCCGATAAAAATGAAAGTCGCAGTGATTTTAGTGGAGCCGGAGTATCAGATGAACATTGGTTTCGTTGCGAGAGTAATGAAGAATTTTGGTGTTAGAGAGCTTATTTTAGTTAATCCCCCAGAACTTACTGGTGAGGCATACAAATTTGCAATGCATGCCAAGGATGTCTTAGAAAATGCGAAAATAGTCAAAACGCTAGATGAAGCGCTGAAAATGGTTAATGTGGCTGTAGGGACAACTGGGGTAAGTGGGAAAGTCTATCTTCCAGAGAGAACTCCGATAAGTCCTGAAGAATTCGCGAAGAGAGTTTTTCTTTACAGTGGTAAAATTGGGATTTTCTTTGGCAGAGAGAGTAAAGGCTTAAGCAATGAAGAATTGGAAAAAATGGACTTTACAGTAACTATACCAACAAGTGAGGAGTATCCAATAATGAACCTAAGCCATGCTGTTGCTGTTGTTCTCTATGAGATTTACAAGCAGAAGATTAAAGCAGAAACTCCCACAGAAGAAAACAGACATTTAAGAAAAGCTACTAGGGAAGAAAAAGACATTTTAGTTAGATACTGGAGGGAGCTTTTGGAAACTCTAAACTACCCAAAAGACCCAATAAGGCGGAAATACTTTACTATAATGTTCCGCCGTGTCATTGGTAGATCGTTCATATATGCAAGGGAAATTTATTCCCTATACGGTCCTTTAAGGCTGGCAATCGAAAAGATCAAGAGGTGTGAAAATGATAAGCATTGAAAAGTTTGAAATCCTTGGAAGGGAAATTTGGATTGCTGCAGTGTTTGAGGAGAAAATGGAGGGGATAACTTTTTCTCTTGATGGGTATGAATATCTCATGGAGCGAATAAACTTATTAAAAGCCCTTCTCGAGCACAGAAAGGTTTCGGTAGATTTAGCTGAAGAAAAAACAGAATATCCAAGAATTGTCTATAATGTGTTGATTGGTGAAATTGAAAACGAAGATGCTTTGGAATTTCTGAGCTTTAGAGGTGTCACTCCTTTTGAAAGGAAAGTTTATGAAATTTTAACAAAAAAAGTTAAAAGAGGAAGCGTTATAACCTATGGAGAGCTTGCCAGAATGTTATTAACATCTCCAAGGGCTATAGGCAACGCAATGCAGAGAAATCCATATCCGATAATAGTTCCTTGTCATAGGGTTGTTTTAAAATCAGGATTAGGAAACTACACACCAAAAAAGGAGTACAAGCAGTTTTTGCTTGAGCTAGAGGGGGTGAAAGGATGGACAAGTTGAAACTTTATATCATAGGATTTTTGGCCCTAATAATTGCAATAGCTGGGGGGATAATCTACAAATGGGGCTTTTGGATGCTCGTTAGGGTTGTTCTCAGCTTGGGATTTTTGGGGCTAACCTTAATGCTCGGATTCTTCCTTGTGCTGACTCTCTATGCAGAGAGCTGGAAGTATGCGGTCTATCTGCTGGTGCCAACAGCTTTGAGTGCCTATGCAACCTATCTGAGCATAACTTGGCAGAAGCTTAAGATTGTTGGAGGAATAATAGTTCTGTTCATTTTAGGATTAGCTTTTGGAATATGGTACATCAGCGAGCCAGACTTAGGTTTAATTGACCGCTTCAAGAGCCCAGAGAAGCTGGAAAGGGAAGGCAACTACAAAGCAGCTGCAAGAAAGTACGAAAAGAAAGGAAACTATCTGAAGGCTGCTGAAATGTATGAAAAGCTCGGTTGGATGGAGAGCGCAGCATGGGCATACGAGAAAGCTGAGAAATACGAGAAAGCTGCTGAAATTTATGAGCAGCTCTATGAGAAGGAGAAGGATACATATTATCTCAAAGAAGCTCACGAGTACTGGAAAAAAGCTGGAAACATGGAAAGAGCTGCAAAGGCTTTGGAGCGTTACGCTGAGGAGGAGCCTTGGTTCTGGGAGGATGTTGCAAAGCTCTATGAGGAATTAGGTAATGAGGAGAAAGCAAAGGAAGCATGGCAGAAAGCTTTGGAGTACTATATGAAGGAAGCTCAGGAAGAGGGCGTATTCTGGGAGGACGTTGGAAACATAGCGAGGAAGCTCGGCAATGAAGAGCTTACTAAAGAGGCTTATCGGAAGTTCCTCGAGTACTGCTTGAAAGAGGCGGAAGAAGATCCAATGTGGTGGAAGCATGTGGCTGAGGCTTACGAATACCTTGGAGAGAAGGAAAAAGCCCAAGAAGCAAGGCAGAAATATGAGGAGTATAGGAAGAAAATAATGCAAACCAATGAGGAGACTTGGACAGGGCCAAAGGAAGAGAAGAAAGAGTGAGCTTTTCCTATTTTCTTTTGGAGGAGGTGGTATTTTGCCAGAGGACAAGGAAAAGCCTAAGCTCAACATATTTAAGCTTTCGAAGATGCCAATAAAGCTTGCAATGGAAAGGAACTTTCTCAGACTTTCTCCAGACGACAAAATCGAAAAGCTCATCAAAGAGCTTGAGCATGAAACCTGCGCCGTTGTTACGGATGATAAGGGAAGACTCCTTGGGTTCATTTCGATTGATGAAATAATCAACTTAACGCTTCCACCTTCTGATTATGTCCTTATTGGTATGGATGCAATTAAAGAGGCACACTTTGACTGGGACAGACCAGTGAAGGAGATTATGAACACCCGCCCGATAACCCTAAGTCCTAACGACAGCCTTGGCTATGCCCTTGAGATGATGCTTGAAACTGGGGTTAGACAATTTCCCGTTGTGGATAAAGAGAAGGTTGTGGTTGGTACATTTTCTGCCCAAAGCGTCATAAGGCTCCTCAGGGTTTTCGCCCGGTGATCCCGATGGAGCTTGAGCTCATACTCTATTTAGCGCTCATGCTGATGATTGCTGAGACCTTTGGATGGATATTCGCAAGGATAGAGCAGCCCGTTGTTTTAGGCCAGATAATCGGTGGAATACTTCTTGGGATGCTCTTTCCGCCAACTGCCGAAGTGAGAGACATCTCAATGCTGGGCGTGCTTTTCCTCCTCTTCATGGTAGGTCTTGAGAGCAGCGTTGATGAACTTAAGGAAGCTGGTAAGGCTGGATTTTTAACGGCTGTTGTAGGTGTTGTGATTGCTTTCCTAATTGGCTTTGCTGTTGTATATCCATTTAAGGGCTTTAAGCAGGCTCTCCTCTACGGTGCATTGACAACTCCAACGAGCGTCAGCTTAACGGTTAGGGTTCTCATGGAGCTTGATGCCCTGAAGACGGTGGAAGGCAACACAATAATAACTGCTGCAATAGTCGACGACATCCTTGGAATTATAATTCTCAGCGTTGTCATTTCAATCTTAGTTCAGGGAGGGGTAAATTCCGTCGGCATAGGGCTTATATTGCTCAAAGTTATGGCTTTTCTTTTGGCATCCATCTACATAGCCCCGCCAGCAATTGACTGGCTCCTCAGGAAGGTCGTTCGCCTCGGCTTTGCTGATTCAACTATAACCCTCTCGATGGCAGTTCTCTTTGCATTTGCTTATCTCGCTGAGCACATGAACCTCGCATCGATCCTTGGGGCATATCTATTTGGCTTGGCTTTAAGTGAAACTGAATTTAGGAAGCCAATATTTGAGCATACGAGGATTGTGGCGCACTCAATGTTCATCCCGCTGTTTTTCGTCGATGTTGGTATGAGCATTCCGCTCAAAAGCATATCAAATGTCGGAATCTTTGCTCTTGTCTTTACAGTTGGGGCGATAGTTAGCAAGATAATTGGCTGTGGTCTTGGAGCGTTCATTGCTGGGCTTGAGCTAAGGCAGTCGCTCAGAGTAGGCATTGGGATGGTTCCAAGAATGGGAGTCGAGCTTGCAATGCTTGCCATAGCCATGAACGCTGGCATAGTTGGGGAAGATGCTTATGTTGTTATAGTGCTCATGATATTCCTCAGCACTCTCGTCACTCCACCTCTCCTTAAGATGTCCTTCAGTAGGAGGGGAGAGAATAATGTAGGCTAACGAGGAAACTTGGACAAGTTCAAAGGAAGAGAAAGAGAGGGAAGGGGTAAGTTTTTATCTTTTCTTATCCTAGTTTTTCACGCTAACTATAAATACCCCAAACTTCTGAGCTTTTGTAGGTGGTGTAAATGTTTCCAATGAAAGGCATGAGTCCAAAGCAGATGAAAAAAATGATGAAGCAGCTCGGCATAACGATGGAAGAGCTTGAAGGGGTTAAAGAGGTCATAATACGCTTTGAAAACAAGGAAATCGTGATTAAGGAGCCAGTTGTTACAGCAATTGTTGCAATGGGAGAGAAGAGCTACCAGATAGTTGGCAAGGAAGAAGTTAGAGAAATTCTGAACATCCCAGAGGAGGACATTAAGCTTGTCATGGAGCAGACTGGTGTAGATTATGAGACTGCTAAAAAAGCATTAGAAGAAACAAAAGGGGATTTGGCAGAGGCGATCCTCAAACTTCAAGGAGCTTAGCTCTTTCTTTGCTTATCCTTGGACTTTTTGTTTCTGTCTCATCTTTAGAATGTCGTCTATGACATCTATAAGTGATGCTATTATCTCATCGTATCTTCCTCCCTCATCTCCATATATCGACTTTAACTTTTCCATCAATGTTTTGAGAGTTTCGTTGTCCAATTTTGGGAGATGCTCAGCCTGCTGAGCCATGAATCCCAAAACCGTTGGACGCACATCATGTCTGTCCAGGAGATCTGCCATCAGAAGTATGCTACCCTTCAGTATTTTTGGATTGACAATTTTGTCATTAATTTCCTTAAGGAGCAAAAGAGCACTCTCGATGTCTTTGTTATTATTTGATTTTAGGAGAACGTCTAGGAGAGAGAGTATGTAGTGGGATGTTCCAGGATACTGAGCATATATCTCGGCGAGTGTTTTTGCTGCTGTGTCTCTTACCCATCTATTTTTGCTTTTCAGGAAATCTCCTAAAATTGGAAGGATTGAATAAGCTTTAGTTGGCCCTATATATGGAACGATTCTTGAAATAATCCAAAGAGCATCAATTCTTCTTGCATAATTATCAGAGCTAAGTAGTTCAATAATTTTTTCGAGAACTTCGGGATTGTGTCTTGACATTTCAGCGACTATTTCTTGCTTTCCACTATCAAGGAGGATTTCTATATCGCTGATAGTGTACTGATCTACTTCAAGTTGTTTTTTATATGAAATAACTTCATTTCTCTCTTCATCTATCTGAGCTACTTTAAGTATTCTCTCTTTAACTAATTCAGCCTTCTCCTTGAGTTTTTCATCCCTGAGAAGGGGTTGAATCTTTTTCAGAGTTAAACTCAGAGTTTGCTTGGATACCATGTCTCTTCTTGTGATAAGCCTCTCAAGAGCATTGAGAGCTCTCTCCCTTATGTAACTGTCAGGCTCATCAAGAACTTCTGCCATTCCCCTTACGATTCTGTCTACGATTTTCTTGTTGTTTGTTTTGTAAGCCATCTCTGTCAGCGCTGTAATAGCGGCACTTTGGGTCTCTCTTTTTTGCCC
The DNA here is from genome assembly GCF_012027375.1 of Thermococcus sp. LS2. Taxonomy (NCBI): domain Archaea; kingdom Methanobacteriati; phylum Methanobacteriota; class Thermococci; order Thermococcales; family Thermococcaceae; genus Thermococcus; species Thermococcus sp. LS2. Next base: position 78,901 of record NZ_SNUI01000001.1, on the reverse strand, counting down.
AGATTTTATTAGGGAGAACAGCCAACTGATAATTTTTGATGCAATCACTGCTATCTTAGCTCCTATGCTTCCTAACCCCTCAGCCGCATATTCACTTAAAATGGGCATTCCCGATTTTACAATTCTCATCAAAGCGTTTGTAGCCTTTTCATAGCTCTCGTGGTCAAGTTCAATCTTATCCAGGATTAGGTTTAACGTCTCAATAGCTTCAAGAGAAACTCTCTCATCACTGTCATTTGTCAGCTTGATAATCTTATCGAGTGCTAGCTTCACCTTTTCATGGTCAATAGTATTGTTCTTTATCATGTCCTCTATGACATACAGGGCGTTCTTCCTTACGATTGGATCATGATCCTCCAAAAGTTCCATCAGAATTTTAAATCCCTCATCATATTGTGAAGCTAGCTCGATGACATCATGGAACTTCCATCCTTTGAGGTCTTCTCTCATGCCTTTCTTACTGATTACAATATCTGTCTTCGAGATTACCAAGAATATGAGGCGTATCATGGGGGGTACACCTCAAATTTGCATCATGTATTATAAATTCCCACAATACTTAAAAGATTTTTTTGATAACTTCCTCAATAGGCAAAAATCAAATTTTCAATTTTTATTTAGTGTATATTGTTATCATTTTGGAATAGATTCTGTATTCTAGAAGCTTCGTAATTTGAGGAATTATCCAATTTGGTATTATCTCTTCCAAAAGAATATAAACCCCTACATGTTAGCTTAATCCGATGAAAGTAATTGGTGTTATTAGGCATTCGCCCAGAAAAAGGGTAAATAAAGCGGAGTTTGAAGAGCTTCTGCGTAGTGCTGGCTATGAAGTTCTTGCAATAGTTGAGCAGGTTAGAGAGGAACATCCAAAATACAACATTGGTCCAGGAAAGCTTCAAGAGATTAAAGAGCTTATTAAGGAGCTTAAACCAGATAAGATAATTTTTGCAAACCAGCTTACGCCGTCTCAAGCTTTTAACATCGCAAAGGAGCTTAGAATTGACGTCATGGACAAGTGGCAGCTTGTTCTTGAGATTTTTGAAAAGAGAGCCCACTCTAAAGAGGCAAAGCTTCAAGTTGAGCTTGCTAATTTGAGATATGAACTACCCCTCGTTAGAGAAGCAATTAGAAGGGTCAAAATGGGTGAGCAGCCAGGTTTTAAAGGTATGGGTGAGTATCAGATTCACCAGTATCTGAAGCACATCCGCTATAGAATGGGCAAAATAAGGAAGGAGCTCGAGAGAGTTAGAGAAGATAGAGAGGTTAAGAGGAAAAGGAGAGAGGAAGTGGGATTTATTCTAATCGCTTTGGCTGGCTATACCAATGCTGGAAAATCAACACTTTTGAATGCTTTAGCGAGAGAAGAAATCCCAGCCAAAGATCAGATGTTCACAACCCTTGACACTACAACGAGGAGGTTTAAAGTCAATCAAAAGAGGGTTTTAGTAACTGATACAGTTGGGTTTATAGATGATTTGCCCCCTTTTATTGTTGAAGCTTTCCACTCAACCCTTGAGGAGATAACCAGAGCGGATATAATTCTTCTTGTTTTGGACGTTAGCGAACCTTGGAGAGAAATTAAGCGAAAGTTTTTGGCTTCTCTCAAAATTCTGAGAGAGCTTAGGGCTTTAGACAAGCCTATAATTGTTGTCTTGAATAAGCAGGACTTGACGACAAAAGTTGACATTGAAGATAAAAAGAAAGCAATTAAAGAGCTTGCGGATAAAAGAGGGATCGTTATCTTTGACGTTGTTAGCATATCAGCAAAGCTGAATCAGCTGGAAGAGCTTTACAATGCCCTTGAAAGAGCAATACTTACTTTGCCAAAATATAAACCCTTTGAGATCGTTGTTAAGGAGAAGGATAAAGTTCCCCAAGTAGTTGCCCTGATAAACTCAATTGGGGAAGTTCTCAATATTGAATATGGAGAATTTACAAAGATTTTAGCTTACATTCAGGTGGGAATGATTAAAAGCCTAACAAAGCTGGGAGTTGAGATAAGGTATTCGCCAGTAAGTAAAAGAAAGTAAAGTAGAGAGCTAAATCAACCCAAACACAGAGAACAGCTTGAAAATTCCAAGCGCAATTATTATAGCTGTTGTCGGCGTTGCAACCCACCCGAAGACAATGTCCTTTATCGTTGATTTATCCACTCCTTCCCCCGTTATTAAGCCGACTCCTACAACTCCACCAACAATTGCTTGACTTGAGCTGACTGGCAAGCCTAAGATGTTGGCCAAACTTACGGCAATAGCTGAGCCAAACTGGGCAGCGAAAGCTGAAGCTGGTCCTAATGCTGTTATCTTTTTTCCAACAGTGTACATCACAGCATAGCTGAATGTTAGAGAGCCCAGAGCTAAGCTTATTGCGCCAAAAATACCCGGCAACCTTTGGCTCCAAAAATCCAGCTCCAACTAGTGGTCCAGTAGCATTTGCAACCTCATTTGCCCCAAAGTTGAAGGCCATGTAAGAACCGCCCAAAACAGCCAGCCATTTATACAAAAGCTCAATACGTCCAATGCTTTTCATCTGATTTATAAGGTATCCATAAAACTTATACAAAACCATTGCAAGTATACCAGCGATAATTGGTGAAACTACCCATGCTGCAACGATTTTGGAGAGTGTGAACCACCTTATAGGAGCATGGATGGCTAAGCCAACTCCCACAACACCTCCAACAATTGCTTGGGTTGTTGAGACGGGAAGTCCTTTAATAGTTGCAATAGTCACCCAAACACCAGCAGCTAAAAGAGCTATGACAGCCATCTCAATCGTTAAATATCCTTCGGGGACAATTCCTTTTCCTACTGTTTTCATGACTTTGTAGCCTTTAAGATAAGCTCCCAAAAGAACGAACACCGCAATTGTGAATGTTGCCTGTCTGAAGCTTAAAACTCCAGCTCCAACTGCTGTTCCCATTGCGTTGGCTGAATCATTTGCACCTATATTCCATGCAATGTAAAATCCAACTGCTAACGCTGCGATTACCAGCCCGTCCATGTTGTCACCTCCGCCTCTCTGAATCTATAGAGTATATAGTCTATATAGTAGTGGAGGGCATTTAAAAATATTGTTCTTTGATGGATAAATGGCAAATAACTACTTAGTGGAGTTTATCTTTTTGCATGTTCTTTACAAATGTAAACTATCACTTTAATGATGTTTGATGTTCTTTTATAGACACCAACCACAAACCGTGTTCATTCTTACCCAAAGACACCTGGTGAAAGCTTCTTCTTTCTATACCGAAAACTAAATAAATGCATTTCTCTAAATCTAATACCGAAAAACTTTAGGGGGCAAAGATGATGATAGAAGTTCGTTTTCATGGTAGAGGTGGACAAGGTGCAGTTACTGCTGCAAACATTTTAGCTGAGGCGGCTTTCTTAGAGGGCAAGTACGTGCAGGCATTCCCATTCTTTGGTGTTGAGAGAAGAGGAGCGCCAGTTACAGCATTCACTAGAATTGATGACAAGCCAATTAGAATTAAGACCCAAATTTACGAGCCAGACATAGTCGTTGTTCTAGATCCATCACTTCTCGATACGGTTGATGTTACTGCTGGTCTCAAAGAAGGGGGAGTTGTCATAGTTAACACAGAGAAGAGCAAGGAAGAAGTTTTGGAAAAACTCAAGAAGAGGCCAGCAAAGCTGGCTCTAGTTGACGCAACAACCATAGCTCTTGAAGTTCTTGGGTTGCCAATTACAAACACTTCCATACTTGGAGCAGTCGCAAAGGCAACAGGAATTGTCAGCATCGACAAAGTTGAAGAAGCTATTAAGGACACCTTCTCCGGTGAGCTTGGAGAAAAGAATGCAAAGGCTGCAAGGGAAGCTTTTGAGAAGACTGTCGTTTATGAACTCTGATTTCTTTCCTTTAAAATCCTTTAGGGGTGGATGATTTGAACACTTTATTTGGGGAGAAGAAGGCAAAAGCGGAGAAGTTAGTATTTAAATCTGTTGATGAGTATCCCGAGGCTCCAATAAGCCTTGGAACCACTTTAATAAACTTCACAGGTGACTGGAGGACTTTCATTCCAGTAGTCGATGAGAGCAAGTGTGTCAAATGTTACATCTGTTGGAAGTTCTGTCCAGAGCCATCAATCTACATCAAAGAAGATGGCTACGTTGCAATAGACTACGACTATTGTAAGGGTTGTGGCATTTGTGCGAATGAGTGCCCAACTAAGGCAATTACAATGGTAAGGGAAGAGAAGTGAGGTGATAATTATGCCGAAGAAGGTTGTGAGTGGAAACTACGCAGCCGCTTACGCTGCAAAGCATGCGAGAGTTGAGGTTGTTGCTGCTTATCCAATTACTCCGCAAACATCAATCATCGAGAAGATTGCTGAATTCATAGCTAACGGTGAGGCTGACATACAATACGTACCTGTTGAGAGCGAGCACTCAGCTATGGCTGCTTGTATAGGTGCCGCTGCTGCTGGTGCGAGAGCTTTCACTGCCACATCAGCTCAAGGTCTAGCTTTAATGCACGAGATGCTCCACTGGGCAAGCGGAGCTAGATTGCCAATAGTCATGGTTAACGTCAACAGAGCAATGGCTCCACCGTGGAGCGTTTGGGACGACCAAACTGACAGCTTAGCTCAAAGAGATACTGGCTGGATGCAGTTCTATGCTGAGAACAACCAAGAAGTTTACGACGGAGTTCTGATGGCATTTAAAGTCGCTGAGCACAAGAAAGTAAACCTCCCAGTTATGGTTATTGAGAGTGCTTTCATATTGAGCCACACCTATGACATTGTAGACATGCCTCCGCAAGAGGAAATTGATGAGTTCTTGCCACCAAGGGAGCCATTGTACACATTGTTGGACTTTGACAATCCAATTGCCGTCGGTGCTTTGGCGACTCCAGCTGATTACTATGAGTTCAGATACAAGATTGAGAAGGCAATGGAAGAGGCAAGAAAAGTCATCAAAGAGGTTGGCAAAGAGTTTGGAGAGAGATTTGGTAGAGACTACTCTCAAATGATTGAGCTCTACAAGACAGATGACGCAGAGTTTGTCTTTATGGGAATGGGTTCACTCATGGGAACAGTCAAAGAAGCAGTTGACCTGCTCAGAAAAGAGGGATACAAGGTTGGTGCAGCTAAAGTGAGATGGTTCAGACCCTTCCCGAAGGAGGAGCTTTATGAATTGGCTAAGAACGTTGAAGGAATTGCAGTCCTTGATAGAAACTTCTCCTTTGGACAGGAAGGGATACTCTTCAACGAGGCTAAGGGTGTCTTATACAACACTGATGCTCACCCAATAATGAAGAACTACATCGTTGGACTTGGCGGCAGAGACTTCACGGTCAGTGACATCAAGGTAATAGCAAAGAACATGAAAGAGATAATCGAGAAGGGCAAGCTCGATAGAGAGATTGAGTGGTATCATCTCAAGAGGTGAGAAGAATGGAGATTCCAGAGAATGTTAAGAAGAGATTGAGCATACCTTTTGAGGAGAATTTCTTTGCTGGACACACTGCATGCCAAGGTTGTGGTGCTGCTCTTGGACTGAGATACGTCCTCAAGGCTTATGGAAAGAAGACTATCCTTGCAATTCCAGCTTGCTGTTCAACAATCATAGCTGGACCTTGGCCATACTCAGCTATTAACGCTAACCTCTTCCACACAGCTTTCGAGACTACAGGTGCTGTTATAAGCGGGATTGAAGCTGCTTTAAAGGCTAAGGGATACAAGGTCAAGGGCGAAGATGGAATAATGGTCGTAGGCTGGGCTGGAGATGGTGGAACTGCTGACATTGGACTGCAGGCATTGAGCGGATTCCTTGAGAGAGGGCACGATGCATTATACATCATGTATGACAATGAGGCTTACATGAATACTGGTATTCAGAGGTCATCATCAACACCATACGGAGCATGGACTACAAACACACCTGGAGGAAAGAGGCACTTTGTTGAGAAGAGACACAAGAAGAAGGTTATTGACATCGTTATCGCTCACAAGATACCTTATGCAGCAACGGCAAGCATTGCATTCCCAGAGGACTTCATAAGGAAGCTCAAGAAAGCCCAGAAGATACCAGGGCCGAGCTTCATCCAGCTCTTTGCACCATGTCCAACGGGCTGGAGAAGCCCAACAGATAAGAGCATCGAGATTGCTAGATTAGCTGTTCAGACAGCATACTTCCCGCTCTTCGAATACGAGAATGGCAAGTACAAGATAAACATGCCAAATCCAAAGAAGGAGCCAAAGCCAATTGAAGAGTTCCTTAAGCTCCAGGGAAGATTCAAGTACATGACGAAGGAGGACATTGAAATACTTCAAGAATGGGTGCTTAGAGAATGGGAAGAGCTTAAGAAGAAAGCCGAGATCTTCGGCTGATTTCCCTTTCCTTTGTTTGATAAATATTGAAAAAATTTAAAGTCTCAAAATGAAAACTCACTTGGGGTGATATATATGGCTGAAAGTCCGTTTAAGGCCGATATTGAAAGAGCCCAGAAGGAGCTGACTGAAAAAATGACACCAGGAGCAATTGCATACATTCCTGGAAGCAGCGTAATCAACAAGACTGGTTCTTGGAGAGTCTTCAAGCCTGAGTTTAACAAGGACAAGTGTGTAAGATGCTTCTTGTGCTACACTTACTGTCCAGAGCCAGCTATCTACTTAGATGAAGAGAACTACCCAGTTTTTGACTACGACTATTGTAAGGGTTGTGGCATTTGTGCAAATGAGTGTCCAACTAAGGCAATTACAATGGTTAGAGAAGTTAAGTGAGGTGATTTAGATGCCCATGAAGAAGGTTATGAAAGGTAATGAGGCAGCTGCTTGGGCTGCAAAGTTGGCTAAGCCAAAAGTCATTGCTGCGTTCCCAATTACACCATCAACTCTCGTTCCAGAGAAGATTAGTGAGTTTGTTGCCAACGGTGAATTGGATGCTGAGTTCATTAAAGTTGAGAGCGAGCACTCTGCAATTTCAGCATGTGTTGGTGCTGCAGCAGCTGGTGTTAGAACATTCACAGCAACAGCTTCACAAGGTTTAGCTTTGATGCACGAGATCCTCTTCATTGCAGCTGGTATGAGGTTGCCAATCGTTATGGCTATTGGTAACAGAGCACTCTCAGCTCCAATCAACATCTGGAATGACTGGCAGGACACAATTAGTGAGAGAGACACTGGCTGGATTCAATTCTACGCTGAGAACAACCAAGAGGCTTTAGACTTAATCTTGATCGCATTCAAGGTCGCTGAGGATGAGAGGGTCCTCCTTCCAGCAATGACTGGATTCGATGCATTCATTCTAACCCACACAGTTGAGCCTGTCGAAATCCCAGACCAGGAGCTTGTTGACGAATTCTTGGGTGAATACAAGCCAAAGCACGCTTACCTCGATCCAAAGAGACCAATTACTCAGGGAACACTCGGATTCCCAGCTCACTACATGGAGGCCAGATACACAGTGTGGGAAGCAATGGAGAACGCGAGAGAAGTCATTAAGGAAGCCTTTGAGGAGTTTGAGAAGAAGTTTGGAAGAAAGTACCAGATGGTTGAGGAGTACAAGACCGATGACGCTGAGGTTATCATGATAACAATGGGTTCACTCGCTGGAACTCTCAAGGAGTTCGTTGACAAGAAGAGAGAAGAGGGAGTTAAGGTCGGTGCTGCAAAGATTACAGTCTACAGACCATTCCCAATTGAGGAGATTAGAGCTTTGGCTAAGAAGGCAAAGGTCTTGGCAATCCTTGAGAAGGATGTCAGCTTCGGCTCAGGTGGAGCAGTCTTTGCTGATGTTGCAAGATCACTCATCAACGAGAAAGAGAAGCCAATAATCCTTGACTTCATAATCGGTCTTGGTGGAAGAGACGTCACATTCGAGCAGCTTGAGGAAGCATTAAGCATTGCAGAGAAGGCCATGAAAGAGGGTGTTGAGGAGGATGTTTATTGGATTGGCTTAAGGAAGGAGATTTTGTGAGGTGATTAAAATGGCTGTAAGAAAACCCCCTATCACAACTCGCGAGTACCGGGCACCTGGTCACGCTGCATGTGCTGGATGTGGATGTGCAATAATCATGCGCTTAGCTACTAAAGCATTTAGCGAAGCTATGGAAGAGAAGTACGGCGATCCAAATGCTTTTGCAATAGCTCACGCAACTGGATGTATGGAAGTTGTCTCCGCAGTCTTCCCATACACAGCTTGGAAGGCTCCATGGGTTCATGTGGCATTCGAAAACGCTGCCGCTGTTGCAAGTGGAATTGAAGCAGCATGGAAGAAGCTCGGTTACAAGGGCAAGATCTTAGCATTTGCTGGAGATGGTGGTACAGCTGATATAGGATTACAAGCACTCTCTGGAATGCTCGAGAGAAGACACAACGTTGTTTACATCATGTATGACAATGAGGCTTACATGAATACTGGTATTCAGAGGTCATCATCAACACCATACGGAGCATGGACAACAACCTCACCACCTGGAAAGTACTCAATAGGTGAGGACAAGCCGAAGAAGTGGGTCGCTCTAATAGCGGCAGCACACATGATTCCATACGTCGCAACAGCAAGCATTGCAGACCCATACGACCTCTATAGAAAAGTTAAGAAGGCAGCATTGGTTGATGGTCCGGCATTCCTCCAGATACATGGTCCATGTGTCCCAGGATGGCGTATTCCACCAGAGAAGACAGTTGAAGTTGCAAAATTAGCAATTGAGACAGGTGTCTGGCCACTCTTTGAAATCGAGAATGGAGACATAAGAAACATCAAGTTCCAGAGATTCCCCAAGGATGGAAAGTTCAAGAAGCCAATTGAAGAGTATCTCAAGCTCCAGGGAAGATTCAAGCACTTATTCAAGAGACCAGAGGCAATACAAGAACTCAAGGAGCAGATTAAAGCAATGTGGAGAGTTCTTGGAAAAGAAGTTGAGCTTCCTTGATTCTTTTCTTCTTAAGTTTTTATTCCTTATGATGTTGTTATTTTCCCTGGCACTCTGAACTCTAGGTTTTTTGATTACACATTTTTGTCCAACAGTGCATTTATTTATGACAAAGCTTATAAGTTGTTAGGATAATCTAATTTCAGCAATTGAAGAGGTGATGAAGATGACAATAAAAACTCCTCCCTCATTTAATGTGCCTGGGTTGGGTGTTGACCCGTTAACCCAGAGGATTAAGGAGAAGGAAAAGAAGTGGAAGTACAAGATAGCTGTTCTCAGTGGTAAAGGTGGTGTTGGTAAATCAACGGTAGCTGTTAATTTGGCAGCAGCTTTAGCTAAGCTTGGTTATTCTGTAGGTGTTTTAGATGCTGACGTTCATGGCCCAAACATAGCTAAAATGCTCGGCGTTGAGAAGGCTGAAATCTTGGCTGAAAAAGTGGATGACCACTTCGAAATGATTCCACCAACAGCTGATTTTATGGGTCAAGTGACACCAATTAAAGTCATGAGCATGGGCATGATGGTTCCGGAAGATCAGCCAATCATTTGGAGGGGTCCACTTGTTACAAAAGCACTCAAGCAGCTTTTGGGTGATGTGAAGTGGGGTGAGCTTGACTTTATGATAATTGACTTTCCACCAGGAACTGGGGACCAAATCCTAACAGTAGTTCAGACTATTCAGCTTGATGCTGCTATCGTTGTTACAACACCTCAAGAGGTTGCTCTGCTAGATACGGGGAAGGCTGTAAACATGATGAAGCAGATGGAAGTGCCATACATTGCTGTTGTTGAGAACATGAGCTATCTCCTTTGCCCCCACTGTGGAAACAAGATTGACCTCTTTGGTGAAGGCGGTGGGGAAAAGCTTGCCAAAAAAGAAGGCGTTGAATTTCTTGGAAAAATACCGATTGACTTAAAGGCAAGGGAAGCAAGTGATTTGGGAATTCCAATCGTTCTATATGAAGATACTCCAGCTGCCAAGGCATTTATGGAGATTACTCAAAAACTCGTGAAGAAGCTTGAAGAGATGAAAAAAGAGGAGTAAAGCTTAAATTTTCTTCCCCTTTATGTTTTAATAGCATGCGCGGCTGAGGTCGGGAGAGCCCGAAACAGTGATGCCGCGCTGGACCGGGCTACATAACTTTTTTAATAATGATGATACTAAGGGTAGGACGGTGGTGGTTATTCAAAGTCAAGTGGGCAACCAGCTTTTTCAAACTGCATTTAAATGGATTCAGCTTCATTCGGATACTGCACGAATTATCGTTTTAGCTGTATTGCTGATTGCATTTCTCCTTCTAGTTTACAACCTCTTCAAAGAAAGTTCTGAAGCCTTTGTTCTCTATCTCTTAGTGATTTCTATGACGATTCTCTGGTTTTTTAATTCAAATGAGTTTGTGATAAAGCCGGTTTTTTGGGATTCTTTCTCTTTTGAATTGGTGTACCTTACTCTTTTACTCCTTCTGTCGTGCTTCATCTTTTATCTCGCTCCAAAGCTTTCTCGTGAACTCGGCTTTCTAATTTACGGCTTAGCTTTTGCTTCTCCGACGTTTAGAGAAGCTGTAAAAACCTTTGACAAGAACTTCTTTGTGCTTTTCTTCTTTGTTGCAACATTGGCTTTAATCATGAACCTTTCCTATACTCCAAAAACTTTCAGGGCAGTTTTAGATACATTTTTGCTTTCTATTTTCACAGTGATTAGCATTGAGTTAAACTTTTATGCTTCTGCAATACCGCTGGCGTTTATAATCGCTTTCCCAAAGAGGAACAAGAGAAACTATGTCTACATAGGATTGACTCTAATAGGAATAGTAGTCCTCTCAGAGATTTTTGGAACAAGCATATCTACAAAACTATTCGACAAAAGTTGCCTCTATGTACTGACAAGATTTATAAAAGAAAGCTTTATCCAGCTTGTCCTCATATTGTACTTGTTTGCTACAAACTTCAAGGTAGCAATTAGAATGAGAGGGCAGGTTTTGTTTCTGTTGATCTTAACACTTATGTATCTTCCGCTTTTAACGGTTCATCCAATGCTTTTTGCTCCCCTTATTGTTGTGAGCTCTGCCCTCTCAATTAGGCTAACTCAAAAGCTTTATATCATTGCTCAAACTTAATTGCCCCAATTACCGCAGACTTTATGTATGGTCCGATTTCCTTTATTATTCCCGGAGCTTGTGTTCCTTTTTTTAGAACCAAGAGGGTTTCCATGAGGCCAAGTTCTTCCAGTCTTTTGACGTCCCTTGAATGTCCGGTTTTTATCAGTGCTTCTTCAACTTTTTCACTTATTGTTCCTACAATGAAAAGCTTGTCATATCCATCGCTTATCCAGGACTTAATTCTCTTCAGCTGTTTTTCTGTAAAGTGTGCTTCGACTTCCCTCGCTCCAAATTCAACTCTCTCAATTCTAACCTCAACGGGCAGATAGTCAATCCATCCAAATTCTCTAATCATCTGCCTCGCAGGCTTTTCCCCAAATTCCCTCTTCAAGTAGTAGAGCGGAATTAGGGCATCTTTTGGTGTTGGAGAGAATATCCCTATATCAACGTAAACCCCATAGCCAACCTTACCTAAGTCAATGAACCTTCCCTTATAGATTTGTCCCTCTTTTACATTGCTGAGCTTGTAAGGAACTTCTCCAAACTCTTCCCTTATTAAGTTGGCAGATATTTCTTCATCTTCCCCTTCAAGCCTAATCTTGACCCACTGCTTCTGGGTAATTGCTATCTTCCATTCAACTTCCAAATCTCCAATTAACGACTTCAATTTTCGGTTGAGCTTTTCAAAACCGCTCCTGTCTCCATAAATCTTCTCTAAAATCACCAGTTCTTTCATCTTCACCATCCCCGAAGTTCATAAATCAATTAAACACAAAAGAGCTCACTTCTTAATTCCTAATTCCTTTTCAAGCTGTGCAATTCGCTTTTTGAGCTCCTCTACAATTTTTGTGTTGTCATACTGCTGGAGCATTTTGCCGCAAATTGGGCATTGAAACTCATATTCTAAAGCTTCATCAAAAGTCAGCTTTGGATGCCCAGGGGTTCCACACTGATAGTAAATTTCACTCGTTTCTTCTTCAAGCATCTGCTTGAGCTTTTTGAGTTCTTGCATTTTCCTAGATCTTATTATTTCTGGCAATCTCTTGGTCTCTAGGTGCCAGTAATAGTAGTACCAGCCGGTCTCTTTGTCCCTTGTCCTTCTGAACTCTGCAAGCTGATGATCATAAAGGGCGTAGAGGATTTTGCGAACGGTATTTACCCTTATACCCGTCATCTCAGCGAGTTCTTCATCAGTAGCCTCACCTTTTTTTTCGAGAGCCTTAATTACTTCAACAGCTTCTTCTCCTCCAATGTCCATTGCAAGTTCTATGAGCTCCTTGTTCTTTCGTCTTGGCATGAAAAAGACCTCCCTATCATCCAATTTTAGCAAAATTTAGCGTTGGCGAAGGTCTCTCAGTACTTTACTATGTCAACCATGATATATATATGTTTTTGTTAGAATCAGATTAATGATGTACATCAATGGACATTAAAATTGAGATTAAAGAAGTTAGTCGGTAAAGTACTCATCAACAAGCTCTTTTGCTGAAGGCTTGTAAAGCTCCAAAATCTCGATGTCCTCAATAACGTTGCCTTCCCTAAGTTTGAGCTTCACTTTACCTCCATAAACTTGCAAATCTAGTAGACCATAAACTGCATCTTCTGCCTCCAATGGGCTTTTAAACTTCATAATATACTCGCCGCTCTCATCGATGAGCTTGACCCAGTACTCATTTTTCCTCTTGAAAGGTCTTGTTATCTTCGGCTTAAACTTCTCAACTATGATTTCCAATGAAGCCACCTCCGGAATGCTGAGAATTTTTGGTCATTCTAAATCTTTTAGCCTCTTGATTTTTAAGTATTTCTTCTTATGAACTCCTTTTAAAAGTTGTGAGCACTAACTTTATATCGTTTGAGCAGAGTTATAAGATTAAGGTGAGTAAAATGTATGCAATTGAGGTCAGTGAACTCAGAAAAAGCTATCCCAAGAAAATTCCATTGCCCTTTAGAAAAGTTGAATGGATTGAAGCTGTTAAGGGGATTAGCTTTAAAGTCAAAAGAGGGGAACTCTTTGGACTTTTAGGGCCCAATGGAGCTGGAAAAACAACTACAATTAAAATGCTTACAACTCTGCTGGAGCCAAGTGGAGGGACAGCAAAAATTCTCGGATATGATATTAGAAAAGATGCGAGAGAGATTAGGAAAAGGATTAATTTGGTTGCTGAAGGAGAGAGAACTCTTTACTGGCGCTTATCAGCATATGAGAACTTGAAATATTTTGCAAGGATTTACTATGTCCCCAAGAGCGAGGAGAATGAGCGAATTGAAAGTCTTTTGAAGCTCGTTGGGTTGTGGGAGAGGAAAGATGATTTGGTAATGAACTACTCTCGAGGAATGAAACAAAGGCTAGCTATAGCAAAAGCTCTAATAAATGACCCTGAAGTTCTCTTTCTTGACGAGCCTACTTTGGGACTTGATGTTCAAAGTGCAATCTTTGTGCGAGAATTCATAAGAAAGCTTGTTGACGAGCAGAAAAAGACTGTTCTCTTGACAACCCACTACATGGCGGAGGCTGAAGAGCTCTGTGATAGAATTGCAATAATTGATCATGGAAAAATAATTGCTCTCGACACTCCAGAAGGCTTGAAAAAGCTTGTAAGAGGAGAGGATGTTGTTGAAATAAAGGTCAAAGAGTTTTCAGCTCAAAAGCTGAAGGATCTTCCTTGGAAGCTTGCTGTCATAAAGGAAGATGTCGAGAGAGGAATAACAATGCTTAGAGGTCAAATTAATGAAGAGGATTTGCCAAAAGTTGTTGAGCTTTTAGTAAAGAGCGGTGCGAGAATTTTAAGCGTTGAGCAGAAGGAGCCAACTCTTGAGGATGTTTTCATAAAACTTACAGGCAGAGCGCTGAGGGATTGAAAATGCCTCTCGGGGCTATAATCGAAAAAGAGCTTAGAATGTTCTTCCGCTATCCGTTGAGGGTTTTTAGCGCGGTTTTAATTGGTATTGTCTTTCTCCTCCAGTTTGTGTTCTTTGGGCAGGCAGTTCTTGGGGGGAGGTATTCTCAGCTTTTAGCATCTTCAACTGGAATTGGAGACTACCCAACTTATGCACTTGTAGGATACGTTTTGTGGTGGTTGTCTGTCTCTCCAATGGAGGCTTACGTTTGGGGAATTAGGAGAGAACTCCAGAGAGGAACTTTTGAAACCAACATAGCAGCTCCAATAAGAATTACTGAGCTTCTACTTGGCTTAGCTTTGAGCTGGCTCCTCATGGATTCGGTTTTGATGATGATAGTCTTTGCATTTGGAGTTTTAATTTTTGACATTTCTTTAACATTCTCTATTCTGCTGAAGTCTCTGCCAATCTTACTGCTGTCTTTCCTAGCTTTCTTAGGCTTCGGCTTCATTTTCGCTGGGTTGGTCATGATGCTTAAGCACATAGGACCTTTTGCCCAAATCTTTGAATTTGCGATGCTCTTCTTCTCTGGAGTCTTCTTCCCACTCAATGTAATGCCTAAAGCAATAATAGAATTCTCAAAGGTTCTTCCTTTGACTCATTCAATAACTGCCATTAGAGGCATTTTTATTGGAAAGACCTATGCTGAAATTGCTCCATCAATAACTTGGCTTCTCCTTCTAGTTCTTGTTTACTGGCTGGTTGGCTATGCTCTCTTTAGGTGGGCCGAGAGAATAACGAGGGTGATGGGTTATGGCGGTTACTGAAGAGCTGAGAGCGCTCTATGGAGTGGCAGCGAAGAGCTGGCGAATCTTTTTGAGCTACAAGCTTTGGATGATCAGCGATATAATGCTCGGCTTCTTCTTCGTGGGACAGGCTTTGCTCATAGGAATTGGCTTAACAGGACAGAGAAACTCACCTGCTCTGCAGCAGATGACGGGCTATTCTGACTATTTGACCTTTGCAGTGCTTGGCTTCATGGTTCTTGGCTTTGGCCTAACTTTCATGGGCGGCTTTGTGTGGAGCATTGTTGATGAACTCTACGCTGGAACTCTTGAATACTCTTTTGCGGCTCCAATGAGGAGGATAACGTTCTTTCTGGGTAACGTTTTAGTCAGAATTTTTCTGTCGTTCGTTTATATGGCAGTCTACATTCCGCTCTTTGTTATCGTGTTTGGCGTTCACATAGATTTGGTTGGTTTTCTTAAGGGCCTACCAGTCCTTCTCCTTGGGACTGTAGGAATGATTGGCCTTGGAATGACTGCTGCGGGAATTGTGCTTTACTTAAAAGACCCTGGGCCGTTCATAAACATCTTAGAAATGCTCGTTTTTGCCTTGAGTGGAGCAATGTATCCAGTAAAAATCCTTCCAAAGCCTCTACAGCTCCTAGCCCAAGCAATGCCGTATGCTCCAACGAGTGAAGCAGTAAGGAAGGTTGTTGCTTTTGGATATTTAAACTCAATTAATGAAATAACATATCTCGTCTTTATCTCAACACTATATGCTCTGCTTGGCTATCTCGCGTATAAATGGAGTGAAAAGCAGGCAAAAATAGTTGGGTTAAAGAGCTATTAGAAAGGCAGGTTGAGTTCTAGTTCTTCCGCTTTCTTCTTTATCTCTTCAAGAGGAACCACGGCACTCCTTGCACCAACTTTCTGGACAGTGAGATAAGCCAGAAGCATTCCGAGCTTTGCGGCATCTCTCAAACTCCAGCCTTTGAGGACTCCGTAAATGAGTCCAGCATCGAAGGAATCCCCTGCACCTGTAGAATCAACGACTTCTGCACTAAGCCCTCTGATCTCAAATACTTCCCCGTTTTCATCTCTTACTAAAGCACCGCCGCCATTCAGCGTTATAATTACGTTTTTTGCTTTAACCTCCGTAATCTTCTCCAAGCTTCCAAATTTCCTCTTAAATTCGTCCTCATTCATGAGCAGATATGTTATCTTCCCTTCAATTTCATCTGGGATTTTTGCTTCTCCAATGTCAAGTGAGATCGTAATTCCATGCTCATAGGCAAAGTTCACTGCATCAATGATGAGCTTTTTTGGATTTGATGAAAGATGGATGTGTCTTGTCTTAGCTAAATATTCAAAATCAAGCTCTCTGTATGCGTTGGCTCCTAAATACTTCACGATTCTCTTGTCTTCGCCTTTTATTATTGCCACGGCAACACCTGAGGGGACATCAACGATTTTTATGCCTTTTACATCAACACCAATCTTTTTGAAGAAGTTTATATGAGCCTCTCCAATTTCGTCTTTTCCTACAGCTCCTATGAATCCCACTTTAAGACCCATATTAGCTAGCCATGTTGCTGTATTTCCTGCTGCTCCTCCGAGCCCAAAGTAGGCATCTCTTGCTGGTATCTTTTCGTGGAATTCTGGAAAGCGGTCAACGAGCATTATTATGTCGTAGTTGAGGTTGCCTATTGCAACCACGTCAAACATTGCTATCCCTCCAGTTAGTTTTATTTCATAGATTCTGCATTGAAAGGCTTTAAGGTTTTCTCTAATTTTTATCAAGAACTCAAAAATGAGAATTTAGTTCTTATTGGGGTTAAAGAAAGCATAAATCAGTTCGTCAATCCCATCCTTCTTTCAATTCTCTTAGAGTCTTATTGAAACGGCATGGAAAAAGGGAGTGGCAACTTTAGCGGGTGCGGCTTTCAATTCTCTTAGAGTCTTATTGAAACCATCCCAGCATCAAAGATTTTGGAGGTGATGGGTTGACTTTCAATTCTCTTAGAGTCTTATTGAAACTGGGGCTGTTGCATCAAGAGTCAAGCTTGAGAACAACGCTTTCAATTCTCTTAGAGTCTTATTGAAACGATTCTTGCGCTCCGGGACGAGAGGGATCCTGATGATCTTTCAATTCTCTTAGAGTCTTATTGAAACCATCAGACTTTCTCAAGCAAGAGCAAGGCTGAAGCTTCTTTCAATTCTCTTAGAGTCTTATTGAAACATAGAACCGTTTGAGAATCCTGCAAACCTTGTTATAGCCTTTCAATTCTCTTAGAGTCTTATTGAAACTGGGTGCCAAGTACTTCTTGATGAATTCCTTAATCTCCTTTCAATTCTCTTAGAGTCTTATTGAAACGGCTTCTTTTACAAAGGTTTCTGGATCGAGGTAGCAACCTTTCAATTCTCTTAGAGTCTTATTGAAACAGCATACCCAGCCCAATAAGGGTCGCCATCCAACATCTTTCAATTCTCTTAGAGTCTTATTGAAACATTCTCAAGCTCCTTAATGCGTTCCTCGTATTTCTTGCTTTCAATTCTCTTAGAGTCTTATTGAAACCCGGGGAGTCCAAAGGGTATTGTCCTATATTGTCCTATCTTTCAATTCTCTTAGAGTCTTATTGAAACTACAATTCACAGCACTTGTCGAGTATCAACAGAAGTGCTTTCAATTCTCTTAGAGTCTTATTGAAACTCAAGAGGGAAGCCAAAGTCCAGAGATTCGTCAACAGTCTTTCAATTCTCTTAGAGTCTTATTGAAACCTTCCTGCCCTTGTACTCGATGAAATAAAAAATGTACTTTCAATTCTCTTAGAGTCTTATTGAAACTGGGCGCAATTTTGCTCTATTTCTCCAATAAGACTGTAAACACACTAAAATTATAAAAGCCTTTCGTCAGAGGGTTAGTAACAAAGCCAAAGTAAGCCTCAGATTCAGACGCTATTATTGCTTTTTCATGGCAAATCCATTCCACAACTCGCTCTAATTTACCAGTGTACAAAAATGTTCAAGAGACTTCCAACGCCCAACTAGACCTCTAATTTTAAAAATCTGGTCTTAAACTCTTCTAAACTCGAAATGGTCAACTTTCCATTAGGGAGACATGCCAAAGAACCTCTCGAAAACCTCAAATCCAAATGTATGCATTTAAAACGTTACAATTCCAAGGAAAATTTATAACACAAAGTAATTTCCTAACAAAACATTACTAAAAACTTCCAAAGAACTCACAAGCCGTCATTCTAAAATTAACGATTTTTTGCAGCTGAAAATTGCAGAAAAAGCAAAACAAATAAGAACTGAAAAACCTTCGACAAAATTAAGAAAGAAAGCTCAGAAGAATGGGTTCCTGAACTTCTTTCCAGGATAATATGCTATACCTTCAAGCTCTTCCTCAATTCTGATGAGCTGGTTGTACTTTGCGTTTCTGTCGCTCCTTGCTGGAGCACCTGTCTTAATCTGCCCAGCGTTTATTGCTACCGCTAAGTCTGCAATTGTTGCGTCTTCAGTTTCTCCAGAGCGGTGTGAAACAACAACTCCGTAACCAGCTCTGAAAGCTAAGTAAGCTGCATCGATTGCTTCACTTAAGGTTCCGATCTGGTTGACTTTTAAGAGTAGAGCATTTGCTGCACCCATTTCAATGCCCTTCTTTAGCCTCTTCACGTTTGTAACAAAGATGTCGTCGCCAACAATCTGTATCTTCTTTCCGAGCTCTTTTGTTACCATTGCAAAGCCCTCAAAGTCTTCCTCGTGCATTGGGTCCTCAATTGAGACTATTGGATAAGTGCTGACTAATTCTTTGTAAAGGTCAATGAGCTCTTCCCTTGTGTATTCTTTGCCTCCAACAATGTATTTGTCCTTTTCAGCGTTGTAGAACTCACTTGATGCAGCATCTAATGCAAATGCGATTTCATCTCCAACTTTGTATCCAGTTTCTTCAATTGCCTTGACGAGAGCTTCCAGTGGCTCTGTAACTTCCTTCATTGGTGGCGCAAATCCGCCTTCATCACCTACGT
Organism: Thermococcus sp. LS2; assembly: GCF_012027375.1. NCBI lineage: Archaea > Methanobacteriati > Methanobacteriota > Thermococci > Thermococcales > Thermococcaceae > Thermococcus > Thermococcus sp. LS2. The sequence goes on along the minus strand of NZ_SNUI01000001.1, from coordinate 60,247 downwards.
TAACCGCTAACTTTCCGTATTTCTCCATCAGAATCTTTTTGAGTGTGTGATATGTTTCACTGACCATCTGAATGGCTTCTTTAAAGCTCTTAGCGCCAACAGGCATGATCATGAACTCCTGGAAGTCAAGGTCATTTCCGGCATGAACTCCACCATTGATGACATTGCTCATTGGAACTGGCAACACATAAGCGTTAGTTCCACCGATGTATTGGTAAAGCGGCAAGCCTAAAGTGTTTGCAGCTGCCTTAGCAACTGCCAATGAGACTCCCAAAATAGCGTTTGCTCCAAGGTTTGACTTATTCTCAGTTCCGTCAAGCTCAATCATGAGCATATCAATATCTCTCTGTAATGTTACATCCATTCCAATGAGTTCTGGAGCAATAATCTTGTTGATGTTCTCAACAGCTCTCCTAACTCCTTTTCCGTGGAATCTCTTTCCACCATCTCTAAGCTCCAAGGCCTCATGAGTTCCTGTTGATGCTCCGCTTGGCACAGCAGCCCTTCCCATGGCAACTGGGGTGTAGACATCTACCTCTACTGTTGGGTTTCCTCTTGAGTCCAAGATTTCCCTTGCTACAATTGCAGTAATTTCAAATGGGTTCTCCATCTTAATCACCTCGAGTGATGTTGATTTTTAGAGCTTAAAACTTTTGCACTTCAAATTGGTTTGAAGCTATGAGCAAAGATAAATACCTTGGGAGCATTAACTAGAACTAGGTGGGAATTATGAAAAGACATGCTATAATTTTCATTTTAATCTTAGCAGTACTTCCTTTCGCTCAGGCATGCTTTAGCCCAACTGATAACTTGGCTGTAGAGGTTTATTTCAACAAGCCTGGAATTGTATACAATCTTGAGCCGCTTAAAAATGCGGAAAATGTCTCAATTGAAGATGGAAGACTAATTTATCGCTCCCATTATGACGAAAGAGTGGCTGTTATGCTATGGGATGATAAGGGATTGCATCTAAGAATTGAGATTCCCGTAAAAAGCTGGAATTCAACTTATTTAAGAGCTAACCTCTCAGCGCTAATCTTGGTAACTGACGACATGCTCAAAAAAGCTGGAGGGCTTGGGTGGAATGTTACTTACTCAGAATCTAGGGACGTCTATTATTTCACAAAGGGCAACTATCTCGTGCAGCTTGAGATGCAGAGGGGGAATGAATGTTCCTCTGATTCAGACTGTGCCATAGGAGGATGCTCTGGAGAGATATGCACAACCAGAGAAAACGCAGGTAAAGTGGTTTCAATCTGTGTTTACAAGGACTGGTATGAGTGTTTGAAGCTTACAAGCTGCGGCTGTGTGAATGGAATCTGCTCTTGGAAGCCGAATTCAGCTGTACTCAATTGTTTAAAGGAGCATGGAGTTGACCCATCAAAGATTTTGAGAAGCGGAAAAGCTGATGTTAGAATTTTCGTTTACAACAGAGAGGAGCTGACAGAAAAAGATAGGGAACCGCTTAATGCCCTATTTGATGCTCTGGGCATCAAATGTGCTTTTGAAAACGTGAAGTTTGAGAGAAAAGTTGCTAACATGCCTGAAGGAGTTGTTGATCCCTACACATTTAACTTTAAAGAAGCGCTGAGAGTTGAAATTAAATGGCTCAAAGATACTGGAATATTGAATATAAGTGATGAAGACATTGAAGAGATTGTGAAAGTTGCAAAGAGGGGCTATGCTGGCTACAACTCCCACATCGGCTGGTATGAAACCAAGGATGGAAGATATGCGTGGATTCCCTACTTTGAGAGCAAAGATGCCAAGCTTTTAAAGTGCACTGCTGAGCCGTTAGCTTATAAATTGCCGAAGGGAACAGTGAAGATAGCATCATCCCCTACAACAACTTCGGAGTATTCGCCATTGTCACCAACCACTTCCTCCAGAACAATCTGCGGCCCTGCATTCTTAGGCTTAGTTTCTATTTTGCCTTTAATCTGGAGAAAAATGCGTTGATTTGATTCTTTTTTTCACTTCAATTCATTTTGAAGCTTTAACAACCCTTAAATGTAATCATGAGTAATATTTTCGGTGAGAGCTATGCATAAAAGAAATATTGGGGTAGTTCTTTTGGTTGTGGTGATAATAGTCGCTGGGTTTGTTGTCTCAAAGGTTTTTCAGAGCGGAGCTTCTTTTAGAGTTGGGAGTGAGCCGAAGTACCAACCCTCGGTTTATGAAGAGAAAGGTTGGGACATTGAGGCTGAAAGGATTACATACACTCAAACGATGGCATACGCTCCGACTTATACAAAGCCAACTGCCACCCAAACTTCGGTAGGAACTACTGGATATGAAAAGCCACAGGAAATAATCCAAAGGCTGAAAAAGGACTATTATGTTGTTATCCAAGACGAGAGTCCAGAGAAAGTTGCTGGTGAAATAAAAGCTGAGGTATATTCTTTGGGGGGATATGTAATTTCTGAAAATCTTGACAAGAGTGAAGAAAGGGTTGTTTATTACATTGAGTTTAGGATTCCAAACACGGTAGAAAATGAAAATAAAGTTGGGACACTTCTGGAGAAATACAACGTCAAAAGCCTCCGCTTGGATACTCAAGATGTAACAAGCAAATACAACCAAATTCTTGCTGAAATTGAAAGTCTAGAGGCTGAGAAAAATAAGCTCCTCGAATTCTACAACCTTTCAAAGGACATTGATGATTTGATGAGGATTGAATCCAGAATAAGCAGCATAAACTCCCGCTTAAACTATTTGTATCTCCAGAAGGATTACTATGAGAAAGTCACGGATTATATAACCTATCACGTCACAATAGAGAGCAAAGAAAAGCCTGTGTTCGAGATTGATTTAGGCTTCAGAAAAACAATATATCAAGCTGTGGCAATACTGCTCATGGTAATTGAGGGCATTCTTGCCCTGCTGATAATAATATCTCCATTTGCAGTGCTTTATTTGATTGGCAGGAATATTTATAGGCGCTTTAAAAAGCCTGAGCCGCAAGAGTAGCTTTGTGTTCTTTTCTAATTTTCAAAATGCTCAGTACTTGAAGGAGCCCAGCATAGTAAACTCCTTAATCTGGGAATTACTTATGTGATATCATGGAGTGGAAAGAGCAGCTGAGAAATGAGGGCTTTCTGGAGGCTGGCCAGTTTAGAATAGAGCTTTGAGGGCATTGAAGAAGCTGAGGGGTGTTGAATAAATTTGTTTAAATTTCGCTATAGGTCTCCAATTTTTAATTAAAAACTGCTCATATCTGAAGGAAAAGTCCTAAATATACGAAGGAACTACTTAATTTGGTGATGCTTATGGATATTGCTAAGTACATTGATCACACCAATTTGAAGCCTTATGCAACAAAGGAAGATATAATCAAGCTGTGCGAGGAAGCTAAGAAATACGACTTTTATGCTGTCTGCGTTAATCCCTACCGCGTAAAACTTGCAAAGGAGCAATTGAAGGGCACAGACATAAAGGTCGCATCGGTTATAGGCTTTCCGCTAGGTGCAACGCCTACAGAGGTTAAGGTCTTTGAAGCAAAAAAAGCGCTTGAAGATGGTGCTGATGAGCTTGATATGGTCATAAACATTGGGGCATTGAAAGATAAGGATTATGACTACGTCAAGAGGGATATAGAAGAAGTTGTCAAAGTTGCTCACGAGAAAGGAGCAATAGTTAAGGTAATCATTGAAACCTGCTATCTGTCAGATGAAGAGAAGAAGATAGCATGTAAGCTAGCAATGGAGGCTGGAGCTGATTTTGTAAAGACTTCAACGGGCTTTGGAACCGGAGGGGCTACAGTGGAAGATGTTAGGCTGATGAGAAGGGTTGTTGGGGATAAGCTTGGGGTTAAAGCTGCCGGAGGAATAAGGACTTACGAGCAGGCTTTAGAAATGATTAAGGCAGGGGCAAACAGAATCGGTACCTCAAGTGGGGTAAAGATCGTGGAGGGTGCCAAAAAGTGAAGGAAGAGCTCTATGATCTCCTAAAAGCTGCTATCGAAGAGCTCAAAGAGGAAGGCCTAAATCCGGATATAATACTCGCTGGACCAGAATTTCTTAAGTATGCGGCAGATATACTTCAGAACTGCGGACTTGCTGTTTATGAGATAAAGGAGCTTAACTCTGATGCCGTGATTGCAGACTCCCAATACTTGGGACAGCTTAAGAGGGCCTCAAGAAGAATATCAATAGAGCTTCTCTTCAAAGAAAAGGAAGTATGGGAGGAGATACAGAGAGTTTAGGTTTGTATGAGACTTACTATGTCTGAGTACCTTTTCTTTATTATATACCCCAATCCTCCTCCGACTATTATTCCGCTGACTGCTTGAAGAGTATTTCCTGGGACTTCAACTATAGCACTCGGATAGCCATAGAAGAACACCTCAACAAGGAAGTATCCAAAGACCATGATGAATCCACCGACTATTGTTCCTATGAGTATCCCTGTGAAGTCTTCTCTCTTGTAAGCTATATATCCGACGGCTAATCCTTCAAGACCTTTGATTATCAATGTAAAAGGTGCCCAGTGGGCATAGCCAGTGATTGCATCTGCCAAAGCTGAACCAAAACCTCCAGCGAATGCTCCAACCAGCGGTCCAAACAGCACACCGCTCAGCATGACCATTGTATCTCCAAGGTTGATATAACCTCTTGTTGGTGGTGTTGGGACTTGAATCACAATTGTCGCAACTGTTACTAAAGCTGTCATAACAGCTGAGATTGCCACAACTTGGGATTTTTTGAACTCCTCTTTTTTAATGACAAAAATGTACACAATATAGATTAAAACAGCAAGCGCTAGTATAGGTTTTGCATATGCCCCAATTGCTTCGAACTCCATATTTCGCACCTCCTCTTTACACAAATTTCAAGTTAAAACTTGAAATCGATGCTTAAAAGCTTTTTGCAAAAAAGATGGCAGTGCAAAATTCGAAAACTTAAGAAAACTTAAAAAGAAGGGGAACTCACTTAAGAGCGGCTTTAAGAGCCTCTTCAAAGATTTCCATGGCGACATCAATCTCTTCCTTAGTGACGATCAGCGGTGGGATGAATCTCAGTGAATTGTCGCCACAGCCGAGGAGGATTAGTCCTCTCTTTGCAGCTTCCTTGACAACCTTATTCCTAACCTCTGGGTTCTTCTCCTTTGTGTCCTTGTTCTTGACGAATTCTACTGCTTGAGCTAAGCCGAGACCTCTTGCATCGCCGATAACTTCGTATTTCTCCTCAAACTCCTTAAGTCTCTTGTGGAGGTAATCACCAACCTCTTGGACGTGAGGTAATAACTCTTTGACAATTTCAACGACTTCAAGTGCAGCAGCGATTGCTACTGGATTTCCACCGAATGTTGATGCATGTCTTCCTGGCTTGTCAAAAGCTATGTCAGCTCTGTGCACGACACCAGCTAATGGAATTCCTCCACCAATGGCTTTACCGAACTGAATTGTGTCTGGTGCTATGCCAAAGTGCTCAATTGCCCAGAACTTTCCAGTTCTTCCAACGCCCATCTGAACTTCGTCATCCGCTAAAAGAATTCCGTACTTGTCTGCAAGTTTCTTGAGCTCCTTGAAGAACTCTTTTGGTGGAACGATGTATCCACCTTCACCTTGTATTGGTTCAAAGACAATTGCTCCAACTTCCTCTGGTGGAACATGCCTGAAGACGTACTCCTCAATGAACTCAATGACTCTGTTCACGAGCTCCTTTGGATCGGCATAACCGTCAATGTGCCATGGGTTTCTGTATGGGTTTGGATATGGAACGTGCTCAACGCCAGGCATTGTTGGGAAGAATCTCTCCTGTTGAACCCACTTGCTTGCTGTTAAGCTAAGAACAGCCTGTGTTCTTCCGTGGAATGCATGGTAGAATGCAATGAATCTCTTTCTTCCTGTTCCGTACTTGACGAGCTTCATCATGGCTTCATTAGCTTCAGCACCGCTGTTTTGGTAAACTACTTTCTTTGGAAACTCTCCTGGAGAAAGCTCAGCAAGCTTTTGAGCCAGGATTACAGCGTTCTCATAGAAGAAGTCGTTTAATGCGAAGTGAGTGAACTTCTCAGCTTGTCTCTTTATAGCTTCGACAACTCTTGGGTGGGCATGTCCAACGTTAAGAACACCAACACCGCTTCCAAAGTCATAGAAAGCGTTGCCATCAACGTCGTAAACCATTATCCCTTCTCCTCTCTCGATAACAATTGGCAAGGCATCTGGGTCTTGGGTTGTAACTGCTAAAAGGTCAAAGTTCCTCTCAATAACTTCTCTTGCTTTCGGCCCAGGAAGCTCTTTAACAACTGGTCTCTTCACCATTTTAGCTCACCAAAGAAGAGTTGTAATTATGCTATATAATTTTATGCTCATCAGTGAACAGATTTGTTCGAAAAAGTTTCGAGAAAAATTAAAAAACGTTGAAATTAAGCACCGTTCTTTTCTATCCAGCTCTCAATGAATTCCTTTGCAGAGTTTGCTGCAATTGCACCTTGGCCAACTGCCACAGCAATCTGCTTGAAAACATTTGTTATATCTCCTGCAGCAAATATCCCTGGAGCTTTAGTCCTCATGTGCATGTCAACGGGTATGTAGCCCCACTCATCTGTGATGCCGAGATGCTTAACAAAATCTGTCTTTGGCTCATATCCAATGAATATGAACACACCATCAACTTTCTTCTCAAAGACTTCTCCAGTCTTTACATTCTTAAGCACAACAGCCTCAACCTTTTCTTTGCCTTTTATTTCAATTACAACAGTGTCTAAAAGTGCCGGGATACCAGCTTCTTTGAATCTATCTTGGAGAATCTTGTCTGCTCTGAACTTGTCTCTCCTGTGAACCAGTGTAACTTTAACGCCAATGCTGTGGAGATATAATGCTTCCTGCAGTGCTGTGTTTCCACCGCCGACAACTATTACTTCTTTTCCAACAAACAAGGGTCCATCACAAGTTGCACAATAGCTCACTCCTCTCCCTGTAAACTCTTTCTCTCCAGGGACGTTGAGCTTTCTCGGCTCTGCTCCAACCGCTATGATAACGGTCTTTGCCTTGTAAACTTTCCCGTTTTTGGTGTAAACGAGCCAGTAGCACTTGCCCTCGTAGTATGGGCACTCTCCCTTGTCAATCCTCTCGACCTCATCAAAAACTATGTCAACATTGTATTTCCTCACTTGATCGTACATCCTTCTGTTGAGCTCTGAACCGCTTATTCCTTCTGGAAATCCTGGATAGTTTTCGATTAAGTCCGTTAATGCCATATTTCCTCCTAAATCTCTGCTTATTATGATTGTTTCAAGCCCGAATCTCGCTGCGTATATTGCTGCTGTATATCCAGCCGGCCCAGCACCGATAATTATGACATCCCAAGTTGTTTTTTCTTCTTTTCCTTTTGAAAATCCAGTTAAGCTGAACATCTTTCTCACCTCCAAACTGCTTCTTAATTGAACAATTTAAAAGCATTATTGGACAAATTTGTGTAATTTACCCTAAATCAGTTTAATATGCTTGTCTAGAATTAAATGCAGCAAGTAGCCCATAAATGCCGCGAATCCTATGAATGCTCCCTCCTCAAGCTTCAGCCCCAGGCCATAAACTACTACCAAAAAGGAGACGATTCCATAAATAATTCCAAAGCCTATAGAGTGTACTATGCCTCTGTGCCTGGGTATTACTGCTGAGAAGACATACCAAGAGGCAAAAGCCACGAATGAGGATATGGCCCATGCTATAGTGAGATTTGCCCAGTCATAGCTTGTCAATGTGATGTCTTTGAGCTTTAGAAAAGCTGATGAACCTATGGCAACTGCTACTAGAGGCTTTGTACCTTTGTGGATGATGGCATCTGGATGGTCTATATCTGGCAAATCACTACCCAGAACATAGAAAGCATATCCAAGCATCATGGCCATAGCACTTAGCTGAAACGGCACATTTAGGTAAACTTTAAGAAGAGAAGCAATTAAAATGACTAGAGGATAAGTGATTATACCTCCAAGAACATGCTCCTCGTAGTTCATTTGTTTTCCTCCTCTGTCCTCTCTTCCTCTAAGAACCTTCTCACGTAGTCTGGAACCTTGTAGTTTCCTTTTGGATCGCCGACAAGGAAACCGAGCCTTATAAGCTCTTCAAGCTGCTCATAAGCTTGAATGCCCGGCTTTTTAACCTCCTTTGCAATCTGGATGTAGCTGACTGGTCCTCCATTAAATTTGTAAACTATTGCTTCAATCAAATCTCTATACTCCTTTGGAATCCTTGTGAGGTATTCTTCCAGGCTCTTTGGCTCTTCAAGGATTGTTGTAACAACATAATCGTCAATTGGGTCGAACTTATGTTTGCTGGCCTCACTTAATACATAATGAAGCAGTCTCAAAATCTGCCTTGGATTTCCTTTTCCAAGTTCATGGATGAGCTTTATTGCTCCCTCTGTGAAAGGATAAATTGGATCATCGGTATCCCTAATCCTCACTTTGTTCAGCCTCTTCTTAACGAGCTCAAATGTATCCTCAAGACTCATAGGTCTGAGCTTGAATTCATAGTGCAGACGCATGAAAAATGCCGGGAAAATCTTTGTATATTCTTCATATGCCTCTGGAATACATGCAAATGCAACTATACATCCTTGAGGCATGTTGCTTATGAAGTGCCTTAACATCTCAAAGAACTGAATCTTTTCGTGCTCTCTTGCAGTCCGCATGTTCTCGAGTTCATCCAAGAGAAGAGCGGAGTATTGATATCTGTTCAGCTCTTTCGTCAGCATCTCGGCAATATCCCTCGATTTATACTCTTGGGTAGATGAGAGCATCTTCTCCAAGCGGTCGATGAAGCCAAGCTTCCTTGAGAGATTTTCTAGGAATATGTTCGTCTTACTCTTTGGGGGCTTCATCGAGTTGAATATATCCCTTGTGATTTTCAAAATGTCGTTGGTATCAACTTTGACGTAGATAGCTTTTCCTCCCTGCTCGCTTATAGCCTTGGCAATGCTTTTCAGCCTCTGAGTCTTTCCCATTCCCAAAGGCCCAACGATAGAAAAGGCAATTGAGCTTCTGTTTCCTATGACTTCGGAGATTATCATTGACAGCTTCATGTCGACCTCTTGATAAACGTGAATGCTCTCTATATCCTCAATGCCCTCGCTTGCCAACTCTCCGAATGGGTTCCTCGATAAGCCATAGACCTCATAGGAAGGAGAGGGGTAAACTTTAAGTGTGCTCGATCTTTCCATTTTACCCACCAACTTTAAATTTCAATAGAGATATAAAAGCTTGTCCATAGGGGGTGAAAAGATGGCAACGCTACTCATCACTGTGCCCTCGGGCAGAGAAGGTGATGCTTCCCTTGAGCTTGAGTGGGCATTGGGAGATGTCAAAATTAGGAGAACGAAGTGGAGAGGGGTTTTAATCGTTAAAACTCCTCTGCCAAAAGAGGAAGCTTTAAGAATTTTGAGAGATTTTGAGACGACTGCAATCTTCAAGATAGTTCCCTTGGAAAAGTGGGTTAGAAGCAAAAAGGAGGATATCATTGAAGAAGGATTTAAGCTCGCAAAAGCTAGAATTAAAGAAGGAGAAAGCTTTGCCGTTCGCTGCAAGAGAAGAGGAAACTGGATACGCTCAAGCAAGGAAATAGAGATCGAGCTTGGTGCAAAAATTAAGGAAAGCTTGAATGTACAAGTTAACTTGGACAATCCAGATTGGTACGTATGGATTGAGGTCTTAGGAAACAGAACTGCAATAAGCGTTATAAGGCCAGAAGAGATAATTAAAAAGGAGGTTGAGCTTTAGGCAATTGGTTCAATTATAAAGTGGGTTATTGTCTCTCTGACTCCATCAATCGAGGATACCTTATCGAGAATTTCCTCAAATCTTGTCCTGTCAACTTCAATCACTATGTCTATGTTTCCAGTAACCCTATATGCCCTTATTCCGTTAAGCTCCTTTATCTCCTCATAGACTTCTTTTCTTTTTGTTGGGTCTATTTTTACAAAGATAAAAGCTTTGTTGTTTTTGCCGTTCTCAAGAAACTCGACTGCTTTTCTGGTCAAATCTATGAACCCTCTCCCTGTTCTTATATATCCAATCTCTTTTAAGGTCTTCAGGTGAAAGCTCAATGCCTGTCTCGTAACTTTGAGTTCTCTTGCAAGTTCTTCTTGGCTTTTTTCAACAGTATGGACCTCAATAGGCTTTCCTTCATTATATAACTTTCTTAAAAGCTCAATTTGCTTTGATGTAAGCTTCACATTCTCTCCCATCATTTTCACCTCCCATTTGTCAAGTCATAATCTTCACATTATCCCAGGAGTTTTTGTATAAAACTCTTTTCCTATAGCTTAGTTTTTAACAAAAGGTTGAGATATTTGAAATATCGCAAAATAAAGTCCTATAATTCCTTTTTTGTAAATTGATTTGTATGCCTTGAACTATGCAAGTAAATACTTACGTTTGTAAATAGTTTTGTTAACCTTTCTAAGTCCCAGTAAGTATCAAAAGAACAGAAGAATAGAAAAAGGGTATTCAAATTTTAGGCTCAACTGCATAAACTGTCTTGTCATCTCCAATCCCTTCGATTAGTCCGCGATGCCTCCTCACGCAACTCTCACATTCTCCGCAGTGAATTGGCTTCCCATCCTCTGTAAACCCTTTCGGCATGTAGCATGAGTTTGAGTACTCATATTTTGCATTTAGCTCTTTCAAAAGCCTTGCGATGCCTTTCTTGTCAAGATCAATGAGAGGTGCAACAACTTTAACCTCACTCAATGCTCCATACCTCAGCATCTCGTTCATCTCTTCAACGAACTCTGGGGTATTATCGGGAAAAGTCGCTCCTTCCTCAGCGTTGAAGCCGACTATTATGTCTCCCCCTCCTAGGGCATCTAAAAGCGAAGCAGCTATGGAGATTAACACAACATTTCTCGCTGGAACCCAAACGCTTTTAGCTGTTTCTTGAGCAACTTCCATGCTCTCTAAATCCTTTGCTGTGACTTTTGGCGTTTCCCCTCCAACTAATGTAGTCCCCCTAAGCTTGGAGAACTCCTCTAAAAAGTCGAGTTTGATAATTTTAAGTGGAACATTCAGCTCTTTTGAGAAGAACTTTGCTACCTTGTTTGTTGCTTTCTCCTCATTGCTGCCATAGTTTATTGTGAGCATGATGACTTCATCATAATTTTTCTTTGCCCAGTATAGGCAAGCTGTTGAGTCTAGACCACCGCTAAATAAGACAACTGCTCTTTTCATTTTTTATCCCTCCAAAGCTATTCCTATTATCTCATCTATGCTATTAAACCCTTCTTCCTTTAAAAATCTCTCTATTCCTTCGCTGATTTCTTTAAAAACTTTAAATCCTCTCAATGAGACAGCAGTCCCAATTTGTAGAGCCTTTGCACCTACCATTAGGAATTCAACTGCATCTTGCCATGTCGTTATTCCTCCAATTCCGATGATGTCAATGTCCAGAGCTTTTGCTAAATCATAGACAGCCCTTAAAGCAATTGGTTTAATTCCTGGCCCAGAATAACCGCCGACCTTGTTGCTCAAAATTGGCTTTCTTGCGTAGATATCAATTGCAATAGCTTTGACTGTGTTAATTGCGGAGACTGCATCAGCTCCCGCTTTTTCTGCTGCTAGTCCGATTTTAGTTATGTCGTCAATGTTCGGAGTCAGCTTCGCTATTACCGGTTTATCTGTTGCATCTTTAACGGCTTTGACGACTTTATACACCATCTCTGGGTTCTGCCCAATTTCCATGCCGTAACCTTTGGCATGAGGACAGCTTAAATTAAGCTCAAAGGCATCTGCAACTTCGCTCAGCTTTTCAGCTAAGAATGCAAACTCCTTCTCGTCTTTTCCAAAGATTGAAACTATCACTGGGAAATCAAATTCCTCATTTTTGAATTCCTCGTAAAAAGCTTTCCAGCCTGGATTTGGAAGTCCCATGGCATTAATCAAGCCGTAGGGGAGCTCAACTATCGTGGGATTATCGTAACCTTTTCTAGGCTCAACCCCAATTGATTTTGTCACAACAGCTCCAGCTCCTTCCTTGTGTGCTCGCCTAAGCAGGTCGGGAGTCATATCTGCGACACCAGAAGCTAAGATGAGAGGATTCTCAAGCTTAAGCTTAGCAACTTCAACGCTCAGCATTTTTTACACCTAAGTGCTAAAAGGGAGTTCACCGTTTAATAAGTTTTGCCTCGTTAATTGTAAAGCAAGAGAATTCTTACGGCGGCGGACACGCCCGAGGGTGGGAACCCTCCTCCAGCGGCTTCCACCGGGACTCCCTCGCCCCCGCTACCCCACGAGCGCCGAACGTCCCGCCTACCGCTGCTCCCTTCCGGGCCTTGCGGGGTTCGGCGGGCAAAGGGCGTTAGCGGAGCCCTTCAGCTCCGCCTCGCCCACCGCCGGCCCCGTGGGACGAGGGCTCATTGTTTACCCCGGCTTCCGCCGCTGGATTCAGGAACCGCCCCTCGGGCTTCGGCCCCCGCATATCGACGGTTTCGGGTTACAGGGGACGCCGAACCCCCCGGCCTAGTCCGCCGCCATTTAAAAATAGATGTGAGGGTTATATAAAGGTTTGGTATCCTAGGAGATTTCAACAACCTTATTAGGAAGAAGCCATTGAAGGTCTGTTTAGAACAAAAATTCAATCAATGCGGCGAAAAGAATCTACTCCTTCTTCGACTCCCCGGTCATGACTGCTGAGGCTATCATGTGAGCTAACCTAAGAGGCTCGGGAATTAGAGAGCTCTTCTGGGTTATTTTGATTATCTCTTCTGCTGTTTTTGGTTCAAGTCCATAAGCTTGATAGAACAGCCTCTCTGGTATTAGTTCTCTCACCTCTCCACCTTTTCTCAGCAGCCTAATCCTCTCTTCAGCATCCGGGAAATGCTTTCTCAGAGCATCTTCCATAGCTTTTAAATCTGGTCTTTTTCTAATGACGACAATCACCGGCAGACCTGTCTCCTTGCTGAGCTTTTCTATATCAACAATGTTAAAACCAGCATAGGTTATGCCCTTTAGCATTATGACTCTCAGATCTTTAAAGCGGGAGTTTACAATGGAGTCAATCATCTTTTCTGTTGCGTCTCTCCCATCAACTTCAATCCATCTTACCAAAATTCCGACAACTTCTTGAGAGCCTTTCATGACAACTCCAATCAGAATAGTTTTGTCCCTCTCGATTTTGGATTTAAAAGAAAAAGTGCCGTCATCAAAACCAATAACCCTAATTTGAGGTTTTACCTTCCTAATCATTTTGTAACCTCTAACAGCCACTTGAGGTATTCTTTATTTACGGTGTCTATATCAATCCTAATTATTGCTGGAACTGTGTAGGGGTGCTTTTCCTTGAGTTCCTTTTTAAGCTCGTCCCAAAGCTCAACTTTTGTCTTAAGAATTGCACCGACTTCGTTGTCCTCCTCTATTTTTCCCTCCCACCAGTAGAAGGCTTTGTGCTCTCTTAGATTAGCACACGCTATGAGCTTCTTCTCCAAAAGCTCTTTTACAATCCTTTCTGCACTCTCCCAGTCCGGGAATGTTGTGTAAACAAGTATCATATCACTCATGCTACCACCATTTATAACCTCCTAAGGATAAACTTAAATCTTACGTTGAGTTATTTTTATCGGGGGTTGAGATGGAAATTGTAAGAGCACACCTAAGGATTTATGGCAGGGTTCAGGGGGTTGGCTTTAGATGGAGCATGCAGAGGGAGGCAAGAAAACTTGGAGTAAATGGCTGGGTCAGAAACTTACCCGATGGGAGTGTTGAAGCTGTAATAGAAGGAGAAAGGGAGAGAGTTGAAGCGTTAATTGGTTGGGCACATCAAGGCCCACCGTTTGCAAGAGTTACAAGGGTCGAGATAAAATGGGAAGAGCCAAAGGGAGAAAAGGGATTTAGAGTTGTTGGCTAAGATTTTGCACCAGTTTTTTCCAACATCACTTTCTTTGGGCAATATTGCACTTCACAATAGGCACACACAAAGTTTTCTTTCCTCTTATCTGGCGTGTGGAGGATGAGCTTTTTGAATCCGGGTATGTCTTTGATTTTTACAAATACATCAACTGGCAGAGTTCCGTCTATAACTATGTATGCTTTGCTGTCTTCATCTCTCAAGTTCCTGCTGAAGATTTCCATTATCGGAACATTGTTTTTTGAGAGAATCTGGAGAATGCTTGAAATTGCTTGAGAGTAGAGGTCTTTTTCAAATTCAATTTCAAGAACTTCCCAGCCCATTATTGGAGCAACATCAATTAGGCTTGGCAGAGGAGTTAATCGCTCGAAGATTAGCTTCAGCGGATAAGTTTTCTCAATGTATTCGATGGTATGATAGATTATCTTTCTGTTTACTCCAATAACCCTTGATAATTCACTGATTGGAACCTCTACGTTTCTTAGATATATCTTCCCGTTCTTAACACTCAACCCGTTCTCAAATAAAAACTCCGCAACTTTTTTTCTTGCCGGATAATTCTTAAAGTAAGCTTCTAATATGAGCATCATTTTTGCCACCTCTTACTCACAAATGTGTAGAAATGCATATTTAAACCTTTTCCCCATCAAACTTTAAGAAAGTTTGATCAAATGAGTGTTTTGCTCTCTTAATGTCGAATAGAGGATCGAATAATCCTTATAACTCTGCTCTACGCATTAACATGCATGAGCACTCAAAAATCAGCTTATCTCTATGCCTTCCTTGCAGTGTTGCTGTGGTCAACTATTGCCTCAGCCTTTAAGCTCTCCCTTAGATATCTTGACTATGCAAATCTTCTGCTCTATGCCTCACTAGCATCTCTGCTCATATTTTCTATTTTGACTGCAGTTCAGGGAAAAGTTCATGCCTTGAAAGAATTGTCTGCTCACAGATACTCGGTAGTTCTCGGATTAATCAACCCTTTCCTCTACTACCTCGTCCTTTTCAAAGCGTATTCCCTCCTCCCAGCTCAGGAGGCTCAGGCTTTGAACTATACTTGGCCAATAATGCTGACTTTGCTTTCAGTTCCATTACTGAAACAAAAAGTTAGGCTTAGAAACTTTTTAGGTGTTCTCATCAGCTTTTGTGGGGTCTTGATAATTTCTACGCGGGGAAATATAGCAGCTCTTAAGTTTGCTAATCCTTACGGAGCTTTCTTGGGTTTAATGAGCGCACTGATTTGGGCAACTTATTGGATTTTGAATCTAAAAGATGAAAGAGAGGCAGTGATTAAAATGTTCTTTAACTTTGCCTTTGGTTTTATTTACACTTTAGTTTTTGTACTCCTCGTTCATGGTCTTACATTCCCTCCCCTTAAAGGCTTAGCTGGTGCAGTCTACATAGGTGCCTTTGAAATGGGCATTACTTTTCTCTTGTGGCTTAAAGCGCTGGAACTATCAGAAACAACAGCCCAAATAGCAAACCTTGTTTACCTAACCCCGTTCATCTCTCTGATTATAATTCACTTTGCAGTAGGGGAGAAGATTTTGATTTCAACAATAATCGGCCTTGCTTTAATAGTGGCTGGAATTATTTATGGAGGTACTAGGAGAGGATAACCAAAAATGTAGAAAGGTTTAAATGTTTTTTAGCTGTAAAACACTCTGGTGGTTCTCATGATTGAGGTGGGCGAATATAAAGTTAAAGAAGGATTATACTACACAAAGGAGCATGAATGGGCTCAAGTTTTAGATGATGGAACTGTTCTTGTCGGAATAAGCGACTATGCTCAAAAAGAGCTTGGCGATGTTGCATACGTTGAGCTTCCAGAAGTTGGAAAAGAAGTTTCTCAAGGAGATGTTCTCTGTGAAATTGAGAGCGTCAAGGCTGTGAGCGAAGTTTACGCTCCAGTCAGCGGTGAAGTTGTTGAAGTTAATGGAGAGCTTGAGGATTCCCCAGAAAAAATCAACGAGGATCCATATGGAGCATGGATTGCAAAGATTAAGCCGTCAAACCTTGAAGAAGACTTAAAGAATCTTATGACAGCAGAGCAGTATGCTGAATACTTGAAGAGCCTCTGATTTTGTTTGGGTTTGTTTTTTCATATTTCGTTGGAGGTGTTCTTATGAGGACCCTAAAAGAATGGGATGTTAAGGTTAAGCTTGTGAGAACTAAGCGCGGAGCTATTCTCCATAAGATTGAGCTCTCTGAAAATCATTTCTTCCTTGAGCAGAACCCTCTTAAGGACTCTAAGTATGGAGTTGCTTATAGAGAAATCAAGAACAAATTCCCCGAATTCTACATGTTCTGGGAAATTAAGAACAACCGTTACACTGGAAGGCTCTTAGTTGGTTCATTCCTCGAGAAGGAGGAGATTGACGAGTTCATAACTCTCGTTGCACAGAGCGAGGACTTCAAGAAGTTTGAACACATCCTTGAGGAGATTGAAGAGGAGGAAAAGGAGTAGCTCGGCTTTCTTTTTTCATCACATTTCAGATACCCTAGAGTTCGTCATCGCTCACTTTATTGTTGCCTCTCGGTAAAATAAAGTTATTGAAATTCAAAAGGTAGGTAGAAAAAGTCTGCTCCTACAAATAGGCTCGGCCAGTATGCCCCTCATCATGCCTCAGATATCGTGAGGCTCCTCATAGCCATTATGATTTCTCGTGAGAGCTGATAAATTTATCCCTTAAGATGTAGAAAAGGATAGAAGAAAAATCAAGCGTTTTCGCTCCCTTTCTTCTGCAAGTATTCGTGTATTGCTTTTGCGGCTTTTCTTCCATCTCCCATTGCTAGGATTACGGTTGCTTCTCCTCTTATGGCATCTCCACCAGCAAAAACACCAGGAATTGAAGTCATCAAGTTCTCATTAACAACTATAGTTCCCTTCTCCGTAACCTTCAAGCCTGGCGTTGTCTTCCAGATTATCTTGTTTGGAACCTGTCCAATTGCTATAATCACCGTATTAGCTTCGACTGTTATTGTTTCACCTGTTGGAATGATTTTCCTCTTTCCTCTCGAATCTTTCTCATCGAGTGGCTTCATTTTCATGAACTTAACAGCTTTGACATTGCCTTTCTCATCCCCAATAAACTCGATGGGATTCACAAAGAACATGAACTTAACTCCTTCTTCTTTGGCGTGCTCTATCTCTTCTATTCTCGCTGTCATATCTTCTTCCCCCCTTCTGTATGCTATTGTAACTTCACTTCCCAGTCTTAGAGCTGTCCTTGCAGCGTCTATTGCTGTGTTTCCAGCTCCAATCACTATCGTCTTCTTGCCAACTTTTATTGGAGTGTCGTATTCTGGGAACTTGTAGGCTTTCATTAGATTAACCCTTGTGAGAAACTCGTTGGCTGAGTAAATTCCGTTGAGGTTTATTCCCGGCACTTCTGGAAGTTTAGGCGTTCCCGCACCCGTGGAAATAAACACTGCATCGTATTCCTCAATGAGCTCAGGAATTGTGACCGTTCTTCCAACTATGTGGTCTGTCTTTATCTCAACACCTAAAAGCTCAAGCTTCTTAAGCTCCTTTTTCACGATTTCTTTTGGAAGCCTGAACTCTGGAATACCATAGACAAGAACTCCCCCTGGATAATGCAGAGCCTCAAATACTGTAACATTGTAGCCCATCTTTGCGAGTTCTGCTGCGCATGTTAGGCCTGCTGGGCCTGCTCCGACTACTGCTACCTTTTGCTCTTTCTTTTCGATTTTGGGCATAATCTCCATCAAAAGCTCGTCATCTATTCCTTTTTCTCTTGCGTAGTCTGCTACGAATCTTTCTAGTTTTCCTATGTTTATGGCGTCTCCTACTTTGCCCATTACGCAAACTCCTTCACACTGGTCTTCTTGTGGACAAACCCTACCAGTAATAGTAGGCAAAGAATTACAAGCCCAAATAATCCGCAAAGCCTCTTTAACTGCCAAGTATGGATTGTCTCTGTGCTCCTTAAGCTTAGCAAGGAAGCCGGGAATGTTTATATTTACGGGACAGCCTTTAATACACGGAGCATAATTCTCTGGACACTGCAAACAGCGTTCAGCTTCCATTAAAGCAAGATCAAAGTTGTATCCCAAATTTACCTCATCAAAACTTTTGATTCTCTTAGCTGGCTCTATTTCGGGAGTAGGAACTCTGTTTTTTATGAACTCCCTCTTTGCCATCATTGTGCACCCCCTTGAAGCTTCTGCATATATTCTTGCATAGCTCTCATCTCCAAATCCCTATAATAGCTAGACCTCTTGATCAGCTCGTCAAAATCAACCTCATATGCGTTGAAAGTTGGACCATCAACACAGGCAAATCTCACCTTCCCTCCCACTGTTACTCTACAAGCGCCACACATACCAGTTCCGTCAACCATAATAGGATGTAAATCAACAAGCATTGGAACATTGAATTCCTTGACAACCTCAAAAATTACTTTTTGGTCACCAACTGGCCCAACCATAAACACTAAATCTGGTTTGAGCTCTTTTATCATGTCTCTAACTACTTCTCTGGCCCTGGCAGTTACATTTTTCATATTTTCGGGAAAGCTCTTTTCGGGATCAATTGGAACACCTACAGCAGTGTGTTTTGAAACAGCCTTTTCAAGCTCCTCTTTTAGTATAATCATGGGTTCAAAAGTGACCTGGAGAGTGTGAACTTCATTCCCTATTTCTTGCCACGCTTTGGCTATTGGAAATACCTCGACTATACCCGTATACAGGCCTATAGCAAGTATTTTTCCATATTTTCTCATTGGGGCTGGATTTCCAAGAGGACCAGCAATATTAAGGAAGTAATCCCCTTCTTTGAGTTTAGTATTTATCTGCATTGTTGTTTTTCCTCTAGTGAACACTACAAGACCTATCCACCCTTCATCTTTATTCCACATTACTGGGGTAAGAGGAATCCTTTCACCATTCTCAAAGGCTCTAACGATCACAAACTGCCCCGGTTGAAGCTTTTTAACTACATGAGGGGCATAAACTTTAAACCAAACATTTCTCATTGCGATTTCTTTCCTTTCGAGTATCTTATACACAATGAACACCTCCGTACATGTGCTCATTATTGAACATTCCTAAAAGTTTTGAACATTAAGTATTTATAAAAGTATTGTTAACCAAAGGTTAACAACATTGAAGAAAATTTGAGAATAGCAACACTTAACCAAAAATCCTAAAAAGAGGAGCCTAAATTTCAGAATTGGGGATGAGCCTCACGGTACGCTGAGGTGATGATGAACCTCCCTCTCTGCTGACTAAATTTTCCTTGCAAACGTGATGTAACCGGTGTGTGCAATCATTCTCGTTTTCGGCCTTATGCACTCTCTCTTTACTTCTTGCTCTCTAACCAAACATTCAATAGTTTTGGGCCTCATGAAATGCTCTTTAAACTCTCTTAGCTTTTCATAAAGGCGAGCAACTTGGTTTATACATGGAGTATAAGCTACAAAATATCCTCCGGGTTTTAAGGCTTCTACAGCGTGCTCAACAACTCTCTCTGGCTGAGGTAAGTCGAGAATTATGTGATCAACGTCTTTCTCGTCTATTCCGTCGTAAATGCTCTTGAGCTTTATAGTAACTCTGTCATCAAAACCTGCCCATTCAATGTTTTTCCATGCAAGCTTTGCAAAGTCTTCTCTAACCTCATAACTGACTATCCTTCCGTTAGGTCCAATTATATTTGCCAAGAAGAGAGTTAGTGCACCGCTCCCAACTCCAGCTTCAACTATAAAATCCCCTGGAGAGATTCCAGCAAAAGCCACAATTTGGGCGGCATCTTTGGGATGAATTATCTGAGGGCCGCGCTTCATTTTATCAATGAAATCAACTATTCTGGGCTTTAAAATTTTGAACTTGTACCCTTTGTGAGACTCAACAATATCTCCAAAATTCTTCCCAATTATCTCCTCAAGGTTTATCTTTCCTAAATCTGTATGAAATTCATCTTTTTTCACAGTTATAAGGTACCTCTTTCCTCTAGGATCAACTAGCAGAACTTTTTCTCCTTCTGTTATCACTTTTTCTCACCATCAGCTTTCTTTTTTAATCCTAATAGTGTATTTCCCTTCTTCTTTGTCTATGTCGAGGATCCACGCTGAGATGTCTTCCAGAATTGCCAGGTGAGGCTTTTCTATTACGTCTTTGTTTATAAGGTAAATTGATGTCCAGTCCTCGACCGGGAGATTGCTTCTGCTGAAGAGAATTGCTTGAAGAGCTTTTTCCTTTCCAAAGTAGAAGTACTCAGCTAGTCCAAAGCTTAGAAAGTATAGGGGCTTAATAGAATCTACGAGGGCTTTTCTAATTGCGTCGTAGTAGTTCTTCATAAATTCGGATATTTCATACGTCAATGGGATC
The DNA here is from genome assembly GCF_012027375.1 of Thermococcus sp. LS2. Taxonomy (NCBI): domain Archaea; kingdom Methanobacteriati; phylum Methanobacteriota; class Thermococci; order Thermococcales; family Thermococcaceae; genus Thermococcus; species Thermococcus sp. LS2. The sequence goes on along the minus strand of NZ_SNUI01000001.1, from coordinate 40,056 downwards.
TCGTCGATAATTGAGCCGTAGCTGGCTCTCCCGGGACCGATTTTGATTACATTTATATGCTTTGTTATCTCAATAATCTTTTTGTATTGCTTTGGAGAAACCTTTCTGATATAGTTTCTAAAGCTTAAATCTCCGATACCAAAGAAATCATCAATTACTATCTGGTTATCTTGAGAGATTTCGGGAATGATTTTTCCCCACACAAGATCTTCAAAAGGATATGCGCTAGGATACTCAATTAAAACAATATCTCCCCCTCGCACTTGGCCTTTAAGAAATTTTTCAATTGAGTGAATTTCCATTTTAACCCACCAAAGAATTTTTAATGCTCTTGATCTTTTAAATCTTTTAGGTGTTAGTAAATGAAGAAATTTGTAGTGTGGGCAAATGAACTAGATGCAAGACTTTCGAGAAAATATGGAAGAGAAGTTCCCAAGAACTTGGCAGTTGAGTCACCTAAGCTCGATGAAATCATTAGGGCAGCGGAAGCTCTTAACATGAAGATTGTTGAAGTTGAGTCGGAAAAGATGAATCCAAGATTATCTGGACTAGATGAATCTTTAAGAACGAGGGGAATGCTTATTGTTGAAAGCAGACATGGAAAGTCAAAAAGCCTAAAACTAATTGCCCAAAAGATTAGGGAGTTCAGGAAGTCCAAAAGGCGGAAAAAGTAGTTACTCCTCCTCTAACTCAACTACTATTGCTGTTGTAGTGTCTATTACGCCATCAATGTTGTGGATGTCGTGCAGTATCTTCCTTGTGAGCTCTCCCAGGTCTTCTGCTTCGATGTGTATTATTGCATCATAAGGTCCAGTCACAGCATCTGCCTTTGTAACTCCAGGTATCTTTTTGAGCTCTTCTATAACTTTTTCTACTTTTCCAATTTCAACTGTCAATAAAACATATGCCCTAACCATTTACACCACCAGAGCAGTTTTTTACAGATGTTACTAGCATTTCATCTCATTTAAGCTTTTCGTAATTGATTTTGCTGTTGTGTTGTGTAATAAGCTCGTGAATGTTTCAGTGCAATGGTGGGAATCTTTGGACTGTGGTAATTCTTGACTTGTGGTATACTAAAATCTAGAACAGCATTGCACGTCTTTCTATTATAGTATCACAAAATGTGCACTATTGAGCGTTTAAGGTGTACATTAGATGCCAACTTTTTTTGAATGTTTTCATTTTGATAACAATTTGCGGGAAATATGAAACATTTTGTAAGACATTCTAAAAGCAAGCTAATTATTTAGTCATAAATTTGTCTAAGTAATCGAAAGTTTTATTACTGCTTATGCTCATATAGATTATTGCTTTAGCCATGGGGGGATACCCATGAGAAAGGCTTTAACGGCATTGTTTTTAATTGCAATTTTAGGTTTTTCAGTAATTGCCAGCGGATGTATTGGTGGAGAAAAGACAACGACGACCCCAACTACAACACAGCCAACAACTCAAACAACACCATCTTCCCCAACCCAAACAGCAACTGAGACCCAAAAGCCATCTGGAGTCACTCCTGCAATTCTTGAGCTTGGTAAAGTCACTGTAATTGAAACTGACAATTCCGTTATAGTCGTTGGTCCAAAGGGAGAAAGTCCAACAGTTTCACTTCCAAGCGGCAAGAAGGTAATTAAAGTAAGCTACGTAGTTGATGAGGCTAACACCCCAGATATCAAGAAGCTTATGGAAGAGGGACAAGGTTTCGGTGCAATTAACCCTGCATTCTTCAGAAATGCCAATGTTGACGCTCTTGTAATTGCCGCAAGAAGACAAACTGACCCAACTATCAGAAGTGAACTGTTTAAGGCACTCTACATATTAGGAAACTACTATGTTCCCGAAGTTATCATCGGACAGAACAGACAATTGCGTGTTTATTGGAACTGGGTTAAGGGAAGGTACTACCACCCAACCCTTCCAGAGAGGTATGACCTTCTTTGGGAAGATCCAAATGCCCCGAGCATCAACATAGGAATTGGTGAGTACAAGAACGATGCTGAAACCTATGTTATAGGTACAATTGGATGGCCGGAGAGCTTTGACCCAGCTTGGACTTACGAGACCTTTGGATGGGAGCTTTGGCACGAGATTGGTGATACCTTAGTTACCTACTGGAAGGATGAAACTGAAGAGGTCAGTCCAGATCTTGCAGTTGCATGGGCACATAACGAAGACGGCACAGAGTGGTACTTTGTCATTAGAGGGGGAGTTGTAGCATATGACCCATGGGACGACAAGACTTACCCAATTGATGCAACAGATGTTGCCTTCACATTCTGGCGTGTTCAGAGGTTGGGACACAGTGTCTCATGGATGGTTTCAGAGTTCATGGACGTTAATAAATCCCAAGCATTAACAGAGCAGGAGTTTGAGAACATTCTCAAGAGCGAGAAGCTCATCGCAGAATATAAGGGTAAGACAGTTGAAGTCAAGTCACTAAATGACCTCCTCAACCTCTTTGGCTACAGCGGAAAGACAGCTGGAGTCTTCAAGCTCGTATTACCACACCCATATGCACCGGTGCTCAACATCTTGGCTGACCCATTCCTCTCAGTAGTTCCGATGGAGTACCTCCTTGGTGACAAGTATGAGGAAGCATTAAAGGCATCAGACAACGGTAAGAATCCAAGTGCATGGGCAAAGTACGTCCAGGAAGGAGAGCAGGATCCAACCCACCAGCTCATGCACAAGAAGCCCGTTGGAACAGGACCATATTATGTCAAAGAGTACCAGGAGAACTCATACATCGTCCTTGAGCTTAACCCATACTACTGGAACAAGGAGATATGGAACAACATCAAGCCACTTCACAAGAGAGTTATCTATGTTATAAACAACGATGCTGTTTCAAGAATTCAGCTCTTCCAGACAGGAACAGTTGATGCTGTTGCAACACCACCAGAGAGACTCAACGACGTTAAGGGCCTCAAGCTTGATGGATTTGAGTCAATTGTCCAGACAGACCTCTTACAGCCAATACTTACATTCATAGTCTTCAACACCTACAAGGAGCCATTCAACAATGTTAAGGTCAGACAGGCCTTGGCTTATGCAATTCCATACGACCAGATTGCACAGACAGTTTACTCAGGCTTGCTTGAGAGAAACTGGGGTCCAATTCCAAAGCCATGGCCAGGCTATACCGAGCACGGAATAATCAAGTATGACTACAACATAGCAAAAGCACAGCAACTCCTTAAGGAGTCAGGTATTGATCCAACCAAGTACAAGATTGAGCTTATTTACAACGCTGGAAACTCAGCACGTGAGAAGATAATGACGCTCCTCCAGAACGTCTGGAGCCAGCTTGGATTCCAAGTTACAGTTTCAAGCTACGAGTGGCCAGTCTACTTAGGAAAGGTCAGCAAGGGTGACTTCGACGTCTACGTTGTCGGTTGGGTGCCAGATTACCTTGACTCAGACAACTGGGTTGGACCATTCCTCTACGGTGCAACTAAGTTCAAGGAAGTTAACGTCGAGGTTTCTGGCTGATCTTTCTTTTCTTTAATTTAGTTTTCAACTCCTTAGAATCCAAAGCTCAATTGGAGGGACGGAAATGGCAGATCTCAAGAAATTCTTAATCAGAAGGATTCTTACATTTATACCAACAATCGTTGGTGTGACTATCATAGTTTTCTTAATAGCGTATGTGATTCCAGCAGATCCCGCTAAAGCCTGGGCTGGAGGTGAAAAAGCATCTCCCGAGGCAGTTGAAAGGATTAAGGAGAGGTACCACTTAAATGAACCTTGGTATGATCAGTACTGGTTCCTCATAAAAGGGTTAGCAACAAACACCTTGATTGATCCCAGAACTTCCAATCCCGTTCTTGATGATATTAGAGATCGTTTCCCTGTTACGTTTCAATTGGCTATAATAGCGTTTACGTTTACAATATTGATTGGAATTCCTTTGGGTTTGATCTCTGCATTAAAGCGTAACACTTGGATAGATACATTAGTTAGGATTTTCGCTCTCATTGGTGTTTCAACTCCAGTTTTCTGGTTGGGATATCTGCTACTGTTTGTGTTCTTCGTTAAGTTTAGGATAACAAATTTGGCTGGAGTACCCCCTGCACCACCCGTTCAAATTACCCATGTCCCGATAATTGATTCTCTCCTTACAGGAAACTTCACCCTCTTCAAGCAGCATTTGGCTAGATTCTGGCTTCCAGGATTTGTTCTGGGATTCATGGGGACAGGTGTCCTCGCAAGGTTCGTCAGGAATTCATTCCTTGAAGCTCTCAGCGGTGACTACATACAGTTCCTAAAGGCCAAAGGAGTTCCAAAGCTGAGAATTTACAAGCATGCACTAAAGAATGCTCTGGTTCCAATTGTTACAGTTCTCGGTCTCCAGTTTGGTGGTTTGTTGGCTGGAACACCAATTACAGAGACTGTCTTCGCTTTACCGGGAATGGGAAGGTATGCAATCCTTTCAATTCAAAACCTCGACTTCCCAGCAGTTGTGGCAATAACCTTCATCTATGCAATAATCTACGTTACCGCAAACTTGGTGGTTGATATCCTCTATGCAGTAATTGACCCAAGAGTTAGGTATTGAGGTGGTTTAAATGCAAGAGGAATACAAAAAGAGTATCTTGGATAAGCTTGCCGATAAGATTGTCTATGGGTTGGGCTCATTCATAAGCTTATTCAAAAAGGGCTGGAAGGAGAAGAACAAATCAAAGATGGAAGAATGGCGTTTAATGCTATACGCACTCAACAGATCTCCCCCAGCTTTGATAGGTTTATTCCTTGTAATCTTGTTCATTTTAGTGGGAATTTTTGGGCCTAGATTAGCTCCTTGGAGATACAACTTCTTCCCAATGCTCTACACAAAGAGCTACGACAAAATAATCTTAGCACCTCCAGGAAGTCAGTTTATCCTTGACTTTTACAACAATACCGTGATAAACTTTCCCTTGGGTTCAGACCACTATGGTAGAGATTTGCTCAGCTTAATTCTCAGCGGTGCAAGGACGAGCTTTGTAATATCAATTATAGTGATTTCACTTGGAGTTCCCCTCGGAATAATCCTAGGACTCATAGCTGGCTATTACGGTGGAAAAGTTGACGAGCTAATAATGCGTATAACTGATATGTTCCTCGCATTTCCAGCATTAATTCTGGCAATTGCATTATCAGCAGTTTTGCCCGAGAGAATTCAGAACTTCATATCAGCACACGAAGCAATTCAGAAGTTTATCCTATGGTTATTCGCTTTAGATATTAGAGAAGCTGGAAACCTTGGAAGGCTTTTAGCTGTCATATTGGCGATGATTATCGTTTGGTGGCCTGCTTATGCGAGAATAACGAGAGGTTCAACGCTAACAGAGAAGGAGAAGCTTTACATTGAAGCTGCAAGGGCTATAGGCTTGAGTTCATGGACAATAATGTTTAAGCACATCTTACCAAACATCATCGGCCCAATATTGGTTTACATAACCCTTGACTTCGGTGGAGTAATCCTCATGGAGGCTGGATTGAGCTTTCTCGGCTTAGGTGCAACGCCGCCAATAGCTGATTGGGGTAGAATAGTCTATGATGGAGCTCAGTATTTCCCGAAGGCATGGTGGCTAGTATTCTACCCAGGTTTAGTTGTCATGCTTGTAGCATTGGGCTGGAATCTACTTGGTGATGGACTTAGAGATATCCTTGATCCAAAGACAAGGAGAAGCATTGAATTCAAGGTAAAGAAGAGCAAGAAGGAGGGTGAGGCGAATGCCTGAGCCAATTTTACAAGTTAGAAACTTAACTGTTCACTTTTACACTTACGCTGGAATAGTCAAGGCTATTGAAAAAGTTTCCTTCGATGTTTATAGGGGTGAAACTTTTGCATTAGTTGGTGAAACAGGCTGTGGAAAAAGCGTAACCTCAAGGGCTTTGACCCAACTTATTGAAAGCCCTGGAAGGATTGTTGAGGGTGAAGTCTTGTATTACAGAGATGACGGAAGCGTTGTTGACCTGCTCAAGCTCGATGAGGAGCAGATTAGAGAGATTAGGGGCAACGAAATAGCTTACATCTTCCAAGATCCGCATGCTTCACTCGACCCCCTCTATACAGTTGGCTATCAAATAGCTGAAGCGATGGAGGTTCACGAAAAAGTTGAGAGCATAAAAGAGGGGATTAAAAAAGCTGTTGACATTTTAAGAGCTGTCCTTATCCCAGACCCAGAGAACAGAGTTAAGAACTATCCACACGAGTTGAGCGGTGGAATGAAGCAGAGAGTAGTTATTGGAATTGGAATCGCGAACAATCCAAAGATTCTAATAGCTGATGAACCCACAACGGCTTTGGACGTTACAGTTCAAGCCCAGATTCTTGACTTGATTAACCAGCTCAAAGAAAAATACAAAGCAACGGTCATTTTGATCACGCACAACTTAGGTGTTGTTGCTGAAACTGCCGACAGAGTAGCTGTGATGTACGCCGGAAAGATAGTTGAGATTGGCTCAGTGGAGCAGATTTTCAAGAATCCCCTCCATCCGTACACTAAGGGTCTCCTCAAAGCTGTGCCAAATCCGATGACAAAGATTGAGCGCTTAGAGGCCATTCCTGGAACAGTGCCTAATCTGATCACACCGCCAAGCGGCTGTAGATTCCATCCAAGGTGTCCATTTGCAATGGATGTCTGCAAGCAGAAGATACCTGAGCTGAAAGAGATTGAAGATGGACATTTTGTAGCATGCCACCTTTACTGAGGTGAGAACATGGAGAAAGTGTTGGAAGTTAAACATCTCAAAAAGTACTTCCCCGTGAAAGGCTTATTCTTCACAAAAGGCTGGGTTAAAGCAGTTGATGACATAAGCTTTGAAATCTATAGGGGTGAAACTTTTGGCTTAGTAGGCGAGAGCGGCTGTGGTAAGACGACAACAGGAAGAACAGTCCTCCGTTTGATAGAGCCGACTGCCGGAGAAATTCTCTTTGAAGGCAAGAATGTTATGGGACTTAAAGGCGATGATCTCAAATGGTTTAGGAGGAAATCCCAAATAATGTTCCAAGACCCATATTCGTCTCTAAACCCAAGGCAGACAGTGTTTGAGATCATCATGGAGCCTGTGAGATTTCATGGCATTGAAGTTGATGACCCAGAGGAGTTCGTGATAAATCTTCTAGAAAGTGTTGGACTCAACGAGATGCACCTCTACAGATATCCTCACGAGTTCAGCGGTGGTCAGAGGCAGAGAATTGCTTTGGCTAGAATAATGGCGCTTAAGCCGGAGTTTATAGTGCTTGATGAGCCAACATCTGCTTTGGATGTTTCAGTCCAAGCGAACATCCTAAACACTCTCAAGGACTTGCAGGAAAAGCATGGATTTACATATCTCTTCATCTCCCACGATTTAGGTGTCGTCAAGTACATGAGTCACAGAATGGGAGTCATGTATCTTGGAAAGCTCGTCGAGGTTGGTCCAGCGGATAAAATCTTCGAAAATCCGCTCCACCCCTACACCCAAATGCTCCTCTCAGCTATCCCAGTTCCAGACCCAGAAATGGCTAAAGAACTTAAAGCAAAGCGTAAGGTCATTAAAGGAGAACCTCCGAGCCCAATAAATCCGCCAGCTGGATGCAGATTCCACCCAAGATGTCCGTTTGCAAAGGATGTGTGCAAAAAAGAGGAGCCTCCAATGGTCGAGGTTGAGAAAGACCATTATGTCGCTTGCTGGCTTTACGCTAAATCCTAAAGAGCAATGCCTTCCTAAAACCTTCATCAATCTCCAAGAGCTGTGTATAGATGCTGTCTTTTTCTCCTTTTTCATTGAAAATTTCTCTGTTTCTGAGTTCAATCCTATAGTAGAGGTATTCTTTTGGGATTATCTTGACCTTATCAAGTTCTGTGGGAGTTTTAACTCCAAGAATTTTTCTTAATATGGCTAGAGAGAACATGGCCTCTCTATTTTCTTTTGAAAGCTGTTCGTCTTTCTCTACATGCCTTGAAAAACCAGTTGGAATTCCAATGAGCCTAAGGAGATTCCATTTTCTCATGTGCCTTAATCTTTCGTTCAGCTTTTCTCCAGAGCGTTCATAAACCTCAATAAATAGATTTTTTAAGAACCCCTCAATTTCATTCTTTTGTAAGAGTATTGGAAGAGGTTCTTCTGCAGTTTTTAATAGGGTTCTGTCTATTGGTCGGATTAGGGTGCTGACTCTTTCAATCCGCTCAAGCTTCTTTGAAAAGTGGGCATCAATCATATATTCATCCCTATTAACTTCAAACACCAAATAAGGTACTTCAACTTTCATGCTATCAGCTAAACCAAAAGCCTATAAACGCTTTTCCCTTAGTGGATATGCAATGCGGGTTGATGAGCTTTCAAGATTTGGTGTGGATGAGAGAATAATCAGGAAAATTAAAGAGCGCGGCATTAGCGAGTTCTATCCTCCCCAAGCTGAGGCTTTGAAAAGTGGTGTTCTCAATGGAGAGAATTTGCTTTTGGCAATTCCAACAGCGAGCGGGAAAACCCTCGTTGCTGAAATTGTGATGCTCCACAAGCTCTTTACTGAAGGGGGGAAGGCGGTATATTTAGTCCCTCTTAAGGCTTTGGCTGAAGAAAAATACAGAGAGTTCAAAACATGGGAGGACTTGGGGGTTAGGGTTGCTGTAACGACTGGAGATTATGACAGCAGTGAAGAATGGCTCGGAAGGTATGACATAATCATAGCAACATCAGAGAAGTTTGACTCCCTTTTGAGGCATAAATCGAGATGGATTAAAGATGTGAAGCTCATCGTTGCGGATGAAATTCACCTCCTCGGGTCTTATGATAGGGGAGCTACTTTAGAGATGATATTATCACATATGCTTGGCAAAGCCCAGATTCTGGGATTGAGCGCAACCGTTGGAAATGCTGAGGAGCTGGCTGAATGGTTAAATGCTAGGCTTGTGGTCAGTGATTGGCGTCCAGTAAAGCTGAGGAAAGGCGTCTTTGCCCACGGTCAGCTGATTTGGGAAGATGGCAAAATTGACAAGCTTCCAGCTCAGTGGGACTCTCTCGTAATTGATGCTGTCAAAAGGGGCAAACAATCTCTGGTTTTTGTGAACACTAGGAGGTCAGCGGAAAAAGAAGCTGCAATGCTTGGCAAGAAAGTTAGGCGGCTTTTAACAAAGCCCGAAGCAAGGAGATTAAAAGAGCTGGCTGAGTCATTGGAGAGCAATCCAACCAATGATAAGCTTAAGGAGGTTTTAGTTAACGGTGCTGCCTTTCATCATGCTGGATTAGGAAGAGCGGAGAGAACTTTGATTGAGGATGCATTTAGGGAAGGATTGATAAAAGTCTTAACTGCGACGCCGACATTATGTATGCACCCAGACACTCTGGTTATAACAAGATATGGCGTAAAAAAGGTTTCTGAACTTAAAAGAGGAGACTTTGTTTTAACTCATACAGGAGAATTTAAGCAAGTTATTATGCCATTGAAGAGGCAACATAAAGGTAAATTGCTTGTGATCAAAGCTTTTGGAACAGTCCCTATAAAAATAACACCCGAACATAAAGTTTTTGTTATAAAGCAGATTCGGCATAAATCTCACTATTCTAATGGTCGTCAAGTAATTTGGTGGGAGTATGAAGGGCCATTTTGGATTACTGCAAGAGAGTTAAAGGAGCTCATAGAACAGAATAATGACCCAAAAATTTCATATATGCTACTTCAACCAATCCCTAAACTTGTTGTTACCGTTGATAAAATACCTCTCAGAAAACCATCCAAAGTAGTTAATCAATTTGGAGTTACTAATAGGGATCATCCAGCCCTTGAGAAAACTCCGGAATTTCTGCCATTGAATTTTGAAACAGCACGTTTAATTGGTTTATGGATTGCGGAGGGATCTACTTCAAAAACAGGCGCTATACTTTTTGACATTGCCTCATATGAAGAGGATATAACCAGTTTTCTAATTCAGACGATATCTAAGTATTTCCCAAAAGCCAAGATTGTTGTGGAAGACAAAGAGAGGAATAGGCGTAGAATTAGATTCTGCAACAAGAGATTTGCTGAATGGCTGAGGAAAAATATAGGAGCCCATGCAGATAATAAAAGGATACCTGAAGTAATCCTATTTAATGGAAACAGGGAAGTAAAACTTGGACTATTAAAGGGATTAATAGAAGGCGATGGATATGTGAGGATAAACGCAAGGGACAGATCAAATTATATAACCTACTCTACAGTTTCCCCTCATCTTGCTTATCAACTTCAACTTTTACTTGCTTCATTGGGATATGTTTCTAGTGTTCGTTATTTTGATAGAAAGGATAAAAGATGGGGCAGAAAAGGATTGTATGAAGTAAGAATAAGTGGAAAAAGCTACTACTCACTTCTTGAAGAATTAGGGTATCCCCTGCCAAAGCTGGGAAATAGAGTTTATCAAGTCAATAAGATCTGGAATGGATACCTACTTTTGAAAGTTCGGAGGATTGAAGAGCAGGAATATGAGGGGGAAGTCTTTAATCTTGAAGTTGAAGATAATGAGAGCTATAGCGTTGGTTTCATTGTTCATAATTCAGCAGGTGTAAATCTTCCCTCATTTAGGGTTATAATCCGCGATACAAAGAGATACTCAACTTTCGGCTGGTCTGATATCCCCGTTCTTGAAATCCAGCAGATGATGGGAAGGGCTGGAAGGCCTAAATACGACAAAGAAGGCGAAGCTATTATCGTTGCAAAAACAGAAAAGCCAGAAGAACTCATGGAGAAATATATCTTTGGAAAGCCTGAAAAGCTATTCTCAATGCTCTCCAACGATGCTGCATTTAGAAGCCAAGTTTTAGCATTAATTACAAACTTTGGAGTTGAAAGCTTCCGTGAGTTGATACAGTTTTTGGAGAAGACCTTCTATTATTATCAGAGAAAAGACTTGGAAATTCTTGAAGGCAAGGCGAAGAGCATAGTTTACTTCCTCCTTGAGAACGAGTTCATAGATATTGACCTAAATGATCGCTTTATAGCGTTGCCCTTTGGTATAAGGACTTCCCAGCTCTATCTTGACCCTCTCACAGCTAAAAAATTCAAAGATGCTCTGCCTCAGATAGAGGAAAATCCAAATCCTCTTGGCATCTTCCAGCTTTTGGCATCAACTCCAGACATGGGAACGCTCAGCATAAAGAGGAAGGAGCAGGAGGATTATCTCGATTATGCTTATGAGATGGAGAGCTATTTATACCGCTCAATTCCTTACTGGGAGGACTACGAGTTTCAGAAGTTTTTGAGTGAAGTTAAGACAGCCAAGTTGCTCTTAGATTGGATCAATGAAGTAAGTGAAGCAAAGCTGATTGAGGCTTATGGGATTGATACTGGAGACTTGTATAGGATTATTGAGCTTGCAGACTGGTTAATGTATTCTCTCATTGAGCTTGCGAAGGTTCTCAATGCAAGGGGTGAGACGATTAAATACCTCAGGAGGCTCCATCTGAGGCTTAAGCATGGTGTTAGAGAAGAGCTGTTGGAATTGGTAGAGCTTCCAATGATTGGAAGGAAGAGAGCAAGGGCTTTGTACAATGCGGGCTTTAAAACCGTTAATGACATTGTAAAGGCTAAGCCGAGTGAGCTTTTAGCCGTTGAAGGCATTGGTGTTAAAGTTCTGGAGAGAATCTACAAGCATTTTGGGGTTGAGCTTCCATTGTTGAAAAATATTAAAGATTCTGACAAGTCAGAGGAAAAGAAATCCGAAGCAAACCCCAAGCCAAAGAAGGGAACTCTTGATTACTTTTTGAAGTGATTAGTTAATCTTTTAAACCCTCCATATTTAGCTGAGGATGGGCAATGATAATCTGTGTAGTAGGCATGCCTGGTTCTGGTAAAGGTGAAGTTGTGAGGATTTTCTCAAAATATGGCGTTCCTCACGTTTCAATGGGAGATATTGTGAGAGAAGAGGCAGATAAGAGAGGAATTCCAAGAACTCCGGAGGGAATGAACAAAGTAAGCATTCAGCTGAGGCAAGAGCTGGGAGATAATGCTGTTGCAAAGCTGACGGTTCCAAGGGTTAAAGAGCTCTTAAAGAGGCATAAGGCAGTTATTATTGATGGCGTCCGTTCTTTAGATGAAATTCAGACGTTCAAAGATGCTTTTCCAGACCAGGAGATTATAATAATAGCTGTCCATTCTTCCCCGAAGAAGAGATTTGAGCGTTTAAAGCGGAGAGGAAGGAGCGATGACCCAAAAACTTGGGAAGATTTTGAGGCTAGAGACTGGAAGGAGCTTAAATTCGGTATTGGCGCAGTGATAGCGTTGGCTGATTATATGATAGTAAATGACAATCACATTGATGATTACAGAAAAGAAATTGAGGAATTGGCAAAGAAGCTTGGATTATCCAAGCATTGAATCCAGAAACAGCATCACGTAAAAGCCCAAGAAGAAGCCAGTTGTTATGAGAGTTTCATTTTCCTCTTTTTTGTAAATTTCAGGGACCATTTCTTTAACTGTTATATATAGCATTGCTCCCCCAGCTAAGCCCAGACCATAGGGCAAAAGCCAGTTGAGGTTGATAAATAGCAGTGCTCCAAGAACTGTCATAATCATTTCAGCAACTCCACTCAGAACTCCAATAAGTATTGGCTGCAACCTTTTCTTCTGGAGCACTGCTAGAGGAAGGGCAACAACAATACCCTCTGGAAAATCCTGAATCCCTATTGCTAAAGCTGTAACAAGTCCGGTTTCAAGATTGTAAACTATCGAAGTCCCAACAGCTAGTCCTTCTGGAAGGTTGTGAATTATCATAGCGAGAACAATTAACCAGACCACTTTTAACTTATCTCTCAGCTCCTTTGGACCTTCATAACCTTTAACAATATGTTCATGTGGGATGAGCTTGTCTATTACGGAAATTAATATGACTCCCAAAAAGATTCCAATCCCAGCTGGAGCAAAGCTGTTGGTTGATTCTATCGCTGGCAAAATTAAGCTTGTAAAGCTCGCAACAATCATAACTCCAGCGGCAAAGCTTAGGCTGAATTCAACGCTCCATTCTGGAAGGCTTTTAGCAAATATTGCAACTAAAGAGCCGAGAGAGGTCATTAAAGCAACGAACAACCCGGCATAGAAGGCAATGAGAATAATGTTTCCGTTTGATGCTGAGAGTATATAGCTTGCCAAACTTTGAATGAAGTTTTCTAGCATGCACTACACCTAAATATTTTAGGTTCTCCTAAACTTATAAACGTTGCCCAAAACTTTAAAACCGTCATAGAGAAGAGCAGCAATGGTGAGAGAGATGTTTGAAGAAGTTGAAGTTGAGGCTTACGTTTATCCCACTGAGGATATTGAGAAAGTAAAGAAGGCTATGCTGAATTTAGTCCCTGGTTTGGAGTTTGAGGCATTTGATAAGGGGGACTACATAATTTTAGTTGGGAAAACAAAGAATAAAAAAGCTTTACAAAGGTTGTATGAGCTTTTTAGAGGCCAGGCTATTCTCGACACAGCGAGGGCTTTTCTTGAGGATGGCTACTTTGGTGAGGAAATTATAATCAAAGTCCACAAGCAAGTAGCTTATGCTGGAAAAGTGAACTTTAATGAGGAATCCCCTTTGGGACCAATAACAATTACAATAAGGACTAAAGACCCACAAAGGTTAATGAGATGGCTGGCTCCGAGGACAAAAGATGGAGTTCCGATAGAGTAAAAAGAAGAAAAAGCTACTCGGTTCCTTTCTTCTTTCCCCACTTCAGCTTTGCTGTAAGCACTTTTTCTGTTGAGAAGAACTTTGCAGTTATGTAGAGCATTGCTCCGCTGATGAGGAGAAGATAAGCTATTCCAGCGTAAACTATTCCATACTGCTTCAAAAGAACGGCTCTTGAAGCTATTACTGGATGACTGAAGGGAATTGCATAAAGGAAGCACTTTATTGCTGGTGGCAGAGTTGAGATATCTTTGAACATCAAAATCCAGATTGGGAAGAGGAGAGGCATCATAATCATGCTGACCATTGTTCCTGCACTCCTTATGTCCTCTGCAAACACTGAAATGAGCATTGCCAAGCTTAAGGCAAAGACTATGCTTAGGAACAGTGAAATCCCGAAGAGCAGAGCCCCTTTGGGTGTCATTTCAAGTCCGAGGTCTTTTAGGTTGATTCCGATTTGAGTCATGTTTTCGGGGGAAAAAGAGTTTATGTAATATTTCAGACCAATCATGTAAGCAATTGATGCAATGAGGGCTATTATCGCTGTTCCCACCATTTTGCCGGTTATTATTGTTATTCTCTTAACAGGTAAGGTCAGCAGAGTTTCGAGTGTTTTGTTCTCTTTTTCAGCTGCCATTGTTGTTGCAGCCATCTGAGAAACATAGCTTATCATTATGAAGAGCACTAAAGGAATGGAGAATGCTTGGGAGTAGATTATTCCAGAGACGACTGAGGGAGGAACATCTATAATTCTTCCTTGAATCACCGAGTAGCTTTTTGCATCTATTGGATGTAAAATTGCTTCCGGATTACCGTTCACTGCCTCGCTTATCTTCAGCTTTGCTAACTCTTCATTAAGGACTTGTAGAACAGCGTTAATTCTTCCTTCACTTACGCTCTCTTTGATTCCTGCACTTATCCCTTTAAACACGGCATAAACTTCAACATATGTCTTTTCCCCATTTTCAATGTTTTTGGAGAAATCCTCTGGAATTATTACGACGACGTTATAATTTTCGGCTTGAGCTTTTTGAATTGCTTCTTGCACTGTCTGGGCATCGATGAGAGTCACAGTAACATTTGGAGCAGCTTTAAGGGCGCTTATGAGAACATCACCATATTTTCCTTCATCAAAATTGACGAGGATGACTTTGGTCTCTTCCTTTGCTTCACTTATTCCAAAGCTTACCATCTTTCCTAAAGCGGGAAAGAGAATGAGCGGGACGATTATCATTCCGACTATAATTTGTTTGTTCCTCATTAAATCCTTAAGCTCTTTCATGACTATCACAAAGAAGTCGCTCATAATTTCACCCCCACAGCTTTCATAAAGACTTCCTCGAGGTTCTCAGCGTTGTACTTCTCTTTCAGTTCTTTTGATGTTCCGATATCAATGATAATGCCCTTGTTTATCAAAGCCACTCTATCGCACAGAAATTCCACTTCGAGCATGTTGTGGCTGGAAATTAGGAATGTAACCCCCTCCTCTCTTGCAAATCTTTTGATTGTCTGCCTAATTGCATAAGCATTCACTATATCAAGACCGCTTGCAGGCTCGTCAAGAATAGCGAGCTTTGGTGTGACCATTAAAGCTCTCGCAAGCAAAAGCTTTCTTGTCATACCCTTTGAATAAGTTGCAACTTTGTCGTGAATTCTCTCTCCAAGCCCGGCGATTTCAATGCCAAGCTTCAGCATTTCATCAACACTTCTCCCAGTCTTTGAGTATAGCTTTGCCATAAACTCTAGATATTCGTATCCAGTGAGATTTTTGTATGCTCCAGCCTCCTCTGGGAGATAGCTGATGAGCTTTCTCACCTCCTCAGCTTCTCTCACAACATCATACCCATAAACCTCGGCTCTTCCACCAGTTGGGACTAAAAGAGTAGCTAAAATCTTGAGAGTTGTCGATTTCCCGGCACCATTGGGTCCAATCAGGCCGAAAATCTCTCCTTCCTTAACTTCAAAGCTTATCCCCTTTAGGGCTTTAACTTTCCCATAGTCTTTTTCGAGGTTTTCAACTTTTATCGCTGTCATGTGCAACCCTCCGGTCGTATTCGAGCAGTATCACTCCAAAGGTCGCAAACAGTATTCCAACAATGGTTATGGGCTTGAAATTCTCATAAGCGCCAGAAAATGCAAAAAGAAGACCAACAAACATTGCCCACCAGGCTCTTTCTCTGTATCTGCTCCTAAACATCTCAATCACCCTCATAGATGAATATATCCTCGATCTTAACTCCGAAGAATCGGGCTATTTTAAAAGCCAGCTTTAGGGAGGGATCATACTTACCTTTTTCAATCGCTATTATTGTCTGCCTTGTAACTCCTAGTATTTTCGCCAGCTCCTCCTGAGTTAAGCCTCTTGCTTCTCTAAGCTCCCTCAGGTGGTTCTTCACGTTACATCACCCTGCTATAATATGCTCTGAACGCTATATGGAGGAGCATCACAGCTACAAGCAAAGCTTCAGCCAAAATGAATGCATCCCTAAGTGTGGGATTTTTCCGCTGGGCTATTGAGAGGTATATCACAACAAATGCTAATCCAATCATAAACACTTGAAGGGTTCTCCTTGCTGAGATTTCCCCAATTCTCAGAATTCTTTCGTCTTCGAGAACATATCCTTTCTTCCTTAGGGAGCTGTAGTAGAGGTGAAGCATTAGTGCACCAATTACGAGTGTGGAAAATGCAAGTGTCGAGTTTTCCTCGCTGATTGCCCATCCCATTATATAACCCATCGTTATGATTACAATCACGGCTGGAATTAGGGCTTTCTTCTTTTCATCATCTCCAGATTTTTTCGAAAGATACAGCCAAATAGATGTGAATCCAACTACTATCACTGTCCAGATAAGGAAATTAACTATCAGCTCGTTCATCCACATCACCGATGTAAAGTTTCCTTTACGTAAAGTTTACTTTACATTACTTATAAGTTTTGTGGTTATGCCTAAACTACTATCTGGAATTTAGAAGATACTTTTTACATTTAGGATTGTTATTTTGGAAATTTCGTGAAGCTTACAGAGTTCAGAAACCACATTTTTGAAGTTTTCATAATCTTCATATTCGATTTCTGCAATGATGTTGTATTCACCCTTAACAAGAAAAATCTCTTTAGATAGACTATGGATTTTTAAATAGTAATCAATAAGCCTCTCACACCCTCTAAAACCTCGAATAAGCAATATGCTTTTCATTTTTTTCATCCAAGAATTAGTATCTCCCAAAGTTAATACGGCTTTCGTATTTCAAAGAAGGGATGTAACAAGCTCTCCCACTAGATAAGTTGCAGTTGCCTTTGTGACTTTTACTTTCACGAATTCTCCAATTGGAGCCTCTGGCAGAATTATCTCCTTGTAGTTCATCGTTCTGCCTTCAACTCCTCCTTTCTTTCCTTCCCCGTGTGTTAGAACTAGGACTTCTTGTCCAACATACTTCTGGTTTATCTCATAGCTTATAGCTAACCTCAAGCGGTGAAGATAGCGGGAGCGCTCTTTAACACGCCACCCAACTATCTGGTTTGGCATTCTTGCCGCTAAAGTTCCGGGTCTTGGAGAGAATCTTGAAACGTTTATCTTATCTGGCTTGACTCTCTTTATAAGCTCAACAGTATTCTGGAAAGCCTCTTCGCTTTCTCCAGGGAACCCAACAATTATATCCGTATTTAAGTTCAGCTCTGGAAACTCTTTCCTAAAGGCATTTACAATCTCTTCGAAATCTTCAACTGTGTATGTTCTGCCCATTTTCCTTAGAATTTCATTATCCCCACTCTGAACTGGCAAATGCAAGAATTTGTAAATCTTTTCATCTTTGTAGGCATCAATGAGCTCATCGAGGAACTTTATGACATGATTTGGGTTCATCATGCCGACTCTAATTCTAAACTCTCCTTCTATGGACGTGAGTTCGTCTAAAAGCTCAGCTAAGTTTGTCCCAATATCAAAACCATAGCAGCCAGTATCTTCGCTTGAAAGCTGTATCTCCCTATAGCCTTTAGCCAATGCCTCTTTAGCCCATCTGACAATTTTCTCTGGGGAATAGCTCTTCAGAATACCTCTTGCAAAGCGTGTTGCACAGTAGGTGCATGCATTTAAGCAGCCCTCACTAATTGGCACAACAAAAACTACTTTGCTCTTCCACACTCTTGGAAGCTCAAGCTTGTCTATTTCCCTCTGCTCTACATCAATGAGCTTTACGCCTCTTTCTGCTAGCTCAATGGCCTCAACAATCCTATCTATGCTCTTAACGCCTAAGATTGCTGATACTCTCTCGTCTATTGCTTCAATGTTAATATGAGGCAAGCAACCGGTGACAATAACCTTTTTGCCAGCATCTAGGAGCTCTTTAATTCTCTTTCTCATGTGCTTTTCTGTTGGATCTTTCACAGCACAAGTGTTCACGATTACATACTCCGCACTATCCAAATCAACTATTTCATAACCTGCACTAACCAAGAGGGCTTCCATGATTTCTGCATCCGCTTTATTCCTTGTGCATCCATAAGTTTCAATGTGAACTCTCATCGCAAAGTGCTAAGCTTAGCGCTTTAAAAACTTAATTGGCTAAATGTGTGAAATGTTATATCTTCCTTGTTTTGTCCTTGCAAAAACAGGAAAAGGCTAAGGCTAATTACAATGAGCATGCCAAAGGCAATGAGGTAGCTAATAAGGGGTTCCTGTGACTCTGTAAATGCCTATTACTAGGAACCTAATCATCAAAACAGCAACAAATACCGCAAGGATAAAAAATTAAGGTGCTAGATTCATCAAGAACTAAGCTTTAATCTCCCCATAAGTTTTTTCAATTTCAAAACAAAAGAAAAAGTTTGAAGTCCAAAATGGACTGTGAATGTGAAATCAAATAACTTCTCCAAAAGCGAACTTTCTCTTGACAGAGTTAATTACAATCTCAACTTCCTGACCGACTTTGGTATTTGGTACAAATACAACAAAGCCTTTAATCCTAGCTATCCCGTCTCCGCCTTTTCCTATACTTTCGATTTTAACAGTGTATCTTTCTCCAACCTTAACTGGAGCTACTCCGCCAAATCTGTCCCTATTTCCGCCAAATCTATCTCCATACATTTCCAATATCTCCTTTCAAATATTTCAACGCCCTTCAGAAGAACGTCACCATTACTTGGTCTGTGCCTTTATAAAGCTTTGCATTTTGAGTGAATGTTGGGGTTTAGCATTAGTGAGCAACTTTTTGAAAACTGCAAAAGTGCGCTCAAAATTGCAAATAAACCATAGGAAATCCTTTGAAATACTTAAACGTTCTATCATTTTATTTACCGTTTTCCCTTCCGATGATGCCATTTTGATCCGAAACTTTTACGTTCTAAACTTTTGGTTCAGAAAATCCTTTTATTCTAAGTTCTCATAACATTTTATGAAGAGAAATTCAGAGATGGAGGGATAATGATGAGCGAGTATCTTCAAATAGATGAGTTCTGCAGAATTGCTGGCGAGGCTAAGCTGGTCCTATATCATGAGGATGGTGTTGTTAAACGGGCTAATTTCATCGCTACCGCTCCAGTGAGAGGATTTGAAAAGTTGGTCATAGGTAAGAATCCCCTCTTTGCAGTTGAAGCCGTCATGAGAATATGCGGACTTTGCCATGCATCACATGGAAACGCAACTGCAGAGGCAATAGAGAATGCTTTGGGAATTTTACCCCCTAGAAACGGCCTCTTAATTAGGGAAGCACTCGGCTTGATAAACAGAATTCAAAGCCACATTCTTCAATTGGCGATGATGGCAGGGGACTTCATAATTGAAGAGAAGAGAATGGAAGTCATCTTTAAGCTGATGACCCTTCACGGGAAAATAAGCGATTATCTGCTTAAGCTGGGGGGTGCTGCCACGCATCCCCCATATCTAACAGTTGGCGGTCTTCTAAAAGTTCCAAAGTGGAGCGTCTTCAACAACCTTAAGGCAAGACTCCCAGAGCTTAAGTCACTCTGGGCCGAGATAATGCCTTATTTAGTGGATGAGGGGTATTTAACTGAGATTGCCATGGAGCTTAAAGAAAAGAAGTTCACTCCTGAATATCTTGCTTCCCATATGTTTTACGGCGATGAATACAATGTTTCCCCAGAAGCAGTGAAGACAGTTCCTTATTGGGATTACAAAGGTGAAAATGATGAGATGGCAAAAGAAGCAACAACTCAGGTTGCATTTTATAAGGGAAAAGCTGTTGAAGTCGGCCCTAGAGCAAGAATGGCTGTTTACAGGTCATTCAGAGACAGCTCCCTCTTTGGAATTCACCTAGCGAGAGTTGAGGAGATAACAATAGCCCTTGAGAGGCTGGAGGAAATTCTCGACCAAGTTAGTATGAATGAACCGTTCAGAACTCAGAACATTATTTTTGGGCCGGGTAAGGGTGTTGGAGTTTATGAAGCTCCAAGAGGGACTCTGTTCCACTACGTAGAACTTGGAGAAGAGGGCAGAATTCAGAACTTTAAGATAGTGGTCCCGACAATGTTCAACATCCCAATTATGGAAGAGGCAGCAGTAGGGCTCAGCATTCAGGCTGCAGAAGCTGTTATGCGCTTGTATGACCCATGCATTCCATGTACAACCCATGTTGTGGAGTTGAGGTGAGCAAAATGGAGAAATTAAAAGTCCTTCACGTTGATATCGGAGGTTGTGAAGGCTGTAATGTTAGCATTTTAAGAGCACTTCCGAACATCCAAGAGTTCGTTGATTTAGACATGAAGTACCTTGCAAAGAAAACTTGCGCTGAGGACAAGTATGATATGGTCATCATAACTGGTGGAGTTTGTATGAATGAACCTCATATAATTGAAAAGGTAAAGAGCCTTAGAGAGAAAGCAAGCACTCTCGTTGCTTTCGGCTCATGCGCTACATTTGGAGGAATTTTAAGGTTCTGTAGAGGCGGACAAGAGCCTAGACCCGACCACAGAAACTTCCAGCCTGTAAACAGTGTTATTAAGGTTGATTACTCTATTCCCGGCTGTCCTCCGACTCACCAAATGGTTCAGTCGTTCTTCAAGTTCTTCATAGCTGGCGATGAGAGGAGGCTTAGACTGTTTAAAGTCTGTGCAGATATCAAAAAGCTCAGTGGCTTTGACTTGATTGACGATATTGTTTTGACGGGTCTTTGCATCGGTTGTGGTGCATGTGAGCTTTCATGTCCAACTCAAGCAATTAAGCTGATTGATAAGAGACCTAACCTCATAGCCGAGAAGTGCATTCGCTGTGGAACTTGCTATGTGAGATGTCCTCGTGCGTCTCAACTGCTTTGTATGGGGGGTAGGATATGATCAGCTTGGCATCAGATAATCTTTTGGGAACTGTCTTTGGAATCTACTTAGCTAGGGCTAAGGATGAAGAGATAAGGAAAAGAAAGGTCGCAAGCGGAGGAGCGGTTACTGCTTTGTTAACTTATGCTCTTGAGAAAGGCATAGTTGACGGCGTCGTTACGGCAAAGAGAATAAAAGGATTTGAAGGGCAGGCAATCGTTGCCCATAATAAAGAGGAACTATTAGAAGCAGCAGGAAATAAGTGGAGTATAGTTCCATTTGCAGCGAGAATGAAAGCAAAAATTGAGGAGGAAGACTTGAAAAGAGTTGCTTTAGTATGTCTACCATGTCAAGCACAGTTTTTTGGTCAAATGAGGGACTTCCCCCTTTTAGAAACTGACTTTGGTGAAAGGATAAAGTACATAATAAGCCTGTTCTGTATGGGAACATTCGCTTTCGAGGCATTCCTAAACTACCTCAGAATGAAATACGGCATAAAAGCGGAGCAGATAAAGGATATAGTCCTCAAGAAGGATTTCCTTGAAATAGTATACAATGACACAACGCTTGCTCTGCCGATTGAGGAAGTCTACTCATATCTCCAAACGGGCTGTTTGGTGTGCACTGACTATACTGGAACATGGAGCGACATATCAGCTGGATTCGTAGAAAGCGAGCCAGGGTGGACAGTTCTCATTGCCAGAAATCCTAGAGCAGAGGAACTCATCAAAAACGCGGAGAAAGAAGGATATTTGGAGCTGAAAGATGGTTCGCATGTGATCGGAGAAGTTTTGAAGAAGGCAAGGGATAAACTTGCAAGGGCGCAGCAAAACATGATGTATTTGCTTTAATTTTACAGTTTGCTTTTAACTTTTTAGAAAGTTTTTTATTTCTATCTTTTCAATTTTAAGACATGAATGATTCTAAAAGTGCATTGAGCTACATACCCCTCGAGAGCGTTACGAGAATAATGGGTGAAGCTAAGCTAATTTTCCAGCAGGAAGATGGCATAGTTCAAGATGCTCTTTTTGTGTCAACTGCTCCGTTAAGGGGTTTTGAAAAGCTTGTTATTGGGAAGGACTCACTTTTTACAATTAAGGCTGTCATGAGGATTTGCGGCGTCTGTCATGTTGCCCATGCAAATGTTGCTGCTGAAGCTATAGAGAGTGCTGTTGGTATTTCTCCCCCAAGAAATGCTCTGCTGATGAGAGAGCTTTTGGGCTTGGTGAATAGGATTCAAACACATATTCTTCTTCTCATCATGGTTAGTGCAGATATGATTATTGAAGAAAAAAGAAATGAATTGATTTTCAGCCTAATTAAGCTGTATGACAAGGTTAGCGACTATCTGCTTAAATTAGGGGGAGGAGCGACTCATCCTCCTTATTTAACGGTTGGCGGCATTTCAAGGGCACCAAAATGGAGTGTCTTGAATCACTTAAAAGCGAAGCTTCCAAAGATTGAAAAGGAATGGGAGGAAATCAAGAGTATCCTCTTGGATGAGGACAATCTCACGGAGATTGCAGATGAGCTGAGGGCAAAAATAGTCAGAAATGAATTCTTAGCATCTGACTTGTTCTTTGGAGACAAATACAGAGTTTCCTTTAAAGATATTCAAACTGTTCCTTACTGGGAGTATAGGGAAGAGCCAAGAAAGCTTGTAAATGAGGCCACAGTGATGGTTGCTTTTTACAAAGGAAAAGCTGTTGAAGTTGGTCCAAGAGCAAGGCTCATGCTCTTCACACCTTTTAAGGGGATCTCCCTATTTGGGCTCTATGCTTCAAGAATACTGGAGATAGACCTTTCATTTGAAAGGATGAAAGAGATTTTGAATGAAATTAATGTAAAAGAGCCATTTAGAAAGCAGAACATTATTTTTGGGCCGGGTAAGGGTGTTGGAGTTTATGAGGCTCCAAGAGGAACTCTGTTCCACTACGTAGAGCTTGATGAGGAAGGAAAAATCAGCAAGCTAAAAATAGTGACCCCTACAATGTTCAACATTCCGATAATCGAGAACGCCGTTAAAGGACTGACAGTTGAAGCTGCTGAGGCTGCTGTTAGGTTGTTTGATCCATGCATACCGTGCACAACCCATGTAGAGCATATACGGAAAAATTGAAAAACCACCCATTATACTCTAACTTTGGTGATCAGATGATAAAGAAGGTAAGGATTTTCAAATGGGAGAATGGTCTGAAAGCTCTTGAGGATTATGTCTGTATTGAGGAGAAGTTTGAGATTTATATAGTCTATGATGGATTTGAAGAGTTTCTTGCTGAACTTCCAGCTTCACCAAACCAGCTTAGAGAGCTTGGAGCTGGTTTCGTTGTCTGTGAGGGGTACGAAAAAGCAGAGAATATCCTTGACAGCTGGGTCGAAGGAGAGAGGATTTACGTAAAAATAAGGGGTTCAGACATTAGTGGCTTGGGAAGCGAGTTGACCATAAGGCATACTCCTTGCGGGGATCCGTATAAAGCTAGAGAAGGAGGAGTTCTCAGCAGAAAAGCTGGAGACATAAAAGTTTCCCCTGAGCTCATCTTAAGAATATCCTCCTCTATGACTCAGCTTGCAGAGACGTGGAGAAAGACTGGAGGGACTCATTGGGCAGCCCTTTTTGATAAAGACGGTAGAGTGCTCGCGTTTAGTGAAGATATTGGCAGACACAATGCTGTTGATAAAGTAGTTGGTTATGCTGTTCTCAATGGACTAGAGTTAAGTGAGTTAATCTTGGCTTCAAGTGGCAGAATGCCATATGGTATGGCGAAAAAAGTTGTCAATGCGGGCATACCTATTGTGATAACTAAGTCTCCGCCAACGGATAAAGGAGTCGAACTTGCAAGAAAGCATAATGTAACACTGATTGGATTCGCCAGAGGGAAAAGATTTAATATATACGGCGGTGAACATAGAATAGCATCGGAAACCGAAACTTGACATTTTTCTACTGTATTTAACGTTGATAAACAATTTAAACAATTCTATTTGTAAGCGTATTTGTTTAAATCTTACAGAATAGTGTATACAAAACAATTTAAAAAAAGAACTTTCGTGGCTTTATTTTGCTATATCTCAATCATTATAACCTTTTGTTAAGAACTAAGCTATAAAAAAAGAGTTTTAAAGGAAAGCGTTTAACAAAATGTTGAAGCAGATATGGGCACTAAAATATATCAGTACATTGAAGAACATGTCTGTACACTAACTTAGGAGGTGTTCCGCTTGGCGGAGAAATTAATACCTGTGGTGTGTCCCTACTGTGGGGTCGGATGTAGGTTATACATAAGGGCAGTGGATGGATATCCAGTAAACATTGAGTATGCAGAGGACTTGGAGGGCATTTCAAACGAAAATGGTAAGCTTTGTCCAAAGGGAAACGCTGTTCTTGAGTACATTTTAGCAAAGGACAGATTAAAGAAGCCATTAAAGGCTAAGGAGCAAGGAAAATTCGTTGAGATTAGCTGGAGTGAAGCAATTAAAGAAGTCGCTGAGAGATTGAAGGCATATGCAAAAGATGATCCAAATCAATTAATGTTCTTTGGTTCTGCAAGAACATTTAACGAGCCAAACTATCTCATCCAAAAGCTTGCAAGAATGCTTGGCACAAACAACGTTGATCACTGTGCTCGTTTGTGCCACGCTCCAACTGTTTCTGGATTGAAGCAAGTATTTGGAGCAGGTGCAATGACCAACACTTACAAGGACATCGAAGAGGCGGATGTCATCTTTATCATTGGTCACAACTATGCAGAGACCCACCCAGTTGGATTTAGATACGTTCTCAAGGCTAAGGAGAGAGGAGCAAAGGTTATTGTTGCAGATCCAAGATTTACGAGAACAGCTTGGTTTGCAGACATCTTCTTGCAGCACTACCCAGGAACTGATATTGCATTGATAAATGGTCTCATTCACGTCATAATCAAAGAGAAGCTCTATGACGCAAAGTTCGTAAGAGAGAGGTGTGTTGGTTTCGATGAAGTCGTTAAGGCCGTTGAAAAGTTCACACCAGAATACGTTGAGAAGATAACTGGTGTCCCAGCTGAGCTTATAGTTGAGGCTGCAAGAACCTTTGCCACAGCTGGAAAGGGAGTTATTACATGGGCTATGGGTCTAACACAGCACACTCACGGTCACGATAACGTTAGGCTCTTAGGAACACTTTCAGCAATCTGTGGATACCAGGGAAGAGAAGGCTGTGGTTGTGCACCAATGAGAGGACAGAACAACGTTCAAGGAGCATGTGATATGGCTGCTTTGCCAAACGTGTTCCCAGGTTACCAGGCAGTTACCGACCCAGAGAAGAGGAAATTCTTCGAGGAGTTCTGGGGAGTTGAGCTGAGCGGAGAAGTTGGTCTTACAGTCATTGAGGCAGCTCATGCTATTGACAAAGGAAAGGTCAAAGCATACTACGTTATGGGTGAGAACCCAGTTATCAGTGATGCAAACGCAAACCACGTAATCAAAGCTCTTCAAAAGCTTGAGTTCATGGTCGTTCAAGATATCGTGCCAACGCCAACACTGGAGTTCGCTGACATAGTTCTTCCAGCAGCTGCACTGCTTGAGAACGAAGGTTCTCTCACAAACACAGAGAGAAGAGTACAGTGGAGCTTTGCAGCAGTTAAGCCACCTGGAGAGGCAAGACCAGACTGGTGGATTTTGAGTGAGGTTGGTAAGGCAGTTGGATTTGACAGAGATGGCTCAAAAGGATTCAGATACAACGAGGCTGCTGACGTTTTGAGAGAGATCAATGCCTGTACACCGCAATACAGAGGAATCACCCCAGAGAGACTTAAGGCTAACTTGGCTGGAATTCACTGGCCATGCCCAAGTGAAGATCACCCCGGAACAAGAGTTCTCTACAAGGAGAGATTCTTGACCCCAGATGGAAAAGCCCACTTAGCAGCAGTTGACTACAGAGGACCAGTTGAGCTCCCAGATGAGGAGTATCCATTCATACTCACAACAATGAGATACGTTGGACACTACCACACGATAACCATGACTGGTAGAAGCGAGGCCTTAGTGAAGAGATGGCCTGAGCCACTAGCAGAGATTCACCCAGATGATGCAGCTAAGCTCGGCATAAAGACTGGCGACTGGATTAAGATTGAAACAAGGAGAGGTGTTTACGCTATTAAGGCAAGAGTTACGAGAGCTGTTAAGAAGGGCGTTATTGCAGTTCCATGGCACTGGGGAGCAAACGTTCTCACAAACGACGCTCTCGATCCAGTAGCAAAGATACCAGAGACAAAGGCCTGTGCATGTAGAGTAACAAAGATCAGCGAGAAAGAGGCTTGCGAGATCATGAAGAAGTTGCCAAATCCAATACCACAAATTGAGATCGTTAAGGGGTGATTTAAATGGCCAGGAAGACTATCTTTATTGATTTTTCCAAATGTATTGAGTGCAGGGCTTGTGAGGTTGCCTGTGAGAGAGAGCACAACGGAATGTCATTCATAAACGTCTTTGAATGGCAAGAGATGGCCGCTATGGCTTTGAACTGTAGGCACTGTGAAAAGGCTCCATGTGTTGAGGTCTGTCCAACTAACGCTCTCTATAGAGATGACGATGGAGCAGTCATCTTAGCTCCCCAGAAGTGTATTGGCTGTCTCATGTGTGGAATCGTCTGTCCATTTGGTATTCCAGAGCTTGACCTTATAAACAAGATAATGGGCAAGTGTGACCTCTGTGCTCACAGAAGAAAGGAAGGAAAAGAGCCCGCTTGTGTAGCGACTTGTCCAACTGATGCACTAATTTATGGAGACTTCGATGAGATACAGAGGGAGAGAAGAGAGAAATTCACCGAAAAAGCCATTGAAGTTGCAAAGAAGGCTGAGAAGATTTCACTCTTGGGCGTCTGAGGTGGTTGAAATGAAAGAGCTTTTCGTTCTTTCCTTTTTAATTCCTTTAATTGCGGGCGTGATATTGTTTAGGTTAGATGGTAAAAGAGCTGATTACTTCATGCTCATCTCTGTAATCATCGCTACAATTTTGAATTTGGCAGGTGTTGTGAGCTATTACACTGCGGGCATGCCAGCTATCCACGAGATTCTCTTCCAAACAAAGACATTTGGTGAGGTCTATGGTTTGATAATTGACCCCATGAGCGTTTCTGTAGGGTTCGTTGTTATAACGGCTGGTCTGATTTTCATGGTATATGCTAAGGATTACATGAGCCCCCAAAATAAGGAGCATCCCGTTTATGAGGGTAAAGGCAGATTTTATGGATGGATGGTTCTTTTCATTGGTGCAACCCTAGCTTTCATTTATTCATCATCAATACTCCAGCTTTTGATATTCTTTGAACTGATGAGCCTAGCATGTTGGGGTGTTGTCAGCTATTATGGTGGTAAGAAAGCAGAGCGCTCTGCCTACAAGGCTTTGATTATCACGAACTTTGGTGCGATGGTTGGTCTCTACACAGCTGTTGCCATTGGCATAACAAAGCTCCACAACTTGAGCTTATTCGCTCTAGGTACTCTGCCAGAGAATTTGAAGCTCCTAGTATTTCTTGCAATAATGATTGCTGCTTTCACCAAGAGTGCCCAGTTCCCGCTCTACTCTTGGCTTCCAGATGCTATGGTCGCTCCCACCCCAGCTTCAGCATTCCTTCACGGTGCAGCAATGGTTGAGATGGGTGTCTATCTCTTAGCAAGAGCAATCCAGTTTATGCAACCTCTTCCAAAGGAGGCCTTCTACGTCATGGCAGCACTAATTTTGGCAACTCAGTTACTCTGTGTATTCATGTATCCGCTTCAGAAAGATGCAAAGAGACTTTTGGCTTATTCAACAATCGCTGAATCTGGCTTAATGTATGTTGGTCTGGCATTTGCCGTTTTAGGTCTAAAGACTGGCTTACAAGCTTCAATGTTCCAGCTCTTCAATCACGCATACATTAAGGGTTTAGCATTCCTCACAGCGGGAACTTTCAGCTACGCCATTGGAACACTTGAGATGGATAAAATCAAGGGTCTGATTAAATCACTGCCAATCTCAGCATACAGCTGGACTTTCGCTTTGATCGGCTTGGCTGGTGTTCCTCCATTTGCAGTCTTCTTCAGCAAGCTTGCAATACTGACAAACATCAAGGGAGCCTTAGGAAATCCATTAGCTTTAGCTCTGCTCGTAATGGTTCTCATAGATGCCGCCGTATTCCTAATGGTTTCGCTTAGCAGAATACACAGCATGGCATTCAGCGTCCCTGAGAGGGACGAGAAATACAGCATCACAGCTTTGATGAAGCTTTCGATGATTTTACTCTTGATACTTGGAATAATAGCTCCCCTCATAGCTTATCCATTCATAATCAAGGTGGGGTGGTGAGAGATGTTCGCCTTTGACTTCACGCTCACCTTTGACAAAATCTCACTGCTCTTTGCACTGAACGTTGGGATACTTGGGTTAGCGGCGATAATCGCATCACTCAAGTACATGGACATCTATGATTTCAAACCAAAGATTCCCTACTACTCAACCTTGCTCATCTTCATAGCCTCAATGCTCCTAATTCCAGCAGTTAGGGACTGGTTCAGCTTCCTCTTCCTCTGGGAGGTAATGACCCTTGCCTCTTACTTCCTAATCATCTATGATTATCCTGAGGAGAGCGCAAAGAAAGCTGGATGGAAGTATTTCGTAACTATGCACCTCTTTGACACAACACCGCTAATCTTTGCAATCGTGCTCTACTATGCGGTAACAGGAACCTTCAACTTCACAAGCTTTGCCCAGTATAAGGACATCATAGTATTCCTAATGTTCTTTGGATTTGCTACAAAATGCGGTCTCTTCCCGATGCACTACTGGCTCCCCGATGCACACCCAGCAGCACCTTCACCAGTTTCAGCAATACTGAGTGGAGCTATGGTTGAGCTCGGTGTTTACGGAACAATTAGAATCCTTGATTTAGTTGGCTGGAGTGTCTCAAGCTGGGTAATTTATGCAATTGGAATAATGGCAGTGCTGAGCATGATTGCGGCAATATTATCTTACCCACTCCAAGATGATGTCAAGAGACTGTTTGCATGGTCAACCATAGACAACATGGGCTGGCTGTTCCTACTAATCGTTGCTGGGTTATTAGGAGTCACTGGTGTTGAGAAGGATATTGGTTATTATGTCGTAGCCCACGGCTTGGCTAAAGCAGCAGCTTTCATGTCAGCTGGAGCTCTACTTTACGTCTTTGGAACCAAGAGCTTGAGCAAAATGAAGGGCTTCATGAACAGCGATGCTTTTACCGCTGGACTCTTTGCCGCATCAATCTTCGCCTTGGAGGGTGTCCCACCGTTCAACTTGTTCTTCAACAAGCTCAACGTCATCAAAACTTTGCTCGAGGTCAGTCAAGGCTTGGCAATATTCGTTGCTGTGGAGTGGGTCATAGCGTTCATAATCTTCCTCAAGATATTCCACGCTTACGTGATAAGCGAAGGACACCCAGAGGTTAAGCGCAAATTACCAGCAAGCTTGGCTTTCAGCATTGTGGTGTTGCTTGTGCTCTCATTGATAAGCCAATTCATGTGTGACTTCATATGGGCGAGGTGGTGAAAATGAAGGAGCTGTTCACCTTAGCTGTAATCCTGTACTTTGCATCAATGCTGGTCGCTCTAATATTCAAGAGGAATTATAAACTTTCAATCAGCTTAGGCCATGCATTCACAGCCTTAGCTTCCCTCTCACTGTTAGCTTTCACTATAAATGCTATACCCTTTGCACTTCAAGGAAAAGCAATAGACATTGTCTACAACATTGGCGTAGCTAAGATACCCTTCCACATCGATGGGTTATCACTCATACTCTGCTTTGTCTTAGGAGCCTTGGGATTGGCAACATCAGTTTATTCACCAAAGTACATGGAGTTCTATGAGAAGCTCGGCAAGGGATGGCTCTACATAATACTATACAGCACCTTCGTGCTCTCAATGATACTCATAGTTACTGTATCAAACTTGTTCTGGTTCCTCTTCCTTTGGGAGGTCATGACCTTTGCATCCTATGTCCTAATGATCTGGGAGAGCGAGGAGGAATACGTCAGAAAAGCAGGCTGGAAGTACTTTGTAACGATGCACGTTACGAGTACATTGCCATTGGTTATAGCGGTCGCTTTGCTCTACGCTAAAGTTGGCTCAGTTGATGGATTAAACTTCGCAAACTTAGCTTCACTCAAGCTCAGCCCAATATTCTATGTCTTATTCCTGATTGGCTTTGGAAGCAAAGCTGGTGTTGTGCCAATACACTTCTGGTTGCCTGATGCACACCCAGCTGCGCCAAGCAACGTATCTGCTTTGATGAGTGGTGTCATGATTAAGGTTGCAGTTTATGGATTGATTAGGACAACATGCTTCATATTGAAGCCAGATGTAACTTTCGGCTACATAGTCGCAGTCCTTGGAACGATCACTCTAACGGTTGGAACGCTCTACGCTTTGAAGCAGACCGACGCTAAGAGGCTGCTTGCTTACCACAGTGTTGGACAGATGGGCTACATCTGGCTCGGTGTTGGAGTTGGAATAGTTTTCATTGCCAAAGGAGGAGCTTACGCTGCTTTTGGTGCAATAGCCTTAGCAGCTGGTCTCTTCCACCTAGTTAACCACGCTCTGTTTAAGGGATTACTCTTCCTTTCAGCTGGTTCAATACTCTATAGAACTCACAGTAGAGATTTGAATGCTCTGGGAGGCTTAGCTAAGCTAATGCCCTTCACTGCAATATTCACCCTGATAGCTGCAATGTCTATAGCTGGTGAGCCACCATTTAACGGCTTCATGAGCAAGTGGATGATCTATCAATCAACATTCCTCTCAGGAAACGGCCTATTAGTATTCCTCGGCGTCATGGCACTGTTCATAAGTGCTGCAACTTTGGCTTCATTCATAAAGTTCTATACTACCGCATTTGGTGGAGAACCAACTAAATTAACCCAGAACGTAACGGAAGTTTCCTCTCCGATGCTTGTTGCAAAAGGCTTCTTAGCTTCACTCTGTCTGCTCTTAGGTTTGGTCCCAGCACTAATCTTACCATTGCTCCTTTCACCGGGTAAGGCATTAGCTAATGTTGACTTAAGCGGATTAATAACCACTAAGTACTGGTTGGTCTTGATCAAATCACCACTTACACCGGCTGGCGCTGAAAGCTACTTCAACCCACTCCTCTTCGTTGCAGTGTTTGGCGTAATGTTCCTTGCAATATTTGTATCCGTCCCAAGCAAGAAGTACGTTGCAGAACCATGGACAAACGGAGAACCCGTGAAGCTTGAACACTACAAGCTCAAGGCAAAGCACTACTACTTGCCATTTGAGGAGTATATCCATGGCCTATACCATGGTGGAAGTGAGCTTAACGAATTTGGCATTGCTGTGAAGGATGCACTTACTCGTGCATACTTAAGCGTTGCAGAGACACTGACAAGATGGGCCGCAAAAATTTCAGGTGCTATTACTGGAATTGGAAGGTGGTATGTTACCAGCGTTAAAGAGGTTTACCTAGATGAAGCAGCATTAAGCCCAATGGTTAAAGTAGTGCAGGGAAGCGGAGTAGTCTTTGGAGAACTGCTTGGCAACTTAAATCTGCTCTTCACAATAGCCATTGTAGTCTTGGGTATAATCTTAATACTGCTAACTTTGTGAGGTGAGGAAAATGGAAGTCCAAAAAATTGTGTTTGCATTGATAACAATCGCAATAATCTTTTTCCTTCCTCCATTACTTGACGGTATATCAAGGAAGATAAAGGCTATCCTTCAGTGGAGACAAGGTGGTCCAATATTGCAAACCTACTATGACTTACAATCATTACTAAGCATGGAGCCAATATTGCCAACTGAGAGGTTGGCTTTCAGAATTGCTCCATACATAGCTTTTGCATCAGCCCTATCAGCGGCTTTAGTTTTACCCTTCGGAAATTTCGTTCCAGTAAGATTCACAGGTGATTTCTTCGTATTCCTCTATGTCTTAGCGATGTTTTCAGTTGCCATGATGATAGCGGGCTTTAGTGTAAACAGCACATATACGAATGCTGGAGCAAACAGAGAAATGATGCTCATCCTAAGTATTGAACCTGTGTTAGGTGTGGCGATTGGAATATTCGCTTTGAATGCTCATTCATTAAGCATAAGTGGAATCCCACTCAACTTAACGTTCACTCCATCAACAATCTTAGCTTATGTCCTCTTAGCTTACGCTGTTTATGCTGAAGGTGGCTTCATACCTTTCGACATAGCTGAGGCAGAGCCGGAGATACTCGAAGGACCGTTATGTGAATACAGTGGAAAGCTGTTGGGCATATTTAAGTGGTCAATGTTAATTAAACGCTTAGCCTTGCTTTGGCTCTTCGTGAGCTTCCTTGTAATCCCGATCATAAGGGACTTCATTGACATCTCAACATTCGCAGGGGGATTAGTAGTACTAGTAGCGCAGCTGGTTGCTGTGTTTGTACTTTATGCAATCATTGCAATAATTGAAGCATCAAATGCCCGCTTTAGGATTGACCAGGCTATTAGGGTGAACAGCAAAGTGTTCATGGCGAGTTTGGTTGTGTTAATTATCGCAGCATTGGGGTGGTGAGAATGAGTGTTGTGAGTGATGAAATTAGGGGTAAGACCAAAGAGATCATGAAGGAAATAAGAAAGGATGAGGTCAGACTAAAATATGTTAAAGAACTTGAGTCTAAATTTAAGGATAAGATCAAAGAGATAAAAAGAGTCGCTTACAATCAATGGATCATTACAGTTGATAGGAATGATTTGCCTGAAGTAGCTCTGTACATCCTTAAGCATCCAGAGTGGAAGGAGACCCAGCTTTCAACTATGGTGGCAACTGATGAGAGACCCCTCAATGGAAAGTTTAGCTTAATCTATTGGATCAGCATAAATGGTGCTGCTGGCGACGTTTACTTTGGTATCAAGACATACATTCCCGAGGATGACCCAACGTTTCCATCAATAACTCCCCAGCATAAGGGTGCAAACTGGTATGAGAGAGAAGCTTATGATATGATTGGTGTAATTCCCGTTGGTCATCCTGATCCAAGAAGGTTAGTTGTTCCTGATGATTGGCCTGAAGGAGTTTTTCCATTAAGAAAAGATTTCCACTATACTGACAGTCCAATGAGGGAAGTTACTGAAGAAAACAAGTATCCATTTAGGGAACCACCAAACGGAGCAGCTGTATTTCCATTAGGTCCATATCACGTTGCACTCGATGAGCCAGGTCACTTTAGGCTCTTCGTTAAGGGTGAAGAAATAGTCGATGTTGATCTTAGGACCTTCTACCAGCACAGAGGAATTGAAAAAATAAGCGAATGTAGGTTAACATGTGATCAAGTGTGCTTTATAGCTGAGAGAATCTGTGGAATCTGTGGTTTTACACACTCAACCGCATACTGTCAGGCAATTGAGGCAGCTGGAAAAATCGAAGTTCCAGAAAGGGCCTTGTACATAAGAACGATAATGCTTGAAATTGAAAGAATACACTCCCACCTCTTGAACTTAGGTTTAGCTTGCCACTTAGCAGGATACGACACAGGCTTTATGCGTGCTTGGAAAATCAGAGAGCCCGTAATGTGGTTAGCGGAGCGTTTAACTGGAAACAGAAAAACGTACGGTATAAATCTCGTAGGTGGAGTTAGGAGAGATTTCCTCGACTATAGGAAAGAAATGATTGATAAGACACTAAAAACGCTTAAGGAAGAGTTTGAAAAGTGGGTAGAAGAGACGTTCTCTACAAGAACATTCATAAAGCGCTGTGAGGGAGTTGGTGTCCTGCCTTACAAGCTTGCTCGTGAATGGAGCGTTGATGGGCCATTTGGAAGAGGTTCAGGAAGAGACTTTGACGTTAGAAGAGATCACCCCTATGCAGCCTATGGAGACTTAGACTTCAAAGTTCCTGTTTACAAGGAAGGAGATGTTCTAGCTAGGTTCTTGGTTAGAGTTGAGGAAGTTAGAGAAAGCCTCTGGATAATTGAGCAGGCTTTGGATCAACTACCTGGTGGAGATATATTGGCTGAGTACAAAGAGATTCCACCATATCAGGAAGCTATAGGTATGACTGAGGCTCCAAGAGGAGAGAACATCCACTACGTAATGACTGGGCCAGGAAACAGAGTCTACCGTCACAGAGCAAGAGCTGGTTCATACAACAACTTCCCAGCACTTCCAGATGCGATGAGAGGAAATACAATAGCGGATGCGCCACTGATAATATCGTCAATGGATCCCTGTTACTCATGTACAGAGAGAGTGCAAATTATCGACGTAGAAACTGGGAAAGTCAGAATCTTGAGGGAGGAGGAGTTCAACAGACTCTCAATCAAAGCCTCAAGGAGGTTGTGAAAATGGCGGTGACTCTTAAGTATCCCTTTGTCAAAATTGAGGCTCCTCCCGAATACAGAGGGTTGCCGCACATTGATCCGAGTTTATGCATTGGCTGTGGTGGGTGTGTTAATGTCTGTCCCGCTGATGCATTGCTTAGAATTGACGACTATGAGAAAGGAACGAGAAGGATAGTTCTCGATATAGGAAGATGCATAAGATGTGCGAGGTGTGAAGAGGTCTGTCCGCCTGGAGCGATTAAGCTAACTCAAGAATTCGAAGCGGCTTCACCAGATAAGAGAGACTTTGTTGAAGTTGTTGAGCTTAAGCTCGTTAAATGCAGAGTCTGCGGAAGATATGCTGATTATACAGAAAGACAAGTGAAGAAAGCACTCCACATAATTCCAGAGGAGATCATAGAAGAGGAAGCGCTTGAAGAGAAAGTCTACATCTGCAGAGACTGTAGGAGAAAGGTGACAGTAGAAAAGAGCATAGAGGCTTTAAAGGAGGTGGTAGAATGAAGCCAAAGCTGAGGTCAGTTTGGGTCTTTCACCTTGATACAGGTGCATGCAATGGTTGTGATATTGAGATTTTGGACTTGCTCACACCTTTTTACGATGCAGAAAGGTTCGGTGTTAAGCTCATTGGTTCACCAAGACACGCTCATGCAATGCTCGTAACCGGACCTCTGACAAGGCAATGTTATTATGCAGCGAAGAAGGCAATCAAGGCCATGCCTCCAGAGCCGAGGATAATTGTTGCTGTAGGAACTTGCGCGTGTAGCGGTGGAATCTTCTACAACGGTTATCCAATATACAGAAGACCAGAAAGCGGGAGGGAAGGAAAAGAGTATCCAAGAAGGGGAGGAATTGAAGAACTTATTGCCGATCTCAAGGATCAGGGAGAGAAAGTCGGCCCAGTTATCTACATTCCCGGCTGTCCTCCAAGGCCAGAGGAAATTCTCTATGGAATTGCTCAGTTGCTGGGCGTAGTTGAGAAGAAAATGAAAGAGGAGCACTATATAGAAGAGACTGCACCATTCATGCTCCAAGAATACCCAATTGAAGAAAGAGTAAGGCTAACACTGAGAGAAAGATTGAGGTATGTTGTTGGTTACTTCGACAGGGAAAAAATTCTTGACGACTTCATAAAGCTCGTTGAAAGGGCCAAAAAGAGCGAAAACCCAAGAGAGGTTCTTAGGGAACTCATAAACGATTATTGTGCAAAAGAAAAAGACCATAGAATAGCATTTTGTATGCGCTTCCTTGAGAGCGAATATTGGAAGGTGAAGGAAGAATATGAAGCGCTATCATCTAATAAAACGGTCGTATATGGGATTTAGCTCCTATGTCAGCTATGTGTTAGATCACTTTGAAGGGGATTTCATAATTGAAGAAGACCTTGGTGAACTTAGTGAAGATACCGTTAGGAAAATAGAAGAAGCTTTGGGGGGATTAGAAATCACGCTCGCCAATGCTCCCCTGATTCCCTTCGATGAACTAGATGAGGGGGATAGGCAGCTCTTGCTCAAAGCTCTAGAGAATTTAGAAAGCGATCAGGTGTTAAAAATAAGGAGGTGGTAGAGGATGACAGTTTCAAAGGAGATTAAAATAGAACCCTATGCACATGCCGATGAAACTATAGAGAAAACTGCAGAAGGAATTCTTTACAAGGTGTTCCAGACACCATATAGGTTGTTCTTTGCAGGAGTCTTAGCAGGAATACTGATTGGAATAGGATATTGGCTTGCCTATGCAACAGGATCAAGCTTTTATCCCGCAAGATACCTCTTAGAGAATGGATACTTGGTAAAGAAAAGCGTTATTGAACTACTCTCACCTAGTGGCATTAACATGGCTAATGCCGTGAAGTACGGGATAAACAATGTGACATTAGCAAAGCTTATCATAGGTGCAGTCTTCCCTATCGGTTTAATAGCAATACTCATAGGTGGCGCTGAATTATGGACGAGCAACCCGCAACTCGTCACATATGGCTACGCTAGAAAGAAGTTTGGACTCAACGGTCTACTTTACAACTGGTTAATTGTCTATGCAGGAAACCTTGCTGGAGGAATTTTCTTGGCCTTTATGGCAACTTTTGGATCAGCTTACTTGTTAAAGCATCCATTTGTGGACACAGTGTTAGGTTTTGCATTCCACAAAGTTGAGGGGAGTCCATGGAACTTGTTCTGGGCTGCAATAGGATGTAACTTTCTCGTTAACTTAGCAGTGTGGCTTTGGCTCAAGAGTAAGAACAAGGACATAGCTGGACAAACGATAGTGATTTGGTTCCCAATCTTTGCCTTTGTGGCTATAGGATTTGAGCACGCTATTGCGAACATGTTTGCAATTCCAGCTGGAATATTTGCATCAGCAGCAAAGTTTCAGTACTACGGCATAAGCTTCAGCGAGTTCTTCTTTAAGAACTTACTTTATGTAACCTTCGGAAACCTCATAGGTGCATTTGTATTTATAGCATTACTTTATCTTTATCTTGGCTACAACAAAGGAAGCGAATACGGCGAAATCACACCAAGTGAGCTGTTGTCAATCTTCATTAATGTTGCAATAGTCGCTGGCTTGATATTACTCGTTGTTAATGTTATTATTCCAGGTGCAATAGCTGCAGTTGTAGAGAAAGCTTTAGGCTTAAGCGTTGGCGCAAAGTTGAGTAATCCATGGGTCGCCTTAGTTCCAGGAATTGTAGTAATACTTTACGACTTCATAGTTCCGATAGTGGCTTACAAGTTACTAAAACCCTTTGAGGCCTGATGGCTCTTTCATTTTTCATATTTTCAACGAGAGAGGTGAGAAAAATGCTTGAAAGTGCGTTCATAACGCTCATGAAATTTGTCATTCCCCTTTACCTATTAGCGTTCATTATTTACGCGGTTAGGGCATTTAAGGGCCCCACGATTGTTGACATAATTCTGGCTGTTGATTGTTTATCCTTTGATATAGCAGCTTTCATGCTCATATTGGCAGTTTACTTCAAGAGCGCCTTCTTGATCAGTGGGGCAATAACCTTGGCACTTTGGGCTTACTTGTTGGATATTTACATTGCAAAGCATTTGGTTAGCAAGGAGGTGGGAGTGTGAGCGAGATTTTATTCTACTTGGGAGCAATCATGATAATCATTGGTGGTATCTGCGACTTGTTTGGAGCATTAGGCTTACTTAAATTCCCGAACTTTTACGTTAGACTGCATGCTGCAACCGTTGGTACTATTGGCGGGGCAGTGGTTCCATTGTTTGGTGTTGGTTTTCTTGCACTCGGGGCAGACTTTCTGCCGCATAAGTATGCCATTGCAGGAGCCAGTTTTGTCACGGGAATAATTGTCTTACTCGCAGCACCAGCTGGTGCCCATGCTTTGGCTTATGCTGCTCATAAGGCTAAGCTTGTCAAGTGGGAGCCTAAGGTGGATCACTTAGCAGAGGTGAGGGGGAATGATTGAAATCCACTTACTAATGCTCCTCATCACAGTCCTCATTGGATTAATCTTCTCATACCTTGCCATAATAGAGAAGGATTTGCTTAAAGCAATTGGTTTTTCAGCAGTCCAAGCTATTGCTTACGCCATTGCATTCTACATTCTCATGGCACCAGACATTGTTTTAGCATACATAGCAATTGCAGTTGGTATCTATTCCGCATTATTGGTCTTCGTGGTAAGTAAGACGGAAAGATACGAGGTGGTGTGAAATGAAAAGGTTAATTCCACTCATAATTATACTCATCGCAATATTTGGGTTAGCTTGTTACATTGCTCCAAAACTCCCACAGCAAACTGAGTTAAGACCGTTGGGTGAATTCTACTTAGAAAACAGCTACTTTGGTGATTACTCAGCAAAGAGTCCTGAGGTTGTAACTGCAATCCTCTGGGATTATCGTGGTGTTGATACTCTCTTTGAAACTTCAGTGTTCTTCCTTGCAATCATTGGAAGCTTAACACTCTTCAGATTAAACAAAAAGCAAGAAAAAGAAGCAAAGCAAAAACTAGAAGAATTCAGTGGAGGATTAACTTTAGTAATTAAGGATGTCACAAAAGTAATTGTTGCTATGATTTTGGCTGTCTCAGCATCAATAGCATTGCACGGTCACTTGACTCCTGGTGGTGGTTTCCAGGGTGGTTCAGCACTAGCAGTAGCACCATTGTTAATCATTGCAGCTTACTCTAAGTACGCCCTCGAAGAGAATGGCCTCGATAAGACGAGAGCATTGATTCTGCGTTCCATTGGTCTCCTAGGAATTGTTCTCGTAGCATTAGTTCCCTTGCTCAGTGGTGGTTTCATCATGCAGAATCAACCAATCTTTCCAGCTGAAATTAATGGCCAGCTCATCGGCGGCTCACTAATCTACTACAACTTCTTTGAGTTCCTAGCAGTTGGTGCTGGGTTCACAGCGGTATTCTTGCTCTTAGCAATCCCAGAAAAAGTATTCAAGAAGATTCTGGGGGTGAGACAATGATCGCCTTCATTTGGGCAGTTATAATCCTAACTTTGCTTGCCACGATTGTAATCAGCTTGTATGGAATTGCGAGGAGGCCTAACTTAGTCAAAAAACTCATTGCACTGACAATCTTTGGAGATACGGCAAATTTGATTGTAGTTTTGCTGGGGTATAGGTTAATTTATCCAGTAGCGCCACCCATTTTGCCCTCACTCTCTAAGGACGCTTTGAGGCAATTCATTTCAACGGCAGTTGATCCTTTGCCCCAGGCTTTGGTGATTACGGCTGTAGTCATTGGAATGGCTGTAAACGTGCTTATTGCATTTGCAATAATCCAAATCTACCGCCTGTACGGGACTGTGGACACTAGAGAGATTGGTAAAAAGTTGCCCGCTTTACTGAGGGGTGGTGAGCAATGAGGGGTGTAATCCCAACTGCATTGTTAGCATTCATCACTTACATCCTCTTCACTGGCTCTGTAAAGCCATTTGACTTAGTTACTGGGTTAATTGTTGCCATTGGCGTTGGCTTGCTTGTGGGCAAGTATTTAGTTAAGGAGGATGCTAAGGCGTTAAATCCAGTCAGGTGGCTTTGGGCTGTAATTTACTTCATCTGGTACATGATTGTTGCCGAGACTAAGTCTCACATTGATGTCATGGTTAGAACAATCACGGGTAACTATAATCCAGGAATTGTAAAAGTGCCAATCGATGTGAAAACAGACTATGCAAAAACACTTGTAGCGAACTCTATAACGAACACTCCCGGCACTGTAGTCGTTGATTTGGATGACGAATA
This sequence comes from Thermococcus sp. LS2, assembly GCF_012027375.1. Lineage (NCBI taxonomy): Archaea > Methanobacteriati > Methanobacteriota > Thermococci > Thermococcales > Thermococcaceae > Thermococcus > Thermococcus sp. LS2. The sequence continues at coordinate 628 of NZ_SNUI01000001.1, read as the reverse complement.
CATGTACGTAAACTGGATTAATGTGACTACTACAGATCCTGAAAAAGCCAAGAAGGAGATTTGCGAAGATTTTGAAAGATATGCAAAGAAGATTTTCGAGTGAGGTGATGAAAGATGAACGTAGTCGGCTTAACTCCAATCATTCCAATTGTCTTTGCATTCGCACTTCCACTAACCTCCATCTTAATTAAAGGAAACAGAAAAATCGTTCAAGCTTATGCCCTCTTGGGGACTGGTTTAACTTTAATCAGTGCTTTCAAGCTCTTCCAGTTGGTTTACTCTTCAAGCACTCCATTAGTTTATACTTTTGGCAAGTGGGTTGCTCCAATTGGAATTGTGTATGAGGTTGACAAATTGGGGGCTCTAATAGCCTTGGTTACAGCAGCATTAATGTTCCTTATTGCAATCTACAGTTACCGCTACTTAGAGCATGAGGAGGGCTTAGAATGGTACTACACGCTCTATCTTGGCTTGGAGGCTGGATTATTAGGCGTTCTCTTGACGGGTGATGCTTTCAATCTCTTCGTCATGATTGAGGTCACGAGTATAGCAGCTTATGCCTTAGTAATGTTCTATCGCGATAGGGGTGACTCAGTCACTGCAGGATTTAAATACGCTCTGATTGGTG
>NZ_SNUI01000018.1:0-9797 GCF_012027375.1 Thermococcus sp. LS2 | reverse complement strand
GTCATGCGAAAACTCATTACAGCACAAAAAATTCAATACGAGTCTACGAGTTCACGAATCTACGAACAATGCACAAGACTGCACACCCTTCGTAAACTCGTAGACTCGTAACCTCGTAATGAATTTTCACTTCTAAAGCCATGGCACCAGGCTATAAAGAATCACCATAGAGGATAAGCAACTCAAGCTTATGGTGACACACTCTTGCCAACCTCTCCTCGGGCTCATCATAAATATAATGCAATATAAAGAGAGATTTTAATTTTGATTATTATATGCAGTCAGTTTATAAGAAGTTGGACAGGGATAAATAATGGTAATTTTGGGGGTATGGAATTAAAGAATGGTATGGGAGAATGTTTCAAAAGAAAAGGGTTTAGTGTGGGGTGTTGAATGCTGTTTGAGTGCTCTCAAGCCAACATTCAAACGAACACAGTGCACAGATAACGACATGGTGGGAACTTTTCTTCTTTTAGAAAGAATATATTCCCTGTATTTCTCTATCTCTTTTAATCCATCTTCTGGATAAAATATCTCAAAAAATCCAGATTTCAGTATCTTGGCAGTTAATTGAGTCATCTTTAAGGAGGGCAGATATCAGAACATTCGTATCAACTACAATCCGTACTTTTTCTTTGCTTCCTTCCATGCTTCTTCCCTTACTTTTTCTAGTTCTTCTAAATCCTCTTCAGTTAAGGAAAGCTCTTCCTTAGATTTCTCAAAGAGAGCCCATTTCAACTCTTCCTCTTTTATAACCTCTTCAATTCTCCTTTTAATAACTTGAAGAGGTATGTTGTTAGGAATTTGTACTTTTATCTCAGGCACCTCATTCACCACATGATATTTTTAAATCAGGACAATTTAAACATAACACATGCTCTAAAGAATACTGTTAGGATGAGCTGATGGGTAATACCAAAAACCTTATCTTGACAGGGAGACCAAAAATTTTTAAGTGGGTATCTACATATCCACATAGGGAGATGGTTATGAGGTTGCCAAAGATTGAGGAGCCGATTGAAATAAAGGAATTCATCAGGAATACTCGGAGAAGTATGGGGCCAGAGAGTAACATTGATTGGGATTCCTTGGCAGTATGGACGTTTAACAAGCTTCCTAAGTTTCTGTGGGATGCTTGGAAGGACCAACTCAAGCAGCACGGAATTAAATGGCAGACATTTCTTAAGATACTAAGGCTTCATACTGATGATTTCATTAAATGGGCAATTTACGATAAAATATCTTGGGGAGAGGTTCTCAAAAGATTGACTTCAACTATTGAACAGTATTCGCAGGGTGATATCGAGTGAAGACTCTTGATGATTTCATGGGTACTGTTAGGATAAGGTGGTTTTGTTGAAGATAACGCCAAAACACTCATCCTAACAGTATCGGGTGAGGCGCATGGTTGTAATAATTGATAATACTACCCGAAAAGTTGCTGACTATATTAAAGAACACCTAAAGAAGAGTAAAGAGGCGAAATTTGCATTAGGTTACTTCTTTTTAAGTGGGTGGGATCTAATAAAAGAAAGCATGCCTGAAAATCCCAAAAATGAATTCTTAAAAATTATAATGGGAGATGAGACAACAGAAGGAACAGCCAAAGAAATTGAAAAAGGATACAAGCTAAAACTAAAAACTCAGCTTATGGAGGAGTTATCTGAACTAAAAGATAAAGGAAAACTGAATGAACTTTATAATCTCATAAAGGATAACAAAGTGAACATAAAAATATATAACAATGGAAAACTCCATGCAAAGTTGTATTTGTTCTTAGAACATCCTGAAGAGTTATGTAACGAACTTGGAAGTTCTCCAGGAGTTGCAATAGTTGGTTCCTCAAACTTTACAAGAGCTGGTTTAGCAGAAAATAAAGAGCTCAATGTTTTGTTTACAGATAGGGAGGCAATTATAGAATTAAACAAATGGTTCGATGAGCTTTGGATGGAGAGTGAAGACTTTAAAGAGGAGCTTTTGAGGATACTTAAAGTTGGTCAAAAATCCGGAATTAATATTGGAAAGTTTGTAACACCAGAGCAACTCTTCAAACTACTCGTGTGGAAATGGTTTGATGGAAGGATTGAGCCGATAGAAAAGAGAGACATCTTAGCTGAATTTCAGCTTATAGGCGTTATTAATGCGATTGATATCATAAATAAGCATAATGGGGTTATTATTGCTGATTCTGTTGGTCTAGGTAAGAGCTTTATTGGGGCAACTATAATTGAAGAATACATGCTGGGCAAGCTTCCTCAGTGGGATCCAAACAATTATGGAATTAAAAAAGAGAGAAAAGTATTGTTAATACTTCCTCCTTCACTTATTCCTCAATGGGAGCATTTGTTGTTCCATAGTGGTTACTTCTTCTCCGGAAGGGTATGGTCAAAGCAGGTTCCATCCAAAACTGAGAGATACAAGACTTATGAGATTTACCAGAAAGTTGCAAATGGCGTCGTGAAGCTTGGTGAAGTCAGCTTAATGTCGTTGGGGATATTCAGTAATTTAAACGAGAGCGAAATTAAAGAAATGGGCTTGAACTATGAATATGACCTAATTCTGATTGATGAGGCCCACAAATTCAGAAATAGACAAACAAAGAGATGGAAGAATGCTCGTTTGCTGAGGTTCAAAGATGATGAGAAGACTTTCCAGAACAAATTCATCTTGCTAACTGCTACACCGTTAAACAACACGATATGGGATATCTACAATCTAATTAAGTTGTTCTCGGATGACTTCTTCTCGACTTTCAAGGAAAGGGGGAGAAACGTGACTCAGCTTTTCAATGAATTCAAAGAACTGAAGAAAAAGTGGAAGGAAAATCCAAAATATGAGCCCGAACTCCGTAAAAAGGCTCAAGAAATCAAGGAGAAAGTCCTCGATGAAGTTATGATACTGAGGACTAGGAGGTATATTCAGGAGACCTTTAGGGAGGGTGAAAAAATAAAAGTCGGTGACAAAGAATTGCTGTTCAAGGAGCCGGAGCCTGAAAAAGTTACATACACCGATGTCCCGGCGTATAGGGAGTATGAGAGTCTTCTAAAAGACATAGAAAAATACTTTGAAGCTCTTGAGTTTGCATATACAAAGATTTATACCAGTGGGTATGTAATAATTGGGAATTCAAGCTCCTCACTATTTGAGGGGGAGCCTGAGGAAGTTGAAGAAGAATTTGTCCGGGTTCCAATCAGCACGATACTAAAGCTATTGATTGCAAAGCGTCTTGAGAGCTCGATATTTGCATTTGAGAGGACCCTAACAAAAATGTATGAGAAAAACAATCAGTTCTATCAATCCTTATCAAGACTGGCAAAGAAAATGAACCTCTTAACTGTGCAACAGTTCATTGAAGAGCTGGATAAAACTGGAAATGAACTTCTCAAGATCGCTGGAAAAGACGATGTCCAGGAGATTCTTGAGGAGGAAGGCATTTCTTCTGAGGAGTATCGCTATCCCCCTAAATTAAGGATGTTATTAAACATATTATCCAAAGGATTTGGAGATGACGTTGAAGCTAGCCAACTGCCATTGCCCAAGTTCCGGGACGAGAATGAATTCTATGAACATATTAAAAGTAGGAATGGGCTTATCCAGAAGCTCAGACTGGGAATAATGAGAACCGTTGAAGCGCTCAAGAAAGATAAAGAAATAATGGAAAAACTGAAAGAGAGAATTGAGGCAATCAAAATCAAAGATAACGGAAGACCCCGTGTTATTGAGGAAGTTGCAAGTGAAGAAGGCCGCTGCCCAATATACGAGTATAGGGATCCAAAACTTGAAAAGTTAAAGGAGCTGATGTATAATGAGCTGAAGGGAAGGAAGTACATAATATTTACTCAATATAAGGACACTGCTGTTTATCTCTATCATACAATTCGTAAATGGGCGGAAAGACAAGGCTCAACCTTAACATATCTCTTCGATACAAAACGTGGGAGACTAAAAATAGGATTAGTTACAGGAGAACTAAGCATTGAAGAGAAAGAGAGAATAATAAAGCGTTTTGCCCCGATGGCAAACAATGGGTCAGATGTCGTGGAGAAATACGGCGAAATTATGGTGTTAATTTCAACGGACTCTTTAAGTGAAGGTGTCAACCTGCAGGATGCCGATGGGGTCATTAACTATGACCTACCATGGAACCCAATGATAATTGTCCAGAGAGTCGGAAGAGTTAACAGAATTGGAAGCACGAAAGATGTCTTTGTTAAGAACTTTGTTCCAGTTCAAGAGATTGAACTGTCTTTGGGCTTGTTGGCCAAATTACAGGAGAAGATTAAGGACATAACTTTACTGATTGGAAAGGAGTTCTATATCCTGAGTCCAGATGAGGAAATATCAATTGAGACTTTTGGTGAGAGGCTGAAGAGCTTCGCCGAATTAAAGCTTAGCCAACTTGAGGAAGTCTCAATGGGTGAGGATTTCAAGTTTATTAGAGGTGGCATCCCCGACGAGGTATTGGCAGAGTTTGAACTCCTTGACTTTGTTCAAAATAAATTAGGCTTAAAAAAGGAGGACTTTGAAGATATTCAGCCCCTTTTGAAATCAAGGAGCCCCATTTATACTTTGGTTGGGGGAGGCACCCTACTTGCAGTCTTTGAGATTTATAGGGGCAAAAAGAGAGTCGGTAAGAAAGTTGTTGCCTATAGGGATGGAAAAATTGAAGAAACTACTTGCAGAGAATTTATGAAATTGTGGAATGCTAAGCTAGTTTCCTCAGAGAAAGAACCGGACTTTGGTGAGCTCGCTGAACTTCTTAACAAAGTCGACACTCTATTCAGGCATGAAATTTTGCCAAAACATAGGGGATCACTTAAGCAAAAAGGACTCCTTGGTAGGTTGTATGAGTACTTGAAATATCAAACAAAGCAGAAAAGGTTCGATAAGACTATAGACGAAGAAGAGGTAAGGCGTGCAAAGACTTATCTTGGATGGGCCGAATTAAACACAAAAGAAATTAAGGAATTTAAAGAATTCCTCCTTAGAAAAGGAGCCCTAAAAATAAAGGGGAACAAACTCGAGCCCTCCAATTTTCCGTTACTTGTCAGAAGTATCTTGGAGTATTTTGGCAGTAGTGAAATCGATAAAAAACTGACTTACAAAATAATAGGGTGGTGGTATTGATGACTGCAATTGAAAAACTATTAACTTATGATAACTTTATCAAATACCTAAAAGAAAAAGGGTATAGGGAAACAGAACCTGGAGTCTTTGTTCTTAACGAGGAAGGGGAGGAAGTTGAGCTTTTGGTGGTAAGAAAAGGTGATAAATACAAGGAAGCAGTTTCTAGTCTAAAGAAGGAGCTTGAGGAACACACATACATAGTTGAGAGTAGGGAAGGGAGAAAAGAGTATGGCATCCTCTTTGTCGACAATTACGTTGTCTTCATGCGGAGAGTCATGGAAGGGCTAACTCCAAAGATTGAAGTACTCAAGAAGTCGTTGGACAGAATAACGCCTGCCTTTAAAAAGAAGTTTAAGGAGTGGTTGAGGGATCCATCAGACTGGGACAATTGGGAAAAGCTATTTGATAGGAGTGATGTTGTTGAGGAATTCTACCTGCTCTTCTCAAAGGCAAGGGAGAACCTGCTAAAGAACATAAGGAGGCTTACTGACGATGAAGCTAGGGAGGAGTTTGCAGATACATTGATGATGCAACTACTCATAGTCTGGTATCTCCAAGAGAAAGGCTTTCTTGATGGGAATCAGAAATACCTCGTTGAGCGGTTTGAGGATTATAAGAAATACGGATTCAACAGCTTCTATGAGTTCCTGAAGTGTCTATTCAAGAAAATGAGTGATACTCAAATAAATGGTTCCTCTAGCTGTGATAGTGTAAACCTTGGGGATATTATAGTTACAGGTCCGGCACCATTTCTGGAATCAATAGGAAAATATGACAATGTGGAAATCCCGGATGATGTATTCTACAAAGAAGGACAAACTGAAGTGCTCAAGAGGAAAGACCCAAGGAGAATAAGTGACCCTGCAGAAGTCCCAATCCTAAATCTATTTGAAAGCAGGGACTGGACAGAGGGTGGTGAAATTGATAACATCGTATTGGGCTCAATATTCGAGAAACTCATGACCAAAGACTTGCAGAAGGGAACTGGGGCATATTACACCCCAAAAGAGATTACGGAATATATTGCCAAAGAGACCGTGGAACCATATTTGCTTGATAAAATCAACGAGAAGTTTGGAACTGAGTATAAGAGGTTAAGTGACTTTTTTGAAGAGTGCAAAAGAATGGTACAAGAAGGCAGAAAAACTGAATGCGAAGAGAGGCTTAGATTCCTGTTTAATACAATGGGGGGCATTAAAATCCTTGACCCAGCTTGTGGAAGCGGACACTTCTTGGAAAGGGCCGTTGAAGTGTTAGTAGAGATTTATGAGAGAATTAGGGATATAGTCAGGGATTTTGACCTAAATAGGGATGGATTCACAATTTTGGTGACTGATGAGAATGGCAATCTTAAAACCATTAACCTGCTCGACATCGAGGATGAAGATGAGTTTAAGATGAACTTAAAGTTCTACATAATTGTTTCCAGAAACATCTACGGCGTAGACATCAACAAGAGGGCAGTCGAAATCGCTAGGGCTAGATTGTTCATCAGCATTGCCGAGCACTTCAGAAGGGGTAAGCGCTATGTGAGATTCCCCAACGTTCATTTCAATTTACGCCAGGGCAACAGCTTAATTGGGTTTATTGATGTTTCACCATTCGAGAAGATTATAGAGAAAGCTGAGAAGAAACAAATCCAACTAACACTTGAGGGGTTCCTTAATAAACCAAAAGTTAAGCCCTTAGAAGAAAAACGCCGCACTAGGATTGGATACCTTGGATTCTATGACTCCATCAAGAACAAACCTGAGCTCAGGAAATACTTTGAGAATATGGATAAAAAGCTTGGAACAAAAGTCATGAAGCTAGCTGAAAGGATTCTCGAGTACAGGGATAGGACACTGTCTGGGGACATAGTTCTTGATGTCCTGAAGTTCAAGTCAGAGCTGAACAAGGTATTGTTAGTGTCGCTTAACTCAGATGTCGTCCTTGAGATTGCTGAATTGATTGAGGATATAAACAGGGTCTTTGATAGATACCTGACTGAGGAGCTTATAAACTACCTCAGGTCTAAGGGAGTGGAAGTGACTCTAGAGATTCTTGAGAATCCTCAGACTGAGAAGGAGCTCAGGGAAGGTAAAAAGCTTGGACACTTCCACTGGATTCTCGAGTTCCCGGAGGTCTTCTTTAAGTTTGATGGTACTGGTGAAGGAAAGTACAGAGGATTCGACATCGTCATAGGGAATCCACCGTATGGGGAGATAAATAAAATAATAAAAGACAAAGATACCGCAATATTAGCCTCGAAGATTTACAGAGAGTTATACAAGCACCAGAACGATGGTAGAAAGGTTAACATTTACAAGGTCTTCCTTGAACGTACAAGCCAACTGATTGAAGATGGTGGATATTTTGGTATGATATTTCCATCGCCGTTCCTAAACGATTCGACCTCAGTTTCCTTGAGGAGGAGTATGTTTGAAGATTACACCGTGAAGAAAATTCTCGAGTTTCCAGAGAAAACTGGAGTTTTCAGGGGCAGTGGTGTTACACAAGCAGTGTGCATAGTAACGTATGCAAAGAGAAAAAGCAATGATTACGAATTCGAGCTGAGAACGAATATTGGAAAAGATAAAGTAAAGGACCTTTCCTCATTAACTTTCATCAAAGTCAAAAAGTCTGCCTTAGCAAAATTGACTCTCAATGAATACGTTATTCCTCTAGTAACTTCTCCGAAAGAGTGGGAAATACTAGAGTTCTTAGCAAAATTCGATAAAGTAAACTCACTTGATCCAATTGTAAAGCAAGGAGATATCAATGAGACTAAGGATAAAGAATTCCTAAGCGATACACCGGATACTCCCAAGGTCCTCCTCGTGAAGGGAATACACTTTGACAGGTTCTTCGTTAACCTTGACCCCAACGGGCCGAAGCCGAGATGGGTAAAGAACTTCACGAAATTGGGACAGAAGTACCCTAACGTACTCCAGCAAATGAAGGAAGAGCGTTTAGGATGGAGAGCAGTTGTAAATAAAGCATTAATACCGAGATTGAGGTTTGCGTTAGTTCCAAAAAATGTTGTATTGACTCATGCTCTTGATTTCATGATAGTGAGGGATACCAAAATAAGCTTGAAGTATCTATTAGCATTATTCAATTCCCATTTACTTGACTGGGTATATCACATGTTTTCGGCATCTAATAATGTAACAATGCCCGAAATCAGAAGGTTGCCAATAGTCGTTCCAAGCCAAAACGAGAAGAAAGTTCTTGAAACGATAGCCGACTACCTAACGTTCCTCAGGTATATGAAGTACGAGGACGAGAATGAGAAATTCTTCAAAGAAGCCTTTGAACAGTTTGACAAGCTCAAAGACTACATTGTTTATGAGTTATACTTTAGAGATGTCTTATACCCTAAGCTTGGAAGTTCCCTCTTAGATGCAATTTCGGGGCTCTTGAAGGAAATAGAGTTTGACAAGTGGATTGACTTGTATCACAGAAAACAGCTTGGAAAGCTCACCGATGAAAAAGAGTTCCAAGAACTTACTGAAAGAAACGTTGAAGCAATTAAGGAAGTCTATAATGCTTTAAAGGAGAACTCAGAAGTTGAGCAATTAGAGAACACCATTAACCAGCACGAATGGGTTAAAATAATTGAAGCGAGATTCTCGAAGAATAACAATCAAGGATAGTGAGATTCCTATTTCGGTTTTTTCTTTGTTTTAATCGATACTGTTAGGATGAGCTGATGGGTAATACTAGAAACTTTAGTGGTGAATGGTGTATTTGTAATAGGGGAGAGAAGTGGAGAAAAGGTTAGAATGATAAAATGATGCAAGCATAAAATAATAAAAGGATACAATGATAAAATAATCTACTCAAACTTTAATCTTTTCCCTGAGTTTCCCTTCTCTTCCTCAACACATCCCAAAGTTCAAACTTGGGATTATCGAAACGAGACTCGTAGAGAATCCAAGAAATAGACCTCGTAGGCTAATCAAACTCACAAAAGACTGGAGAACAGTCTTTGAAGAACTCCATGACAGAACGAAAGAAGAGCTCTTCGAAAAGTGGGAAGATTTAGAGGAACTCTAAGCTCTTCTCCAGCGGCACAAAGAGGAACCTCTTTAAAACTAAGTTTTCGCCTTCTTTTTTCTCTACCTTGGCCAAGAATTCCAGCTCAAAGAGCGCACCCTTCCCACTCAACAAAGCCCTTGCTAACTCCCTAAGCTCTCTGCTAGTGTATTTCCGAGCCTCATTGCCAATAAAAGTGAGCTTCCTGTCCTCACGCAGTACTTCCCTCAAAAGCTCATGATAAAGGGCCACAGTGTAAAACTCATTCAAAACGACGTTATCCGCTTTCACAGGGGCAATTTCATTTATTGAAAAAGTCTGCGCTAGATTAGCCCACATGTTAAGAGCCTTCTCCACCTCTTTCTCAATAATATAGAATGTCTTGTCAAAGTTTATGTAAAGAGCGTCTGGAATGACTCGGGCAAAAGAAGAACTTGTTATAGTCAAGGTTTTAGATGGAAGCTTCCTAGATACAATAGAATTTAAGGTTCAGCAATCACCAATGATCCCGCAAGAGGTTTAGGGTTACGAGGTTACGAAGAATGTGTAAATGAATACAATTGGGCGTTTTTCGTAACTTCGTAACCTTGGACTTATTAAACCAGTTCAGGATTATGCTCTAGCAGTGAGCAAAAGGTCTTATCGTAAAA